>JADFAK010000058.1 GCA_015665315.1 Flavobacteriales bacterium | reverse complement strand
GAGATAATACCAACTACCCCAAGAGGATGCCATTGCTCATACATCCTGTGTCCTGGACGTTCGCTGTGCATGGTCAGACCGTACAATTGACGACTAAGCCCAACTGCGAAATCACAGATATCAATCATCTCTTGTACTTCACCCAATCCTTCTTGATAGCTTTTTCCCATTTCATAAGAAACAAGTGTACCTAGAGGTTCTTTTAATTCGCGAAGCTTGTTACCGTATTGACGAACAATCTCACCTCGTTGCGGGGCAGGAATATGACGCCATTCTTTGAAGGCAGATTTTGCAGTGGCAATTATGTGGTCATATTCTTCACGAGTTGTAGTTGTTACTTTTCCAATGAGTTGTCCATCGACTGGTGAATATGATGAGATGGTCGCTCCTTTTCCTGAAGATTTTCTTCCTGTGCTCGTTCCATCATTTACATCTTTAATTCCAAGAAGTTTGTGAATTGAGGCGATATCGACCATGGTTGCTGTTTCTGACATAGTATAAATTTTTTGCAAAAGTACGTTGTATAAAGTGGACTTCCAATAGTTGTCTGCGAAGAGCTGATTTCCGACTGATTTTAAATAGGTATAAAAGAAAGATGTTTAGAAATGAATATAACGACACCAAAAGGAGTGAGTTCGTTGAAAAAAGCAGCCTTAAAATGAGAATAATTTCTAGAGACCGATGTTTCACGTGGAACAACTACCTTCCGAGGTAAACAAGTAGCACACTAATATCAGAAGGGTTTATTCCACTTATTCGAGAAGCTTGTCCTATTGAGCTTGGTTGGAGTTGTTTGAATTTTTCTTTCGCTTCTGCAGATAGACCACCGAGTTTCTCGTAAGGAAGGTCTTGTGAGATTTTTACATCTTCTAGGCGAGAAAGCTTATCAGCCATTTCCTGTTCTTTATTCAGATAGCCTTCATATTTGATTTGAATCTCAACTTGTTCTAAAATAACTTCCGGATCGTCCTCAATGGTAGAAGCGTGATCCTGAAGTGGTGGAAAGGCATTCGCCAAATCAAGAATGTTGACCCGTGGTCGCGATATTACAGTCTCCAACTTAAGTTTTTGTTTCAATGGAGATGAGTCTAAACTTTCTAAGTAGGGATTTATTTCTTCGGGCGCCACACTCTGTTTAGAGCAGAATTTACGAGTGGCCTTGATAGCGCCTAGCTTGTTGTCTATGGTTCGCATTCTTTCTTCAGAGGCGAGACCAATTGAATGAGATAAGGGAGTAAGGCGAGCATCAGCATTATCCTGTCTGAGTAGGATGCGATATTCAGCTCTCGAAGTAAACATACGATAAGGTTCTTTCGTCCCCTTGTTGATTAGATCATCTATGAGTACTCCTATATAAGCTTCAGATCGTTTGAGTACTAAGCTCTCCTGATTGTTTGCATTTTTGTGTGCATTAATCCCTGCCATGAGCCCTTGGCAAGCTGCTTCCTCATACCCAGTGGTTCCATTTATCTGCCCGGCGAAATAGAGGTTCTTAATTAACTTAGTTTGCAGGGTTAGATCGAGCTGAGTAGGTTGAAAGAAGTCATATTCTATAGCATAGCCTGGTCGGAACATTTTGCAGTTTTCGAATCCTGGTACTTGACGAAGGGCTTTCATTTGAATGTCTTCGGGCAGACTGGTACTAAAACCGTTTACATAAATTTCTACTGTTTCCCACCCTTCCGGCTCAACGAATAGTTGGTGTGAATCTTTGTCGCTAAAACGTTCAATCTTATCTTCTATCGAAGGACAATACCGTGGTCCTAATCCCTGAATTCTTCCGTTGAACATGGGTGATTTATCGAACCCGGTACGAAGGATATCGTGTACGTTTTCATTGGTATACGTAATATGGCAAGGACGTTGCTTTTGGACCAAAGGAGTTTTCGTAAAAGAGAACCGTTCCGGTTTATCGTCGCCGGGCTGCTCTTCCATTTTTGTATAGTCCAGTGATCTGCCGTCTATTCGTGGAGGTGTTCCTGTCTTCATTCTACCACTTTCAAACCCCAATTCGACGAGTTGTTCGGTGATGCCATACGCGGCACTTTCGCCTGCTCGTCCGCCGCCGAATTGTTTCTCTCCCAAATGAATTAGTCCGTTCAGAAATGTACCGTTGGTCAGAATAACAGTTTTGCTTTTGATGCTTTGGCCCATGGATGTTGTAACTCCAAGGACTGCATTATTTTCTACTATCAGACCATTCACCATGTCTTGCCAAAAATCAACATTCGGTGTTTGTTCTAACATATTCCGCCACTCTTGTGCGAAGAGCATGCGATCATTTTGTGTTCGCGGACTCCACATAGCAGGTCCTTTAGAACGATTGAGCATACGGAATTGTATAGCACTTCGATCAGTTACAATTCCGGAATAACCACCCATCGCATCGATCTCACGTATGATTTGTCCTTTGGCAATTCCACCCATAGCTGGGTTACAAGACATCTGTCCGATCGTATTCATGTTCATGGTGATCATGAGCACGGATGAACCCAGATTGGCCGCGGCAGCAGCAGCTTCATTACCGGCATGTCCGCCACCTACAACTATAACATCATATTCCTGTAGCATATAGCAATGTGTTTCACGTGAAACAATATCTTAAAATATTGATATACAGCGATTTAAAAATCGCGCAAAGATAAGTAATAATCTTCTTGGGATCGCATAGCCACCTGGTCTGCCTCATTTTTATCCTTGTATCCAACAAGGTGAAGTACTCCGTGAACTAGAACGCGATTGAGTTCATCGTTGAACGAACAAGAATGAATAGCAGCGTTTTCTTTGACTCGCTCGATACTAATATATAGTTCCCCAATCATCATCTTGCCTTCATTGTAATCAAAGGTGATGATGTCGGTTAGCGTATCGTGTTCTAAATACTGGACGTTCAAATTGAGAAGATATTCATCGGAACAAAGCACAATGCTCAAATCTTCAACCTCATAGTCATGATCAGTCGCAACCAATCGCAACCAGTTGATCAATTGTTGTTCGGGAAGATCGAAAGAAGGGATGGATTCAAAATGAAATCCAAATGCTGTTTCCATTAAATGGCGATTGCATCAAACTCCATTTCTACGATGCGACCGTCGTCTTTAAAAGCACAATTATCGGCCAAGTTCTTCATGAGAAAAACACCACGTCCATTCGGCTTTTCAATATTTTCTGGCGCTGTCGGGTCGGGTAGATTGTCGTAATCGAATCCTGGACCCTCGTCAGTAATAATGAAACGTAGGATAGACTGGTCTGCACTGAAAGAAACCGATACATGCTTAGTCGGATCGAGTTTGTTTCCATGAACAATAGCATTGTTCACTGCTTCCGTGAGCGAAATCAGGATATTTCCGTAGAAATCTTCCTTGATTTTGTACGTCTCGCACACCTCATCAACCAATTTTTCGACGATTGAGATGTTGTCTGTATGTGATGTAAAGGATATAACCTTCTCGTTTTCAGGCATGCTGGATAAGTTGAGAGCGTAATTTTCAGTCCCCTAATTTATTAAAATAATTATTCACCTTTTCTTTATAATGTGGCTTCAATGTTGGAGGCAAGGTTTTTAGCATTTCTATTTCCTTTTCCTTGCGCTTTTGGTACTCCGAATACTTCTGTGGATTGCTTATCAATTGCTCCCGTGCTTCTTGTGATTTACGCTTGTTATCCATCTCCCTTTCACGCTCCGCATTTTCAGCTTTTAGCAGTCGAGTGAGGATGTCTTGCTGGCGCTTCATCATCTCAATATCAAATTGCTGGTTCACAATATCCTTTTCCATTTCCTCCATTTCTTTGGCAATTTTCTTTATCTCATTGCCATTTCCACTTCCGTCTTGGTTGAGTTGTTCTCCCATCTTCTCCATTTCCCTTCGAATAGCAGCCTGTTTAGCGGCCATCTGAGCCATTTCTTTGCTCATCTCACCCTTCTTGCCATCCTTGCCCTCTCCTTTGTTAAAACCCTCGATTTTTTCCTTCATTTTCTTCAACTGCTCGCTCATGGCCTCTTGTTGCTTCTTCATCTGACTTGCAGATGGCTTGGCCCCCATGCCACCGGGCTTTTCACAGTTTCCTTTTCCCGGCTTCTTATTCGCGCATTCTTTTTGCATTTGCTGCAATGCATCATCCAACAGCAAAGCGAGGTTGTTAAACGAAGTCATCACGTATTGCTGATGAGTCGTAACAACGGTCGTTTTTCGCTCTCCCAATTCATCCAATGCAATTTGCATGTTCTCATTAACCAATGTAATCTCACGGTTCACAGGAGCCTGCAGTTGTGTTACGCGTTTGCTAAGGGCAAACAAGCTGTCCTCAACCATTTTTGCGTCGTCCTTTAACTTGCGCTGCGTTTGAGCATGAGTAACATACTTTGGGTCTTTTGTGTCGATCTTCTTCAGTGCACCCATCAAATCTTCTTGATCAAATGATAGGGTGATAATGTTCTCCAATAAAGCACGTAAAGCCTTCATGTCCTCCTCGGCTTTTTCCTCTTCAGATTGCTGTTGCATCATTTCCATCTTCTCAGCCATCTTTTTCATCTTCTCACCCGCACTTTTCTGAGATCCTGCAGCTTTCTTCTTTTTATCTTTCTCTAGTTCTTCCGAACTCTCTTTCATGTCTTCATCGATCGACTTCTCTTCCTCCTCGTTTTCAGGCATAGGATTCGGATCTTCGAGCTCATTGTTTAGCTTTTCCAAATCTTCCATTTCCTTCTTCCACTCCTCAAATTCTTCATTCAGCTTATCCTGCTCCTCCTTGAGCTCCTCACTTTCCTTTTCGTCTTTTTCCGATTCCTCAGATAATTTCTTTTGCTCCTCAGCAAGCTTCTCAAGTTTGTCAATCTGCTCTTCCATCTTGAGCTCAAATTCCAATTGCTTGAATTGCTCTAGAGCTCGATCCAATTCTTTTTCCATGTCCTCATTCGACATGTCCATCTCTTTAATTTGCTCCTGGATTTCATCCTTATCCATTTCTTCCATGAGCTTCTCGAGCTCCTTCATCAACTCACGCATTTCATCGGTCATGATTTGCTCCATGAGGTTTTCAAGCTGCTTTTGCTTCTCAAGCAAACTCTCATTCGGTTGCTGAAACTCGCTTTGTTTCTCGTTCTTCTGTTGATTCTTTTGCTGGAAACTATTGACCTGATTCTCTAAATTTTTTTGCTTTTTCAGTAAGTCTTCAATTTTCTTTTTATCCTGCCAGCTTAATTCTTCTTTCTCCAATAAGTCCTTACGAAGCTCCTCCAAATCTTTTTGGATCTCTTTTGCTTCCTTCAAACTCTCCTTCATCTGATCCTTGATCTCTTCATTTTTCTCGTCGCGCTCTTCGATCAATTCATCCAAGGTCGCGGCAGAATAGGTGCGCATTTGAGTTCTACTTGACTTACTGCCGTTCACTCCATCATTATCCCAAACCTCGAAAAAATAAGAGAGCTTATCGCCTGGCTTAATACCTAAATCCTCTAAGTTCCAGTGATGATAAAATTGCTCGCTATTGGTTGATTTAGATACCGGAATATCGATGGTGCTTCTCTCATTCAAGACACGTGTTTCATCATCAGAATCCTCGAATATGTAGTTGAATGACAGACGCCTAAATCCATAATCATCCTTCATGTTACCAGTGAAGTATACTTGCTTCCCGGTAATCGTATCTCGCTCTTCCTCAACCGCAATCATTGGATACATGTCGGGAACAACTTCCACTCGGTACATGATGGAATCTCGATTAATCAAAAATGAGTTTTCAGTACGAATGACATAGCGATCGTTATGCATGGCCATGTAGTTCATTCCAAATCTATCTTTCCCCGTTTTTTGAAGTACCAGACTGGAGTCCGCAAAACGCACACGTATATCGTCCGTGTTTTTGGTATGAAACTCCCACTGAATCCGAGTTCCCGCCGGTACCGTTAAATCTCCAGTGTTCTTCGAAATCTCATCCTTAAATCCTGTGTACGAAGGAAAATCTAATGACACCTCGAAATTCACAAGAAGTGGTGCCGACAACGTTTCCAATGTGTAACTAGGAGAATAAAAACCGTCAGCATAAAACTGGAAAGGGGTATCTCGATTGACATTCCTGAACTGGTAGGTGTGCGAAGTATTGTTCTGCTTACTCAGCTTGTACCGTTGGTCATTCAGTAGGATATAAACTTTGTCTGGTATTACCTCACCACCTAACTCCACAGAAAGTAAAAAATCTTCGTTTTCTACGACTTGCAAAGAGTCATTTTGAATAGAAAGGGAATAAGGAGCTAAAGCCACAATTTCCTCCTTGTGCCTTACCAAACGATCTGTGGGTTCAGTCAAAATACTGGGCGCTGCAAACAAGAGGACAAGTATCACTGCCGCCGGTGGAATGATGTACTTGATGTATTTTTTATTCTCAGAAAAATCGACCGCCGCCGCAAATGGAACTGGCTTCATTTCGCTAATTCGCTGATCGATAGCCGCACTCATCAAGGAATTGTCCAGCCCTGGATTGTCCGCCATCTCCTTCAATTGCAAGGTGTTCAATAGCTTATCCGAGACATCTGGGAAGTGCTTACCGATGATTATTGCGGCCTCCTTGTGGCTCAGAATCTGACCCAATCGGAACAACTTGAACAATGGAATGGCCACATTGTACACCAAGATTCCCGCTGCGGATAAAACAAAGCCCCAAAAAAGAACTGTGCGCACGTTCGAATCAAACTGCCCAAAATATTCGAGCATAATGACCAACAAATAAAAACCAAGCAATAACGAGACTGTGTAAATCAGTCCGCGAATGATTCTATTCTTATAAAACTTACGGATAAATTGATCGAGCTTGTCAATCAATTGATTGTAACCGGTTGTAGACATACTTTTCTTCCTTTCGTGTTCATGCCACGATGCGCATAATACTACGCACATGTTCATGATAAGATACACCTATAACGCACCATTTTTTAAGATAGCACAGGGCACCCTACCAAATTTAGCGAAAGAAAGGCATAGAATCGTCCAATTCAGCCTTTGTCTGCACTTCTTTTGAAAATCTTAACGTTTATTGAAGAATTAGCCGTTCAGAATGTACTTGCTGCCCTTGTTTGAGTTGAAGTGTGTATAGCCCTTTGGGCAAATGACTCAAGTCAATAGATTCGGAGAATTGTCCGTTCACAGGTAATGAAGTGTCAAAGACCATCCTGCCTGTACCGTCAAAGAGCACAAGAATGATAGACGATCCACCTGTTATAGTCCAGCCCTTGACGTTCACAATTCCGGTCGATGGGTTAGGAAACAAGGCTATATCAGTAAGTGTATTGATATCCTCAACTGAAGTGATTGTGATAACTCCACTCATAGATTGACACCCGTAATCTGTGGTAACTTGAACGCTGTAATTACCTAAATCGAAGGCATAAATAAAATTGGCCGTAGCCCCATCTATTGCCAGTCCATTGTAAAACCACTGGTAAGACTCAAATATGCTCGGAACCGATAATTCACTTGTCTCGGAGTTTACCTGAATGCTTAATTCAGGGCAATGAACGTATTCACTCGACCAAGCATCACACCCATAGATATTTGAAATGTACGCCTGGTACACTCCTCCATTGGTTGACATAAGCAGGAGTGAATCGGTTTGATTCGGAATAGTATCGCCTTGGTTGAACCACAAATATGAAACTAAAGTTGTATCCGTATACACAAGTGTGTTGGCCACTTCGTCAATTGTAAACGCTGGATTTGGCGCTGGGAATACTGTCAAAGTTGTTTCGTCGAAGAAGCTCTCACTTGCTTGCAAACCAATCGAAAGAGATCCCTGGGTACCATCTGCATTGAAGATAAAAGTTCCATCGGTCGTTGGCAGGTCTTCATTTCCCAAGTAGTCGTCATCAGAGATCGAATCTTCATCGTAAAAACTAATCGTGTAAGGAGGATCTGATAATGTAACGCTAAGGTTGTTCCACGAGCCTGATGTAGCATCTGAAATAGTGCTCGAAGTGTAAACCGCGACACCATTGCTGTTGGTAATGACAAAATACGGATCAGGATTTTGAAGGGTAGTGAGCTCTTCGATGTCGCCCGACCATCCTCCGGCAACGCCAGAAATCAATACGTTCGTTAATACGTAATCGTACACATCGGTTTGAAGAGAAATCACGTAATCTCCCGCTCCAGTGAATGTTTGAGTAGCCGGTAATTTAGCACTACTCGTACTTCCATTTCCAAAATCCCAAGACCATGTCGTAGGTTGAGGATCTCCATCGATCAGGGCCTCAAAATTGACGTCCATGCTGCCACATCCAGCGAAATTATCGTAAGAAAAACTGCCCGTTCCACCTTCGCCTTGAAGCACCGTGAATACCGAAACAAATGGTTGATCAATCTCCACTTCAAATCCAAAAGCCAATGTTGTTACATGCGCATTTATAGATACTTCATACTCTCCGGCAATCAAAGGTGTTCCACAAATGGTAGCACAACCCCACGTGTCTCCATCATTTGGGTAGTAAGTATTGTTGGCATAATTCATAACATAGTCCAAGCCAAAAGGCAATCCATCTACACTCGTGATAACCACTTCCATTAAATCCACGGTTACGCCCGACTCTGGATCGGTAACCTGACTTGGTAGGTAAAACGTCATTTGCTCGTCATAAGCTTCACCCGATGTGGCCGCCGGCATAACCGCTGGACATACTTCAGGAAAATTGGTATCATTGATACATGCTTCATCTGGTGTGCAATCTGTACACTGTCCAAAAGTGAGCGCTGCAGAACACAAGCATGTCAGGAAGGCGAAGAATTTTTTCATCGTTTTCGGTATAGATAGACCCGAAATTTAACACTTGATTGCGAGAAATGATGAATCTTCGTGCAAGAAGAGTAACAATTAGATGATTTCTAAGTCTTCACAGAAATAGCATTTGCCTTTAGGCTAAAAAAAATAAACCCAAGACCCATGGACCAAATCGTACAAAAAGCCACTTTTTCGTCGGCCGTAAGAACCTATATTCTTCTCGTTCCTTGTTTTTTCATGCTCATAAGTGTAGTGGGAATTCCCCTGATTCTAATTTGGTTTTTAGGACCGGGTTGGATTATTTCACGTCGCTATTATGACGGACTAAGTTGCGAGCTCACGACATCCAAATTGAAGTTTTCGAAAGGTGTGTTGGTGCGCGTAGACAAGACGATTCCCTTGGAGAATATTCAAGATTTAACCTTTATCGAGGGCCCTATACTCAAGGCGTTTGGACTAAGTGTGTTGAAGGTGGAAACAGCCGGTAGTAGCGGACCTCACTCAGCGAATATGCGTTTGATAGGTATTGATGAGGCGCGTGATTTTCGTAACCTAGTCTTGGATCAACGCGATAAATTGAAAGAAAATAACAATCAGCCACAAGGGCAAATGTCTAACCAGGATATGCTTGAAGTGATGCGCGAAATCCGAGATGTGCTCACCGACATTAAAAAACAAGGCGAGCGCTAATCGGCCAACCTAAGCTAGTCACATGTTTGTCCAAACAAGCCCAAAAAGACAAGCAAATCGGCCGTGGTAATCGTTCCGTCACTGTCAAAATCACCCATGCAGTCCTGACAAGTGCTATCCGGACATTGCTGTCCCCACTCCAATCCATCATGGCAAGAATCACCATCGGTATCGTAAAGCAAGGGATTCGAAAGCGTAGTATTCACTTCAAATCCATCGGTCAGGCCATCGCCATCACTATCTTGGATAGCAGGATCTGTGGTGAAAACCAGTATTTCATCAGCGTCCAATAGTCCATCGTTGTCACTGTCTTCACATACGTCGCCTATGCCATTGCTATTCCAATCGGCCTGATCGGCGTTCGAGTCATTGGGGCAGTTGTCACACACGTCCCCAAGTAGGTCGTTGTCTACGTCTTGTTGATCGGCGTTGGACTCATTCGGACAGTTATCAAGTCCATCTTCCACGCCATCACCATCCATATCAGCCATGGCCATTTCCATGATAAAATCGGTTATCACAGGAAAGTGATCCGAAGCCGAACTAGTTTCATTGCTGGCTAGTCCATAAGCCGCAAGCCTACCCGCCGGCATTATTTCAGTCTGCAAAGTAAAAGACTTGCTCGCCGTCATCACCGCATCCGAATAAATGATAAAATCTAGTCGGCCCGGAGGATAATTCCCATCGCCGTCATCACGCCAGGTATAGGCTGTGCGTTTATCCGTTTGCATGCAAATTTGATCCGTAAAATCCGTTCCGTCCCAGTCCAAAGCTCCTGCAGGACCCCAAGTTCCTGTGTCTTGAATATCTCCTGTCACAAGCGTAACCAGTTGTTGAGCCCAGCCCACGAGATTTAAATCACCTGCATACACCACTCCGGTCGTAGGTGATAGATCAAGCATGCCCCCAGGCGATTTCGCGTCCAACATAAAAGCGGCCCATTCATCGGCTTGAGCTTGGCGTGCTGCTTCGTTGGCACAGCAATTTAAATGTGAATTGACAAATAGAAAATCACCGGCATATTCTACAGGTAAGTCGATCAAGACAGGGTGCTGGCGATCAAGGGACGACCAATCGTCAATAATATTCCACCTAGAGGCCGTAATGAGATCGTAGTCATCTTTTACCACGTACCAGCCATCCACAGTCCCCGTTGGCAACCAAGTATCCATCAATGTTTTCACAGTTGATACACTGGTACCACTGGCCTCAGAAAAACCAATAATATCTGGATTGAGAAGGGTAACAATTGTTTCGAAATTATCCACTCGAGAAACATTGTTGAGTCCATTGGCCAGTGTGTTATAGGCCACTACACGCACCAATGACGGATCTTCTTTGTTAATTTCGATTGCGGGATCTGGCCCCACCGATGTTTCATCGAAGGTGTACACCAAGGATTGTCCGGTATTGGGCATATAGTCACCTCCAATTGTTTCACGAAAAAGAACTTTGATCGTTGATGATGTGAAAAGTGGTGTAACTCCGTCAGGAAGAACATTTCGCCCAATGGCTATTTCGAAAATATTACTTGTTACGGTTGGCAAGCAGCGCAGTTGAATCTCTGAGAAGTTCACTTGAACAGATGGCACAACAGCGTCGAAATAAGCAAAAAGGCTATTGAAATTAATACCTAGCTCCGATCCGAAGCCAGTTTGAACGTTAAATCCTGTAGACGAATTATTGTCGGCATCGATATACAAATACAAATTCTGATTTACCAAGTTATCAGTGAGATCAAACTCAGTATCCACCTCCAGCTTAATAAAAAGGAAGTCTGCATCATTGGTAACCTGGCAATTGAGCAAGTCAATACCAGAAATGGATTCAGGGGAATCTGAAAAAGTCGTCAAGCCAGGCGTCCAGTCATCAAATAATCCGTCAAGAACAATAGGTGCAGATTGTGATGAAGCGAGTATCGAACAAGCGCAAAGAAGGTTTATGAAAAGTAATCTCATGAGAAAGGTTTGGTGATTCAAAGTTAACCATTTCTCGTTTCATCCTTATACTATGGTCTATTCACCGCGCACGAGAGACACGTGTCCATGTCTTTGTTCGTTTTCCTCACGACCGTAGCATGCCGATTTCAAATCGATGATATAGTAGTAAACACCTTCATGCGATTCATCACTTTCTACAAGTCCATCCCACGAACATACATCCTCTGCAAGCAGGTTGCCCCAGCGACTAAACACACGCATTTGGGCCTCAACATTGCCAAACGTGCAGATATCAATTTCAGGTTGTGTTGGAACAAAAGGCTTCAAAACCTTGTTTACAGCATCACCATTTGGAGAAAATATATTGGGCATGAGAATATCATCCAAGGGAATAAATGGAGTAAAAATCGCTTCAATCTGATCCTGTGTTGCGCAATTCCCTATCGATAAAGTAGCAGTGTATACGCCTGACTCAGTGATTTCGAAATACTGACCAACACCTCCGGGTGTCCAATCTACATTCCAACCAGGATAATCCAATTGAATAGGAATAGTGTCTCCATCACAAGCGTTAAAATCCTCAGGAAGGAAAACTGTTGGTACAGTTACAAACAACACATCTACGCTATCGGTCGTGCTGAAACACGAGTTAGAACCTGATGCCCAGTAAGTACCTGAGCTCGTGACCGTGGTGTTTTCAATAGTTGAGCCATTGAACCACTCAAAATTGTCCAAACCAGAAGAAGTAGCTTCCAATGAAATCGAATTTTGATTGCATAATATTAGGTCGGGACCCAAACTCAACTCAGCGTATGGAATCATGGTCATGCTCACAGAATCAATACCAATACAGCCGTGATTGTTGGCACTCACGATATATTCACCACCTGTGGTAACTTGAATGGTCGACGTTGTTTGATTGTTGTTCCACACGTAGTTATAATCGTCGGGTCCTCCATCTAGTGTAATGGTCTCACCCTCACAAAAAACCTGGTCAGGCCCTAAGTTTGGATCAGGAACTTCATAAATCGGGACGTTGTGGGTGTATACAAGTTCATTTCCACCGAGGTAGTAGATCAAGGTCACTTCGTATTCACCAACTTCCGAGAAGATGTGAATAGGTGAATCGAGATATGAAGAGTTCAAATCACCCGTATTTGGATCACCAAACACCCATAATACTGAATCAGCCATGACAGGAAAGTCATACCAAAGCTCGGTTTCGTCTCCGAGACATTCGTAAAGATGATTGAGTGCAAGATCCAATGAAGGCGGCGCACATGTGACATTCGGTAGGTTGGGAAAGTAGGTCGACAAACCATTTGGAATGGGGAGCACATTCATTTCAAGATCACACTCAGTACCGGGAACGTCAGGCATGTTGATGGCGTCGAGCTGATCCTCCAAGGTGTTCATGAGGTAAATCTTACCGTCTGGCGCCAATTTCAAATCGGTCCACTGGTTGTTACCCCAATCGCCTTGTTCAATAATGGTCGACGATGCTGAAATGGCATTGAAAGTCCATGTATCTAAACTGTATTGGCGTATTGTATTGTAATCTCCTAGTGCGTATAGAATTGAGCTATTACCAGAAAATTCAAGCTCGGTAATATTCGCAAAACTAGCACCTGTATCTAGTCCGTCGTAGATGATGTCGTAAAACTCTCCAGTATCGTTGTCAAACTTCATGAAACACACATAATGGCCCTTGTAGGAGATTACAATCTTCGAGCAATCGGGTGAAACTCGGGCATCATCCAAAGCTCCATTCCAACCAGCAAAGAAAAAGTACTCGATAATATCCGAATAGAGGTTTACTCCATCGCTATCAACTTTGAATGCATTCACATGGATATCATCCGATCCACCCGCGTTGTTGTCGGCCGAAATAAGCCAATAACCAGAACCATCCCCAATCGTCGCACAGATCAACTGACTCTGAATACCGTAGATATTTATCGCCTTCTGATCTTCCAAAATAGCCCCATTATCTCCTGCATTGACATCGATCAGACTGTAGTCGACACCAGAATTATTACTTCGGAACAGGTAAAAGAGGGTCTCGTCATCTGGGTGAGGAACAAACACGTTTTCACTGGCCGTTTGTAGGAAGTCTCCATTGTCAACAATATCCCCGGCAGCGTTGTACACATGCGCTCCATCGGTATAGAGCATAGGGTTTCCCGAAATATCTGAAATGGAAGATGGGCAGATGGTACCGGTGGCGGCAATACTACTAGTTCCTAGGATAGGTCCAGTATTGGTGATTTGCATGCTCAATCCGTTGCCGAAGTGCCAATTGGTGTTCTGAAGTTGTGAGATGGCTTCTATTGGGTACGCAAAAATGGCGCATAGGCATATCACAATCAGGGAGGGTCTGAATGGCAATTTAGTTTTCATAAGCTAAATCTAATCAGAAATTATTGGAGTCCTAGCCAGATTTATTGCAATTCTTGAAATGAAACGAGATAAAAAATCTGAAAGCTTAGCGTCCATCAGACAAGTGGAAGTACCCAAAACAGTCTGTGAATAGGCAAGAACAAGCTTTTCGAGTCAATTGCAAGCACGAGAATTCCGACTTTTTTTGAAGGTGCTAATATTGGTGGTCTATGGCCCTACTTATCAATCGGTCACCAAATGATCTTCAAGCGACATTCCAGATTCATTCTCCTCTTCACCGTCGTCGGAATATCGAAAGTACAATCCACTTATGCCCGAGTAGATAAGGGCATTGGTGAGTCCGTAAAACAAAACGCTTCCCGCAAAATAGATGAGCATGCCCAAAAGAGGGATCAACAAGAAAAAGCCTAAAACGGCAAAAACAATCAGAGCTGCAATGCCTATCATAACGGCGGCTACCAAACAAAGCAGGAGCAATAGAAACGATCGTTTCCAAGTAATTTTCTCAAAACTGTACTGAATACTTCCTCCAACTGTATAGTCGCCATGAACGATGGCTGCCGGTGCCAGAATAAATTTGAGTCCAACTAAGAACATCCCGATGAAAGCCAATACAGCCAAGGACCAGTGCGCCATGGCAGCCGCGAAACAAAGCGCGTACATTCCAAGAAAAGCGACGATCATAACCAAGGTGACAGCCAAGAGCAACCACATTTTACCATCGAAGGAGTTCTTCAACACATCGCTCAATGAGCTATTGCCGTGTCTAATTTGGCTGTCGTTGAGTTTCAAATAGACATTTTGCATCCAAGCCATTAATACCAGTCCGACCAGCATTAGAACAAAAAGGACAAGTCCTATTTTCAACCAATCGACTTCCCCGTCACTAAAAATATTGAGCACCTGTGCAGGGTCTTGCTCTACCATTTGTCCAAAAGACTCGGGGTCTTCGAAAATCTGAGAAATGAAGTCGTAGTTGAGCATAGAAGCCATGATCACGATCATAATCACGATTATAATGGTGTATTGGATACCGTATACCAAGGCATACTTCCACCACACTTGGCCTGTAATTGAGAAGAGTCCTGAAGAAAAATCACTTCGGAAGGAATGAATGCTAGTCATTGCTGTGTAGAATGTAGTTAATTTGTGCTCAAGTTAGCACATTTGATTATACCTAAGAAGCAAACCGCATGACGCGCAAATTTTTTCAATATTTCCTCAATGGCGCCCTTGTTTCGCTACCCATAATTATCATTGGGTATATTTTCTACAACTTGTTTATCTCCTTGGACGATATTATTAGTCCGCTTCTAGAAGAGGTATTTGGCTTGAAGGGAGAGCGTAAAATCCGCGGACTTGGATTTGTGATCCTTATTGGTTTGTTCACATTGATGGGTTTTCTTGCCAACACCTTCATTGCACAGCCCATTCGAAATTGGCTTAAACGCTTGCTTGATCGAGCACCATTGGTAAAAACACTTTACGATGCGATTAACGACCTCTTATCGGCCTTCGTCGGACAAAAAAAGAGATTCAATCAACCTGTAATGGTGCGCCTTTCGAAAGGAACTGATGTCCATAAACTTGGATTTATTACCGATGAGAACCTAGATAAACTAGGAGAAATTGAGGGAAAAGTTGCCGTATATTTTCCGCATTCCTATGCTTTTTCTGGCAATTTGTATATCGTCCCTAAAGAGAACATTACGCTTATCGATCAGAAACCCTCGGATGTAATGAAATACATCGTTTCTGGTGGAGTTTCAGATCTTGACAGCGATGACGAAGATGAAAACGAACAGGCTAAGTAGCTTATTACTGCTGCATCTCATTGTTTTAATTTTTGGATTCACTGGAATTTGGGGGAAACTTATATCTCTGGATTCGGGGCCTTTGGTATTGGCGAGAATGTCAATCGCGGCAGTTGTTCTGGGCGCATACATGCTCCTTATTGGAAAGAGATTAGCGCTTCCGCGCAAATATATTGGCAAGATCTTAGCTTTAGGCGGAGTCATAGCCATTCACTGGATTACCTTTTTTGAAGCGATAAACCAGTCCAACGTATCAGTTACCCTGTCCACAATGGCCTCTACAACCTTGTTTGTGGCTGTTTTTTCACCAGCCTTCGGCAAAGGTTCATTCAAGTGGTACGAATTGTGGCTAGGTGTACTGGTTATTTTGGGAATTGCCTTGATTTTTGGCTTTGCTCAAGATTACTGGTTAGGCATTCTTCTAGCACTGCTCAGTTCAGCGTTGGCAGCCATTTTCACCTTGGGCAATGCAGCTTTAATCCAACAGGTCGATGCTTATAAGATTAGCCTGTGGGAAATGATATTTGGAGCGATGATAGTCGTTCTATATCTGAACACCAAGGATTTTCGGTTTGCCGAATATACCGAGTTACCAGGCCTTGAATGGATGTGGATAGCCATGCTCGCCGTGTTGGCTACGTCGTTTGCCTTTGTTGTCTCGGTGGAGGTGATGAGGGTGATTTCACCTTTTACGGTGGCAATTACAGTTAATCTAGAACCAGTTTATAGCATCCTCTTAGCTCTGTTGATCTTTGGAGAAGAAGAGAAGATGAGTTGGGGGTTCTATTTGGGAAGTGTGGTGATAGTTTCGGCTATTGCGTTAAATGCTTGGCTCAAGAAGTGGCAGCGAGGAAAGCAGGCGATTGATCGAAATTAAGAGCACAAAAAAAAGACCAGCCTTGCAGACTGGTCTTTCATATCTTTAGAAAAGATGGTTTATCTAATTGCAACCCATATCTCCCCAACCATCGACAATTGCGAATTGAATGTCTTCGTAATTTTCAATAGAAGTGAGTAGGTCAAGAATTCCAAAGTACTCGCCTTCAAAAGACATTTGGCCTCCAGTGACATCGATTTCGCCATCGTACGAGAAGTAGATGCTGAAATTGATAAAGTCTAACACATAAGAGAATCCATTGTCTGAAAGGTCTTCAGGAGTACCATCGTAGTTCTCAAACCAGTCTAGGATATCATAAGATCCTTGGGCTTCATCATCGAATACGTAGAACATGGCAAATCCGTGGAAGAAGTCTGTAAATTCAGCATCTTCTTCAACATCACCATCCATTAACGCTTCAAAATCTCCATCAATTCCGAGCACCATTGATATTCCATCAAGTGTTGCGCCGTAATCGAAAAGATCTAACCCAAGTGCTTCGTCAGAAGCAGAAAAACAAAAAGTATAATCTATGCTTAGCAATGAAGTTCCTGCAAGCACGTTGCCCGATCCTGATGATGAATTGGCTCCAAAGGCACTAAGACCTATTACGAGCACACCACCGCCATTTTCATTGGCAAACCATTGCACTTCTTCTTCTTCGGAAAAATTCCAACCATCCTCGCCAGCGTCAGCAAAAGAGAAATCTCTTGTCTCTGTGTTGAAACTATAGGCGCGCGAACGCTCTTCGTCGTAAATAACGACTTCTGAGACATTCTTGATCATTGATTGTACAAGCTCTTCTTGCTCTGCGCTTAAGCGTTCTACTGGTCGTACAGACTGGTGAGGATTAGCTCCAAACTTGTCTTCTTTTTGACATCCAGTGAACATAGCAGTGCCGATAAGGGCAATTGCACAAATACGAAATATTTTTCCTGTTGTTTTCATGGCTTTTATTGAGCTATGATCCAACCTAAACGAATTGCTGCGTTGGCAATAGGACCGAAGTTATTCATTCCTCCATTGATAGTTGGATCTTCCAACTCTACCAAGTTAGACTCAGTTCCAATAGGCTGTCCAACTGGAGTTTGATTCACTTGGTAAGCAAGCTCATTCGAATAAGTGATCTTTGAATCTTTAGTGTTTGTATTAGAGAAGCCAATACCGACTTCAGCACCAAGATAAATATTATCTGCGAAATAATAGTCAACACCAAGTACTCCGAAGATACCAAAACGGAAATATCCGTTCTTATCTGTTCTAGAAAACTTACCGTATTTAGACTGAGTAGCAGCATCGTGATCTGCAATTGTCAACGGACCCCAATCTTCAACTTCAGTTGAGTTGCTTCCTAAAGCGATATCAAGAACAGCACCTACATAAGGTGAAAGTCTGTCAGTTCCTTCCATATGAAATTCGATACCTGGCTGGATGCCGAAATCAAATGTCTTGTCATATGTGTACATCGCAGGATTCAATTGAGCATCAGGAGCACCTTGTGCTTCTGGATCGGCACCCGGCTGAGTGTTTACAGATGTTACTTTAGAAGTTCCCAAGAAGAAGTTAAGGCGGATAGCCATAGTCTCACTTGTAAACATTCTGAATTTCAAACCACTAATGCTAATTACAGGCTGACCTGCAGAGAAAGGAGTGAAGTTTGCTTCAATGATCTTGTCGCCGCCAATTTGTTTCTGGGCGTCCATGCTCATCGGAGCAGCTGTTAATGCAGCTAGTGCCGCAAGTACCAAAAGTTTTTTCATGTTGATTGAATTTAGTTAGAATTCTATTCCAATGTGCGCAATTAATAAATTATATCCCGACGTCAAATTTTGCTGTACACAGGTTATTAACACTTCCATCGTTATTACGCATTGGAAAGCAAATTAAACGAATTCCTTTGATCTAAGAACCAAGGAGGACCATTTTCCGGTGAAAATAGGGCAGGAGTTCTCGGTATATGTCTGACTTACAAGCTATAGTGAATTCAGATACACGCGAGAATAGGGCGCAGATACCGCCCATAATCGATGAATAATGGAGTCCACCAAGAAGAATAAGGGCCTATTCTACGGTAACAGATTTGGCCAGATTTCTGGGCTGGTCAACATTGCAGCCTCGCATCACAGCAATATGATAGGACAATAACTGAAATGGGATAACCGAAACTAAAGGAACAAGTGTCTCATCTGTTTTGGGTATCTCAATGACATGATCGGCCATGCCTTTGACTGCGGTATCTCCAGCTGTAACAATGGCAATTATTTTTCCTTTTCTGGCTTTTACTTCTTGGATGTTGCTCACTACTTTTTCGTAGCTCTGACCATGTGTAGCAATGACAAATACCGGCATTTCCTCGTCAATTAAGGCGATGGGTCCGTGCTTCATCTCGGCTGCTGGATATCCTTCGGCATGGATGTATGAAATTTCTTTCAACTTCAAAGCGCCTTCAAGGGCTACAGGAAAACTTGAACCTCTGCCCAAATAGAGCGCATTGGTCGCGTTCTTATAAATGTCAGAAATGTACTCTACTTGATCGTTGGTTTTTAATACTTCAGTAACCTTGTCAGGAATAGAATTCAATTCAGCAATAAGTCTGTGCAACCTAGCGTCGGTAATTGTTCCTCTTTTTTGAGCAACTGTCAGCGCCATGAGTGTAAGCACAGTAACTTGGGCTGTAAAGGCTTTTGTCGATGCCACACCGATTTCTGGACCAGCATGGGTATAAGCACCACTATCCGTCGTTCTAGAGATGGTTGATCCAACCACGTTGCATACGCCGAAAATGTGAGCCCCTTGCTTTTTGGCCATTTCGATAGCGGCCAGTGTATCAGCTGTCTCACCACTTTGGGAGATGGCCACCACGATATCATCTTTGTTGATGATCGGGTTTCTATATCTAAACTCCGAAGCGTACTCCACTTCAACTGAAAGCCTAGCAATATCCTCGAATAAATACTCTGCTACCAATCCTGCATGCCAAGAGGTACCACAAGCAACGATTATAACTCGCTTGGCATTGATCCATTTTTCCTCGTTGTCGTCAATACCACTCATGCGTATTTCACCTTTTTGTAGGTTCATACGGCCACGAAAGCAATCTATGATAGAGCGTGGTTGCTCATAAATCTCCTTGAGCATGAAGTAATCATACCCACCTTTCTCCAGCGTTTCCAGTTTTATTTCTAACTCCTGGATATAGGGTACTTTCTCTTTATTCTGGATGGTAACGATTTTCAAACCGCTTTTTCGGTCCATGAGGGCAACTTCCTCGTCTTCCAAATACACAACGTTCTTGGTATACTCGACAATCGGTGTTGCGTCTGATCCTACGTAAAACTCACCATTTCCGCCTATTCCAATGACCAATGGGCTACTCTTTTTAGCCGCGATCATCATGTCAGGGTTCTTCTTATCGATAACAACAATCGCGTATGCACCATGTACTTCAGACAAAGCCAATCGAATTGCTTCGAAGAGATCCACACCTGTCTTTGTGCGAATATCTTCTATGAGATGTGTTAATACCTCTGTATCTGTGTCGCTTTTGAAGACATGTCCACGATTGATGAGCTCTTCCTTGATGGTAGCATAATTCTCTATAATACCATTGTGAATCAAGGCCAGAGTTCCGTCTCCTGAGGCGTGCGGATGCGCATTGATATCGTTTGGTGGTCCATGGGTGGCCCAGCGCGTGTGGCCAATGCCAACAACTCCTTCTGGAACTTTTCCAGCCAAGTGATCCTCGAGATCAGAAACTTTACCTCTGCATTTAGAGATTTCTATTTCACCCTCATTTAATAATGCCACACCTGAACTGTCATATCCGCGATATTCTAGCCTTTTTAGGCCTTTAATGAGAATGGGATACGCTTGTTCGGTTCCTAAATAGCCAACAATTCCACACATGAATAATAGGGGTTATGGTGATCGAATTACTTAATGCTGAGCTTTATGCTGCAGCTCGACGAAGGTAAAAATAATTCAAGCTTTACTCTGAATATGTCAGAATTAGTCTCATGTTTTCCGAGGAATCGTCTGCGGATACCGAGGGTCCGTGCAAAATAACCCGTCGGGCCGACACAGCACCGTTGTTAGAAATCAAGGTCATTCCGCGATCTGGACGCTCACCTTGTATGATTTCCTGAATATATCTCGTTATAATGAAACTGTATTCTTGATTGAGTTCATCGTAGCTGCCACCTTGGTTGAAACTAAAAGTTGCCGCATCTGGGAGCTCCACTGTTTCACCGTCGGCATCAAGTGTTCGGGTGAATAGAAAAGACTGATTTGGAAACCTATCACCATCAAGAACCGAAGCAGGGACGATTAACTCGGCCTTGTTGACGATCAAAGTGCTGTCAGATGAAAAATCCAAAATATGAGGGAAACGAATTCCTGTCTTCGTATTCGCTCCGGCACGCACATAGGTGAATGGGTCAGACCATAAGGTGTCAGACGATTGAAGTGGGCTTAGATTTTGCGAATAGTCATGCTGCCAACTGGTGAATCGAGCACAATTGGCGTTGAGATCAAAAACGTATTTCAACGTGTCAGCTGAGGCTCCAGTCCGGCGATAATACATGGTCATATTTGACAGAGCATTGATAAGGTCTAGCTGCAATATTGCACCATCAGGTGTATGTGACTTGATATACAGACCATTGAAGAACTCAGGAAAAATAACGTTGTTAGAAAGTGAGTCAGTACCCGATTCTGCAAGCATTTTTTCACCAAGACTAGTCTTCAGTGGAATTCGTAATAATCCTTGAACACTATCACTTCCAATAACAGAATAGGCCGAAGGGTCTATAATCGTTGGGTCAAATGTATTGGCAACGAGGTTTTCTGGATCATAAGGAAGAGTGGTGTTCGAGTAATACACACTGTCCAAGAACAATTGTTCCTGTATTTCGTGAATCGAAAAATATTGAGCGTGTCGTGGTCCGTAGATATCATCGCCATACGCAATGGATAGAACGATCGAATCAACTTCAATGAGATCAAGGTCCCCAAAATCAACGTTGCTACTTGTAAGTCTAAATTGAGTGTAAATGCTGGCCGAAGACTTCCCAAAAACAGGATCTAGTTGATTGCCTAGCAGGCTACGTGAGAAATCGTCCATGCGGAGCGAGTCTTCCGCTAGCGTGTAAGCAACAATAGAAACGGTGTCTGTGTAAATGGCGTTCAGAATATCCTCTTCAGGCTGTATTCCTAATCCAATGTTCTGCTCTGGTTTTTTACATCCAACAATAGCTACCGCTAAAGCGAGCAAAAGAAAAGCGGCGGCACCAAGCCGCCGTGAAGTTTTTATCATGTTCGGAGTCTCTTATTCTTCAACCAGCACCGACTTTCCCAGCAAAACCTCATCATAAAATTGATCGATTTGGTTTACAATGCTGTCATTGTCTGAATGCGCGAGAAACGGTTTGTTCAATGAAGAGATATAGTCGGCCGTAGTAGCATCCATTGTCGGAGATCCTTGAACCACTGCGTCAGCATACTGAATCGCAATCTTGTCCATTCCTTCCAAGTTTGGAGTTTCTAAAGCTTCTACCTCTGATCTATCTATTCCGTCCAATACCACTTTGTCAATCAAGCCCTTATCCAAGGTCTGCATCTTCTGCTCAAAAGTCGAATAAACCAACTTCGTATCGGCAAAATGAGGATCGTCATGGTACATCTTACGAACATACATAGGCATCAAAGCTGTCATCCAGCCGTGGCAGTGAATAATATCAGGTGCCCAGCCTAACTTCTTAACAGTTTCCAAGACACCTCTCACAAAAAAGATGGCTCGCTCGTCGTTATCTCCATGGAACTTTCCATTCTCGTCTGTGAAAACGGACTTTCTATGGAAAAATTCTTCGTTGTCGATAAAATATACCTGCATGCGAGCAGTAGGTATTGATGCCACCTTAATAATCAAAGGGTGATCGCTGTCGTTGATGATCATGTTCATACCCGATAGACGGATAACTTCATGAAGTTGATGACGGCGTTCGTTAATTTTTCCAAATCTTGGAGTGAATACCCTAATTTCTTTCCCTTTATCATGGATTCCTTGCGGCAAATGACGACTCACATGTGAAATCGGAGTTTCCGGTAAAAAAGGTGTAATTTCTTGAGATACAAATAATACGCGTGCTTTCTCCATACAGTCCTACAAATTTTCAGTCTATTCCAGACACAAAAGTACGCATTTTTGTCCGTTTATTCAAATATATCATATAGCTTTGGCCGCTTGCCCTGTTCTCAAATTACCAGTTTTGAAGATCTTTCACCACATTTCTAGTTTGCTTAATTGGCGCGATTCTGTTGATGATTTATCCAGAACAATTGGCTTTATTCCCACAATGGGAGCGCTACATGCAGGGCACGTTTCCCTCATTCAAAAAGCCAAAGAAGAATGTGATTATGTGGTGTGTTGCATTTTTGTAAACCCATCCCAATTTAATCAGTCCTCCGACCTCGTAAAATATCCAAGAATGCCCGAATCAGATAGTGATTTGCTGCGAAATTGTGGCTGCGACTACCTGTTTATGCCGGAAGTGAAGGAGATTTATCCGAATGAAGTGGCCAAACCAATACTCGACTTTGGCACGCTCAATACCGTTTTAGAGGGATCATTCAGACCAGGTCACTTTGAAGGGGTGGTGCAAATCGTCGATATCCTCTTTTCGCTAGTCAAACCGCACAAGGCTTATTTTGGCGAAAAAGATTTTCAGCAGTTGGCCATCGTCCAAGCTTTTAGTTCAGAAAAATATCCGGAAATTGAAATCGTTCCCTGTCCCATTATCCGGAGCGAGGAAGGACTAGCCTTGAGTTCTAGAAATGCCTTACTCACTGAAGCACAAAAAAAAGAGGCTCTTATAATAAGTAGGGTCTTAACAAGTCTGGGCGAATTAAGCGAGAAAATGAGTCCGCAAGAAGTGAAAAGCTGGGTTTATACGCATTTTCAAAATGAAAGCTCCCTCGTTCTGGAGTATTTCGAACTTGTACACGCCAATAATTTCGAAGAGCTCCAATCGTGGGACGACGACGGAGTAGCCTTAATTGCCGCCTATTGTGGCACCGTGCGACTTATTGATAACCACAGATTAGCTCCTTTATATAAATTCAACACGGACACTGGGCGTCTGCAAGATCAAATTGGTTAACTTTGCTTCTCAAACATAGATCATGATTGCTTCAGTTTTACTTTTCAATTTCCTCGGACCAGAGATGCTAGTCATTCTCGGTGTGGTAGTATTGCTTTTTGGTGGCCGTAAAATTCCTGAATTGATGAAAGGTTTCGGAAAAGGTATCAAGGAGTTCAAGGATGCAACCAAAGACGACTCGGAACAAGATAAGCTTAAAGACAAGTCTGAGTAATTCCCCGTTTTCTTTTTTTAGCCACAAGGGCAAATGCATAACTTCATGCCTTTCAACCTGCCCCTGAGCCCGTATCTGTGAGATTGTTGGTCATCATTTGCCGAAGGCTAAAACAATTTCACACTGGTCTATTCATAACAATTCCCCCATTTTTACGTAGTTTAATTAAATTCGCTCTCGTGGGTTTTCCATGACGATGTAATTGATGAAGGATGAGAGGGATATTCATTTGTATACTGTTTTTATTGGGTGTTCAGACTGGTTTCGGTCAGAAGGATACCGTCGTTTATCAAAAAGACACGATCGTCGTTTTCCATGACGATCCGGAAATTGCAGCTTTTGACAGCTTGCTCGTCGCTACATACGCCAATCATTTCTGTTTCACGGCCGATACGGCTTTTCTCAATGTTTATGGCTTCGCTGAAGACTCTATTCCGCATGTTAGCTCCGAAGAACTTGAACGCCGACTAGCAATCCTCGATGCTGAATCGGAATTTGATTTGATCTGGAATACAGATGTCGAGAAATTTATCGCTCTATATGCCGAAAGGCGCCGACAACTTACAGGACGAGCGCTCGGAATGGCTGAGTTGTATTTTCCGATATTCGAGGCTAAACTAGACGAGTATGACATGCCTCAGGCGCTCAAATACTTACCAATTATTGAATCGGCTTTGAACCCTAAAGCTCGGAGCAGAGCAGGGGCCGTGGGACTTTGGCAATTCATGCACGCCACAGGTAAAATGTATGGCTTAAACAGCAATTCTTTCATCGATGAGCGAATGGATCCCTACCTAAGTACGGACGCTGCGTGCAAGTACCTTCAAAAACTTCACGGTATATACGGTGACTGGAGCTTGGCTTTGGCGGCCTACAATTCAGGGCCAGGCAATGTCAACAAAGCCATTCGTCGCGCAGGAGGTGTGAAAGATTACTGGGCGATTCGACCTTTTTTACCTCGTGAGACTAGGGGATATGTCCCGGCATTTATCGCAGTCAACTACGTCATGAACCATACCGAAGACCACAATATATTTCCCGTAGCTCCGGCCTATAGTTTTTATGAATGCGACACCATTATCGTGAATAGAGAGCTTCGTTTCGATCAGGTGTGTGCCTTCACCGGTGTGGGTATGCAGGACCTTGAATACTTAAATCCGAAGTACAAACGCAATGTAATTCCAGGCGACAATCGGAACAACGTACTTTGTCTGCCAATTGAATACATTGGAAAATACTTAAGCAATGAAGATAGCCTCTTCGCTTTTCACCCAACCACCGAGCAAAAATATGAGTCTCCAGGTGAAGAAGAGATTCACATTGTTCGACGAGGAGAAGTATTGGGCAAGATTGCGCAAGACCACCATGTGAGTGTTTCATCGCTCAAAGAATGGAATAATCTCAGGTCCAACACCATTCATCCAGGACAGAAATTGCTGGTCTATTCATCGAAAAAGGCTCCCAAAAAAGAGGTGAAAGAAGCATCGCAACCCGCAACAACATTGGCCGATGGACAGTTCCAATACCATATTGTCCAATCGGGTGATACTTTGTGGGATATTGCCAAGATGTACGAAGGGGTGTCGGTGTCTCAAATCGAGCAATTAAACAGAGGCATCAACGTTAACCGATTGAAACTCGGACAAAAAATTAAAATTCAGAAAGTTGGATGAGAAACTTCCTACTCTACATCATCGTCTTTTCTTCTATTTGTATCACCTCATGTGACTCCAAGCCTAAATCGACTTATGACATGCTCCCAGGGGCATCGGGTCGAATAGGTGAAGTCATTGTGGTTATGACCGATCAACAATGGAACAGCCTTGCCGGCCAAGCTATTCGAGATGCTTTTTACGCCTCATATGACTTATTGCCACAACATGAACCCTGCTTTGATCTCAAGCACCAAGATTTTTCAACTTACGGTCAGTTTTTTAGGGAGCATCGCAATGTGCTTAAAGTGCTCATCGAGGATCACATCGATAACCAAGTGGCCAGCACGCGCGAGATAAACGAACAATTTTCGAAAGGTCAGCGCACGATTGAAGTACGCGCAAAGAGCACCAGTGATTTCCTTACCGAGTTTCAAACGAAATCGGCCCTGATCGTAGAAAAATTCCACGATGCCGAAGTGGCTCGTGCTTCAAACATCAACAAAGGGAAAGTCAATCCACTTGGAGCTTCGATTCTTGAGGCCAAATTTGGCATAGCAATGGACTTACCACCATCTTTCACAGAGATCGTGGGAGACTCCACATTTTCGTGGTTCAAGAAGAATTGGGATGAACGTAATCCTGAATTGGAAAAGGCAATAGTTGTCTATAGCTACCCCTATATCTCCGACACAGCTTTTAGCATTTACTCGATCATTGAAAATCGAGATCGCATATTGGGTGAGTATATTCATGGGTCCAATCCAACCACAGACATGGTAACCGAACATTACTATGAGCCTATTTTGGATACGATCGATGTTGGTGGTCGGTTCACCGCAAGAGTAAAAGGCCTATGGAAAATTCAAGGTGCGTTCTTAGGCGGACCATTCATTAGTTACTCATTCCTAGACGCTAGCAATTACAATGTTGTTACCGTTGAGGGTTATGTATTTGCTCCCCACGAAGACAAGCGAGATCACATGCGCGCCGTTGAGGCCATTGCGCGTTCGGCGCACCCGCTAGGGGCAGACGAAGAGTGATTTCATTACATGACCGCAGTGAAGGTCGTAGTATCGATTACATCTCCGTTTTTATCTTTCAGTTTCACCACGTACAGTCCACGTGCAAGATCGGCAATGTCGATTTTTTCAGAGAATTCTCCTTGAACAGCGGTACCACTTGTTTCCATCGCAAGTCGCCCGAAGGTATCGTAGAGTTCAATGCCTATTTTTCCGCTGTAATTATTGAAGGTGGCTTGTAGCTGAAGGAAGGTCATGGCCGGATTTGGAAAAACACCCAAAATGCCCTCTGAGTTTTTCTCTCTTTCAGCGACTGCGACATCAATATTTCCGTTTGCAAGAGCGTATTCTCCCGGTATTAGAACATCTATTTTCAAGCTACCAGTTCCTGTCGTTGGGTTTCCTTCGACCAAGGTTTGATCAGGATAAACAGTCCACGGGTGCGTTCCATTTTCACGATATACCATCACTAAGTCGACCTCAGTCTCACTCACTAGGTCAAAGTCTAAATCTAAAGGATCGACTCCTTTGTAATTGATACGTGCTTCCATGTCATACTCGTCGGGGAAGATTCCATCGACTGTCCAATAATGACGTTGGGCTATTTCGTAAATCCCCGGTCCGAGATTTGACCCATCTGGGCCGGCCCAAATGTGCTCAATGCGTATCAGCGCCGAGTCGGCCATGCTGTTTTGATCCAGGCGGAATTCAACATGTTCTAGATTCCAGAAGAAATCCTGACTAGGATATAAAATTCGGCTGTTGTCCATGCGCGCTTGGTTCAATCGGTTTTTTCCATTGAGGAATACCATCAATGGATCAAAGTCGCTAGAAACCTCGACGGTGGTTGTTTCACCACTAGCCATGACCACCGTATGGTGCTCATTCCAGTCGGCATCGACCAGTGTGACATCCAAAGGCACGTTTTCGTAATAGCTTGGGCACTCGCGAAGGAGCTGTCTGATATGAACGGTGGTAATAAACTCCCCATCAACTTCATTGGTGAATGTTGAGTCTTCTACGAATACTGAAAAGCCAGGTTTGAAAATTTGATCATCAAAAAAGGAGGTCAAATCGTAGCCTGAAATGTCGGTGAGGATATCGCGAAGTTCTTCGGCACTGAATGACTGGTAGGCATATTCGTCCTGGACGGTGTGCATGGTCTCACGAAACAGATCGTCTCCCAAGTAACCGCGAAGGTTGTGAATCACCGATGCGCCTTTGTAATAGGTGTGACGGCCATATATTTCTTCATCGGGCATGGGCGAAAGGGCCCAAAATCCATTATCGTCGACGTGGGCTTGATTTAACACGAACAATTGGTTGTCCAACACCTCATCTTCAAATGCTTCTTGTCCGTCTTTCCACTCAATGAAAAGGTGACCACTGTATTCGGCCGGACCTTCCTTGATCCACATGTCGTTGTGTGTTTTGAGGGTAACAACATCGCCCCACCAATGGTGACCCAACTCGTGTGAAAACAATCCGCCATTGCTAGCGAGCCCCTCACCTGTCATGAATGAAGGGTAGGCAATGTTCGTGGGAATTTCAAGTGCTCCTTGTGTTGTGAGGATGTAACCAATACGAGGCCAAGCGTAGGGACCGTACCAATACTCAAGTGCGTCAATGGCATAGCCTAACTCTTGAAATACATTTTGCATTCCAGCCATTTGCGCTTGTCGCGCTACCAACTGAACCGGGATATCACCATTGGCTCCTGTGTGCGTGTATTCATATGATTCGTAATCGGAAACCGCGATGGCCGATAGGTAGGTGGGGATTGTGTAGGGGAAATCGAAATGGCGAATGATGGTGTCGCCGCCCAAAATCTCTTCTCCGACCAAATCTCCTTGGCACATAGCAATCTTTCCATCAGCACTTTTAACGTGGTAGGCGTAGGTTGCTCGTTCAATGAAAGTGTCGAAGCAAGGGTACCATACTTTTCCATGGTTGGGCGGAACGGTGGTAAGTCCGATTCCAAGGTTGTAGATATAGTTGAGTGTGAAATAAAAACCACCCCAATATGGATCGGCATGCGGTTCGCCATGGTAATAAACGGTCATTTCAACTTCTTCATCGGCTGGAGGCGAATCGGCAAAATACACTTGCAGAAACTCGTCGTCATAGTTGTAAGTCATCAGTCCGTTTTCATCCACAACGGAGTCGACCTGCAATTCAAAAAGATCTAGAATTATAGAGCCCAGATTATCGAATTTGGGCATGTAGGTAATTGTCGTTGCTGCGGTAATTGCACCAGCGCTTTCATCGGTCACATCAATTGTAATGTCGTAATGGATAATGTCGAATGTGTCGCTGCGGAAGATACTGGCATCGAGCAATGCTTTTTCTGCATCCGTTAGTGCTTTCGGCTTAGGATTTAGATTTTTGAAGTAGTGGCAACCAAAATACTCAGGTTGAGCG
This sequence comes from Flavobacteriales bacterium, assembly GCA_015665315.1. Classification (GTDB taxonomy): domain Bacteria; phylum Bacteroidota; class Bacteroidia; order Flavobacteriales_D; family Sanyastnellaceae; genus JADFAK01. Next base: position 49,186 of record JADFAK010000058.1, on the reverse strand, counting down.
AAAGAGCAGAGCGAAATAGTAATAAAGGCAAGGAGCAGGCTGATATTTTTCATTCTAGTGGACTTATTTGCAGACAAATATGCCGAAAATATGGCGGGAAACAAGGCGATAAAACGAGTATACATTGGATGCTAGGAGTGAATAGGGATACAATTCACACGATAAAGTGTTCAAATCATAGTCTAGAGTAAGGCTGAGAGTTCGTGTAGTTGGGATAGATTTGTGAATAACGCAAAACCGAAAACCTGTAATCATGAGATATAAATTATTGATCGGACTGCTTTTTGCGGCCGGCAGTACTTTTGCCCAAGACGGCGAAACAAAAGTGTTCACTGTACCCTGCAGTGAATTTGTAATAACCGAATCTTTGATCGACATCGAAGCAGTAGCTGGAACTGGTGTGGGAGATGCAAACAAGGAGATCAATCCGATTCGTCAGCGACGTGCCATGACGCACGAGCAAAAAGAGTTCGAAGCCGATCGTGCTGTTCAAACAGCAGCTCCATATCGCGCGGCGGCTGACATTATCCAAAACTTCAACGGTATTCAGGACAATGAGGCAGGCGGGTATACTCCACCAGATGTGAGTGGTGCTGTAGGACCCAATCACTATGTTCAAATGGTAAACGTAGCGATGGAGATTTACGACCTAGAGGGAAATTCGCTTTGGGGTCCGACTGTGTTATCACAGATTTTTCCGAATGCCAATAACGCTGGAGACCCAATCGTTCTTTACGATGAAGCGGCCGACAGATGGTTCATTTCGCAATTTCAGTTTGACAATACTATTCGTGTAGGAATAAGCCAAACGCCAGATCCAACAGGAGCTTGGTACTGGTATTCGTATCAATTCCCAAGTTTCCCTGACTACCCAAAGTACAGTGTTTGGTCGGATGGATACTATGTAAGTTCGAACATGGGAGGTACCAACTCGGCCGTATTCGAGCGGGAGAAAATGTTGGCAGGTGACGCGTCAGCACAAGCTGTTTTGTTGCAAACACCGAATCAAGGATCATCAGGATTTAGAACTGCCTTGCCAGTTGATTTGGAAGGAACAGAGGATCCGAACAGACCGGCAATGATTATCAATTGCAACGACGATGGCTGGGGATCACAAACAGGTGATCACTTGAGAATTTGGGAGTTTGATGTGGACTGGGACACGCCGGGAAACAGCACACTTGAGGAGCTTATTACTCTAGATGTTGAAGATTTTGATGCGGTTTTTCCGGGATTTGGATTCAACAATATTGATCAACCGGGATCAGAAAATTCACTTGATGCGATTGGAGACGGTTTGATGTTTCCAGCGAAGTTCCGCGATTTTGGTTCACACCAGAGTTTGGTAGTATGCCACTCGGTTCAAGTAGATGCCAATGGTAGAGCTGGTGTAAGATGGTACGAGCTACGAGATGAAGGTTCGGGATGGAATGTTTATCAGACAGGCACCTATGCACCCGGTTCGGATGACGCGAGTCGATGGATGGGATCTATTGGAATCGATGCCGCCGGAAATATTTCGATCGCTTATTCCGTATCGAGTACGACTATTTATCCTTCATTGAGATTCACAGGACGGTATGCTTCTGATCCACTAGGCGATATGACTTTGGCCGAATGTGTTATCGAAGACGGTGTTGGAACTCAGAATGGAAATAGATGGGGCGACTACGCGCAAATGACTGTAGATCCAGTTGATGGATTTACTTTCTGGTTTTCAGGAGAGTATACTCGTAATACCGGAGGATCTTGGGGAACCAAGATCGCCGCATGGCAGTTGCAGACCCCGGCCGCTATCGACTTAGGAGCATTGGCGATTGTTGAGCCAAATAGTGGTGATTTAACTGCTACAGAGGAGATTACAATTACCGTTCGCAATTTCGGCTTAGAAGACCAATCCAATTTTGACGTGAGCTACCAAATTGATGGAGGAGCTGTAGTTACTGAAACCTACCCTGGAACATTGGAGGTAGGAGAAGAAGCAGATTACACGTTTTCTACCACTGCAGATATGTCGGCTTTTGGTCCGTACGAGATCCTAGCATATACATCCATTGACGGTGATGGCTGGGAGCCAAATGACGACGTTACAAAAACGGTGATCCATTATTTCTTACAAGACGTAGGTGTAGTGAATCTTGTAGCCCCAATCACACAATCTCAAAGCACAGCTGCCGAGACTGTAACGGTTGAGATCATGAACTTTGGATCCAATCCAGCATCGAACTTTCCGATTACGATGGAGTTCAACGGTGGAGCACCCATTCAAGAAACAGTGACCGGAACAGTTAATTCCCAAGAGTCGATTACTTACACATTCACGGCTACCGTTGACATGGAAGAAGTTGGAGAATATGATTTCTACTTCTACACGTCGTTGACCGATGATGGAGATGCGACAAACGATCCATACGCAGCGATGGTAGAGAATTTGACCCCCGTATATTGTGCCGGCGAGTCGAATTGTGCTGATTACAACGATGCTATTTTAAATGTAACGTTGAACACCATTGACAATGACAGTGGTTGCAGCGATGGGTCGTATGCAGATTATACCAGCATGTCGACTGACATAGCCCAGGGAGGTACGTACACCTTGTCTTCCATCGTTGGATACGATGATCACTTTGTGACCATGTGGATTGATTTGGACGACAGCTTTGGTTTTTCGGCCGATGAGAAATTTGTCGATGCCATGTCTTGTGCCACTGCTGGATCACCGGGAACTGAGAGTGTAACATTTCCACTCGACATGCCATTGGGAATGCACAGAATGCGTGTGAGAACTACCTACGATGACGATGGTTCACTTGATCCATGTGCCGATCAGGAGTGGGGAGAGACTGAGGACTACATGGTGAACGTTGTTGAGCCGCTTCCAGACAACATTGCGCGAATCGACGACATGTTTGCCTTGAATGTCACACAAAACAGTGATGCAAGCGAGTTGCAAATCAAGGTTTCAGGATTTGACGGAATGTACCGTGTCAGACTGATTGACGCAACTGGCCGCTTGATTCGTTCTTCTCAGTTTGTCGCCAATGGTGATCACACTGAGCGCATGGACACACATACCTTGGTGCAGGGAACTTATTTGGTCGTTGTTACTTCAGACATCTTCCGACAGACGAAGAAAGTCATTATTGCACGATAGAAATTGACTTATATATGGAGAGAAGGCGGGCTTTGGTCCGCCTTTTTTCATTTGCGCTTGTCGCTAGAAATGGAAACCGTTGGAGATAAAAATACCAGCAACGACTAGGGCGCTTATGGCCACCACGTATAACATGAAGCTAATAATTACCAATAGAATCGCCTTTAAATAGTGAAGAATACTGCGCTTTTGGTGAAAGCTCATAATGGAATAGGGCAGGTAGATGAGCAAACATGCAATGCGGATATAATCGGGCGAGAAACCCAATGAATCGAAGGCTATGAAGGGTGAAAACAGGATGGTGTAGGTTCCGAGGGTGTAGAAATAGTGTATGCTTCTTTCAGCGATGTTCAAGTCATGTTTTCTGTAGAACAGTCGGTCAAGAACGGATATCATGACTATCCACACAAACATAAGGATGTTGATGTTTTTCCGGATAATATTGGAGACCCGTAGGCCCAATTCGTGGGCATTTTGTTGGAAGCCGTCACCCTCTTCCACACCTGATATCGACACATTCACTGGATTGTAGTCAAACAGCCATACAAATAGGTAGTACAGTGCCATAGCAATGACGAAATAGCGAACAGGGTGAAAGTAACATTTGCGCTTGCCGCTGATATAGTTTCTACTGAGCAGACCAGGGTTTACGATCGTCATACGAAGGGTAGCCCAAATAGGAGAATCGACATTGAACAGGTTGTTGAAGATATCTGTTGCAATTTGTTTCGTTGAAATGCGCTTTGTGTTGTTCCTTTGTCCGCAGAAAGAACAAAAGTCTCCACCCAGTTGTTGATTGCAATTAGAGCAAGTATCTCCCATGGGGACAAATTAGGTGAATAGAATGTTATACCAAAAAAGTCAAATATGAAAATTGAAATTGGCGATCAAGTGACACTGACCTATGCCTTGCGCGTAGAGGGTTTCGATGGAGAGGTATGGGAAGAGATTCCGAATGACGATCCGATGACGATCACGGTGGGAGATGGAGAAGTGCTCGAGAAGTTTGAGAAATCTTTAGTTGGTCAAGAAAAAGGGAGCAGCTTCCAGTTGTTTATTGCATGTGACGATGCCTATGGACCCGAAGATAAAGACGCGATTTTCGAATTACCGAAAGATGCTGTGACCTTGGAAGAAGGCGCAGATGACGAGGATTTTATGGAAGGCGAATTGGTGTCTTTTCAGATCGAAGGCGAAGACATTTTTGGGGTTATTGTTGAATACGATTTAAAGACGGTAGTGGTTGATTGCAACCATCCATTTGCCGATGAGGACTTGTATTTTGATATTAAAATACTAGACGTTAAGCGTTAGAAGTTATTGTTGGATTGGCACCTAGTGTTAATCTGTGCAAAGGGTTTTGCCCTTCGCAATGAAATATATTGTTTTGCGTTCGAATAAACAGAAATGGTCGACGGCCTGTAACTTTTCAGCTAGTTAAGGGTCTTGGACAAGTACCATGCAACCAATTGACTTTTTCGTGTCATTGGTTGTATACCTATTTAACCACAACGGAACATTTATGAAAAACTTATTTATCGCCGCTCTAATGCTGATCAGCATGGTAGGGATGGCTCAGGAAAAACATACCTTGAGCGGCGTGGTGAAAGATTCTTCTACTGGAGAGGAGCTTATTGGTGCGACAGTTTACGATGTAACTTCTGCCACAGGAACAACCACCAATGTATATGGATTCTATTCTTTGAGCGTGCCATCCGGCAAATACAGCATTACCGTTTCGTATATCGGCTTCAAGAACCTAGTGCAAGAAGTGGACTTGACAAAAGACGTGAAGATGGATTTCGAGCTTCAACCCTCGAGTATCGAAATTGGAACAGCCGTTATTGAAGGAACAAATGACGCGGTTGAAAATGTCGAAGGCGTCGAAATGAGCAAGGTTAAAATGAACATGGACGCGATCAAAAAGATCCCTGCCTTTATGGGAGAGGTTGACGTGATCAAGGCTATTCAAATGTTGCCAGGTGTTCAGACAGTCGGTGAAGGTAACAGCGGCTTTTATGTGCGAGGGGGCGCAGTAGATCAAAACCTGATTCTTCTCGATGAGTCGGCGGTGTACAACGCTTCCCATCTCTTGGGTTTCTTCTCGGTTTTCAATTCTGACGCCATCAAAGACGTACAACTTTACAAGGGAGGAATTCCAGCTCGATATGGCGGACGACTGTCATCGGTTTTGGACATCCGAATGCGCGAAGGAAATAGCAAAACCTATTGTGCTGAAGGTGGAATTGGTACCGTTTCCTCGCGACTTACGCTTACGGGGCCTATTGTAAAGGACAAAGGAGCATTCCTTATTTCGGGTCGTCGAACCTATGCCGATGTATTTTTGAAGTTGTCGAAAGAACAAGCACTGCGCGATACCAAGTTGTATTTCTACGACTTGAACGCCAAGGCCAACTACAACATAGGAGAAAATGATCGTGTGTTCTTGTCTGGCTATTTCGGACGAGATGTTTCGGGATTTGCCGATCTATTCAGAATTGAGTGGGGAAATGCGACGGGAACAGCCAGATGGAATCACATTTTCAGCAACAAGTTGTTCTCGAATCTGACCTTTATTTATTCCAAGTTTGACTACGTGCTTGCTCAAGAAGATGAGCAGTTTGGATTTAGATGGGATTCGGATATTCAGGACCTTTCACTGAAGTATGATTTCACGTATTATCTAAACCCGAACAACACATTGGAATTTGGAGTGATCGCCACGAAGCGGCGGGTAGATCCGGGATTTGCAAGAAGTACGGGCGAAGAGGCCTTGATTAACCCCATCGAGTTGCCGGTGAGCAACGCCTTGGAAACAGGAGTATATGTGTCGAACGAACACAGTATAACCGACGCCTTGACTGCTGTTTACGGTCTGCGATTTTCAACCTTCTCCAACATGGGAGGAACCCAATGGAGCTATGACGAGGATTACAATCCAACCGACTCCGTGAATTATGGGGCATGGGATATTTACAACACGTTTACGAATTGGGAGCCGAGAGTAGGTTTGAATTTACGCGTAGGCAAAGGCAAATCGGTAAAAGCCAGTTACAATAGAACCTCGCAATACATTCAGTTGGCTTCGAATTCGACTTCATCGTCGCCACTGGACATCTGGTTTCCGGCTAGTCCGAATGTAAAGCCCCAATTGGCCGATCAGGTGGCAGTGGGTTACTTCCAAAATTTCTTCGACAACAAGTTGGAGGGTTCATTGGAACTTTACTACAAGAAGATGAACAATGCCATCGACTTTAAAAACCACGCCGAGTTGTTGCTCAACAAGCATTTGGAAGGAGAGTTGAGGTTTGGTGATGCGCGATCTTACGGAATGGAATTCATGATGCGAAAGCAAGAAGGGCGTCTTTCGGGAATGGTGAGTTACACGCTGGCCCGAACGGAGCGTAGGATTCCTGATGTTCAAGAAGCGTGGTATCCAACGAAATATGACAAGACACACGATATCTCCATCTTGCTTTCGTATGCCATTACAGATCGTCTAAGTGTGGGAGCCAATTGGGTGTATTCAACTGGAGCGGCTGTGACTATGCCTACAGGACGATTTGAGTATATGGGAGAGTTGGTGCCAAGTTATTCAGATCGAAACGGACAGCGAATGCCAGCCTACCACCGAGGAGATATCTCCGTGAGTTGGGCGTCGAAAAAAGTAGCGAATAGAAAGTGGGAAGGCGAATTGGTCTTGTCGGTTTATAATGTTTACTACCGCAAAAACCCATACTCAATCAACTTCGTGCAAGATCAGGAAGATCCGAACAAGACCTATGCCGAGATGACCTATCTCTTGCCTATTCTTCCTGCGATTACGTACAACTTCAAAATTTGCAAATAATGAGAAAGTCTAGATATATATTAGCAGGAATTGTTGTACTGGCCGCACTGCAGTCGTGCACTGAAAGAATTGACTTGGAGCTCAATGACGAGGATTCTCAGCGAGTGGTTGTTGAAGGTTGGATTACCGACGAGACCAAGCAGCACGAAATTGAATTGACGCTTACTACGAGTTACTTTTTTGACGAAGCGGCTCCAAGAGTGAGTGGGGCGACAGTAACCATTTCGGACGGTGACGACACCTGGAATTTGGATGAAAAAGAACCAGGAAAATACCGCACGCCGGTTATCACTCCGCAAACGGAAAAATGGTATACCCTGACAATCAATCACGAAGGGGAAGAATTCAAAGCGACGAGTTATATGAGGCCTACTGCTCCTTTGGACAGTTTGAACGTTCGCGTTCTAGACCCTATGGAGGAGTTTGGTTTTCCTGCAGACCCCTATTACAGTGTCAGAATTTGGACCCAGGAACTTCCGGGACAAGGAGACAGCTACATGTGGACCATGAATGTGAATAGTGTATCCGTGCGAGATACCTTGTCTGAACTCTCCTTCGTAAACGATGATTTATACGATGGCATTTATGTTCCTGATGTTGAAATTCACTCACTCGAGATTGACACAGAGGCCACGATAGGCGATACGGTTGAAGTCATTCAATGGAATATTGGCTACGAGGCCTACGATGTGTTCGTGGGTATTCTTAACGAGACGGCGTTCAATGGGGGTTTATTTGATGCGCCTCCGGCAAATGTCAATACCAACATTAGCAATGGAGCTCTTGGGTATTTTGGAGCGGCCGGAGTCACAAGAAAAACGACAGTCATCATAGAATAGCCACTTGACATCGTGCTAATGCACGGATAAATTGGCTTTGACACATTTCAACACACCCACGTTCACCACTTCAATGTACGAAGCGTGGTACTTTCGCGTTATTTCCGAAATTCGATTCCATAATTATGGGGAAAACATCTAAGTCGAAAGGCAACGCAATCATGAATATTAGCACAATTGTGGGGATCACGCTTGTGCTTACTACGGTCGGACTCATGGCCATGGTATTCCTGTTGGCAGAGGGTATTGGTCGCGATTTCAAAGAAGGACTTGTGGTGCAAGTGATGCTGGAAGATGGATTGGCCGATGCTGAGGCGCAGTTCATTCGGAAGTCATTGGATGCCAAAAAGTATACCAGCCAAGTCAATTATATCTCCAAAGAGGAGGCCCTTCGCATGGAAACCGAGCGATTGGGTGAGGACTTCATGAATATTCTAGATGAGATACCTTTTCCCGCTTCTTTTGACATTCGTGTTTTACCAGAATATACGCGTCCCGACAGTGTTGAGTGGATAGCAAGCGAAATGCAATCCATGGAGGGAGTGGATCAAGTCATTTACCATCCCGTCAAGTTTGCCAAAGTGAACGAGAACATGGGCAAGATTAGTCTGGGTTTGGGAATTTTAATGATTCTCTTGCTCTTTATAGCCGTAGCATTGATCAACAATACCATCCGATTGACAGTTTTCTCCAAGCGATTGATCATTAAATCAATGCAATTGGTAGGAGCCACGCATTCGTTTATTCGCCGCCCGTTCATACGCCAGATGGTGTGGTTGGGAATTGTTTCGGCAGCAATTACTACTGGATTGATTTCGGGGTTGTTGTATGCCATGCGCACTGATTTCCCCGAGGTTCCAGAGGTTTTGATGGCCGATGGATCCTACCTCATATTGATCGGATTGATTTTTATAATGGGAATCCTTATTTCGTGGATTAGCACGCATTTGGCCGTCACGCGATTCATCCGAAGAAAGCAAGATCAGCTTTATTAAGATATGCTTACATATTTTAACGATGCAGCTTTCTATATTTGCCATTCAAGACCAAACCCATGAGCGATCAACCAGTTAAATTGGAATTTGCCTTTCAAAAGCGCAATTACATCTTACTTCTTATAGGAATAGTCATTGTTATCTTAGGCTTTACTCTGATGAGTGGAGGCGGTAGCGATGATCCAAATGTGTTCAAAGGAGACTACGAATTGAACGATGAGTCCTTTGAACAAATGGCTGGTCAGTTTCACATGAACCCCGAAGTTGTGGCCAAACTTGAGCCATTGCGAAATGTAGTTTTTGCAGGCGAAGATGAGCTTGCAGCAGCGGCACGAGAAAAAATTGGCGAAGCGGCTTTCGACCACAATTATTACGGTCTGCGCTCGGCTACAAAGATCCATGCCGACATGTTCAGCTCTACGCGCATTACACTTGCACCGATAGTGGCTCTATTGGGTTATGGCTTTATCTTTTACGCCATCATGTGGAAGCCTCGCCGAGAAGAGGAGCTTGCCAAATAGTCTATCAGTTCGTCTCCTACAAAAAGAGGTGGTTTGAGTAGTAACTTTGGCGCCCAACTCTATCTTCTATCATGAGTCTTCTCGAAGCAATCATTCTTGGTATTATTCAAGGTCTCACCGAGTTCCTACCTGTAAGCAGCAGTGGTCATTTAGAACTTGGAAAGGCACTTTTTGGTGGTGATCAAATACCAGAAGAAAGTTTACTTTTCACGGTGATGGTCCACGCGGCGACGGCATTGAGCACGGTCGTTGTATACCGAAAAGACATTCTGCACTTGATTCAAGGTGTATTGAAATTCAAGTGGAACGACGAGATGAAGTATGCCAGCTTCATAGTCATTTCGATGATTCCTGTGCTTTTCGTGGGTTTGTTTTTTGAGAAAGAGGTCTCAGCCTTGTTTGATGGAAAAATCTTGTTGGTGGGGTGTATGTTGCTTCTAACGGCCGCACTTTTATACTTCACCCATCGAGCAGCTCATGGGGAAGGCAAGATAGACGGCAAGAAAGCTGGAATCATAGGTGTGGCTCAGGCCATTGCCATATTGCCGGGAATAAGTCGATCAGGCGCTACAATAGCCACTTCGCTTTTGCTGGGAGTAAGCCGGGAACGCGCTGCGAGATTTTCATTTTTGATGGTATTGCCTCCAATTTTGGGCGCGGCTTTGCTCAAAGTCCTAGACTTCATGGAAGGGGGTTCAAGCATTTCAACCGTCGACCCAGTCCCTTTAATCGCAGGATTCATTGCTGCCTTTGTCGCAGGTGTAATCGCTTGCAATTGGATGGTGAAGATTGTTAAACAAAGTAAACTCAGCTATTTCGCTTTGTACTGTCTGATTGTCGGTGTTATCTCTATAGTCGCAGGATTGACCCTTTGAGAGTAGCTTCAATTTTTGTTAAGAGGGCCCATGCGGGCAAATATTATTTCGAACTTTCGGTTTAACTTAGTAGTACGGAATAACCCGTTTCCATGTAAAAACCGAACCATGAAGAATACTATTGCATCAGTACTTGCTTTGGCAGCTATTTGTATCATGTTGAGTTCTTGCTCGTCGTTGGAGTTTGTGAATCCACAACCCGTTGGAGTAAAAACAATGAAGGTCGTTGATGAATCTTTATTGGGAACGTGGATAGACAATGAGGGGGAGGAAATTATAATCGGCAAAGAAGAGATTACGACTCCCGAAACAGTGCTTAAAATCAACCAAGACTATATTGTCAAGTCGCAAAATGGGCGCTATTACTTCAATGTGGGCGAGCGAGGAGCTTGGATGGTAATCATAGCAGAGCGTGAAGGCGATGTCCTCCGGGCCTGGAGCTTTCAAATCGAAACAGAAGAGCAAGCCCTTGAATTGGAGTCCATTACAAAGGCAACACCCATATATGACGACGAGGGCAGTTTAACTGGTTATACGGTTGATCCTACAGCAGAGGAATTCGAGAAACTGGAAAAAGCTTCGTTCTTAGAGGAAATGGACCCGTGGACGAGAAAGTAGGTTAATCAATTACCACATTGCCTTTCATGACCCATTCGGAGGAGAAAGCAGTATACATCAAGTCACAGAACGAAACAACGACTTCATTGTTTTCATTTGAGACATAAACAAAACCACCACTCTGCACTGGAAATATTTGGCCGGCCAAATGAACTTGAACATAGACGTAGTTTTGACTGTTGTCAAAACTACTGTATGTGCTAGTCGTATAAATTCCATTCGAAGGTGTTGTATGAAAATTAATGTGGACAGTAGGTCCACCAGTACTGAAACAACTGGCGTCGATCCCGTAATTTCCTACTTCGGCAAGAAATTGGCTGGCATTTGCCGAGGAGATCGAATATGTAACCCCACCGTTATTTATTGTTTCAGGGGTTATAGTACAAGGAACCACAGGAGGGCCTATATATGGAACTGTGAAAGCGACAATCTCAGATTCACTCAGGCCAAAACCATTGGCTGCAAAGGCTTTGAAATAATATTGACCTTCTGATTCTAGGTCATAAATGGTCGCACTGAATTCGAGTGAACCACCAAGCAAGATTTGATTTTCTGTTATATGTGGGTTTCCGGATTGGTTAAAACAGAATCCAGTATACTCAAGATCATAGATTCCGGTATTAGAAACTTTTCCGACAATAGTCACGATACCATCGTTGCTGGTAATCGAAGAAATCTCCAGCGTTGGATCGCCAGTTTCATACTTTTTGAACAAGTCCATTTCACAACTGCACAACATGGACACTAATACGAAGGGAACAATCTTCGCCATCGCGAACAGTAGGTGTTGAATCAAAGTTCTCATATCCAGAAAAGATTATTATGCTTAGAAATAATATTTAGCCCCTAAGGAGACTTTCCAATAAGATTGGATTCCAGATCCAATAACCAAAGAGATGTTTTTCGCTAGTCCAGTGGAGATATGAATGTCTTCACTGAGTTTAAATCTCAAGCCAACTCGTGGGCAAAATCCCAGACCCAAATCTCCCGTTGTTTCTTGACTACTTATGAAGGTATCTACGTGATAGTAATGGGTGTATGAATTGATATGAGCGTATAAATCGGTCGCAATGACTGGACTCAGTTTTTTATCCAAAAATTGATATTCGATCAACACCCCAATTGGGATAGAAAAGTAATTTTCATATACCTCATAACCAGGTAAAAGAGTGGTCGTGCCGCTGTGCTCTATTGCATAGCTAGACAGCGTATCTTCAACAGTGACAAAACGGAAGATGCCTATAGCAACAGCAAGTTTAAATTGCGATTCCTGATCGGAAAGTTCGTAACCAATCTCTAGGCCAATTGTCGGCTTGAACACACGACCCAATACTCCACTAGGTTTGATGTAGTTGGCTTGCACACTTACTTGGGCTTCAAGGGAGCCAGAATAGGTCAGCACAATGCACAAAAAGGATAAGGCAAAGTTTTTCATGAACCGATAGTTAGATTCGGATATCAAAAAGATGATATCAGGTGCAATGTAAATCTATTATTTAATTAATAGATTTAGATCGACATAAAATTAGTTCAGTGAAAGGGAAGCGCGTTAAACTCCTGCGTAATTCTGCGCTACTTGATCCCAATTGATCATCGACGTGAATGCCTTGATATAATCCCCACGCTTGTTTTGGTAGTTGAGGTAATAGGCATGTTCCCATACGTCAATTCCTAAAACCGGAGTACCATGCTCAACATCTATGTTGGTCATCAATGGATTGTCTTGATTGGGTGTAGAGGTGATGAATAATTTGCGATCGGCACCCATGCACAGCCATGCCCAACCCGATCCAAAGCGTGTTTTTGCCGCATTGAAAAACTGCTCATGAAATGCCTCCACTGATCCAAAGCTGGCGTTGATTGCTTCGGCCAACTCTCCAGTAGGAGCATTTCCACCGCCAGGAGCCATCACTTTCCAGTACATAGAGTGGTTGTAGTGACCGCCACCGTTATTGCGCACGCCCAAATCATCTTCTTTCACGGAGGCCAAGATTTGGTTGATGTCCATATCGAAGTAGGCAGGACTATCGGCCAAAGCAATGTTAAGTTTCTTCACATAACCCGCGTGATGCTTGCCATGGTGTATTTCCATCGTCATTTGATCGATAGCTGGTTCGAGGGCGTTCGTAGCATATCCCAGTTCTGGAAGCGTAAAGACGCTAGCTGTGCCCGCCACAACTTTCGTTGCATCTTCCACACCAGTTTCCTCATTTGCCGAAGGCTTGCTATTGCAGCCAATTAATGGATTGATCATAATGCCGGCCGAAGCCATACCAGATAGTTTGAGGAAATCTCGCTTTTTCATGTCGATGGGATTGTGTCCTTCAAATATAGGTATTCTGGCAGATTTCGTGCGATCATGTGCCTAATGAATCGGCAGAAAGTTAAAATCGAAGAGTAGAAAATCAGAAAGTAATTCTCAAGCCTCTTACTAGAATAAACACAGGCTATTCCACGTTGCCATTCTAGATGAACAGTCGGTTGTTGGCTAATTGTCTCGAGTTGAATATCGTACAGGGTGTATTCCCATAACTTCAAAGTTCTTTTTATCGCCATGAAAAAACTGAAGCGAATTCTGCTCTACTTGCTTGGAGTGCTTGTAATTTTAGTAGGTGCCGCCGCTGTTCTTGTTCATATGTACGAGGATGAGGTGACCGACTATGCTTTGGTAAAAATCAAGGCGAGCTTGGCCACCAATGTCAATGTTGATGCGGTTGACCTCACTTTGTGGGAGTCCTTTCCCAAAGCGTCGATCAAGCTTTCGAAAGTACTTATTGATGAAACCTTTGAGGCCAAGGACACGCTTCTTTATGCCGATCAAGTATTTTTGGAATTTGACGTGTGGAGTTTTGCCACGGGCAACTATGTAGTCGATGAAATCACCATTTCGGATGCCTTGGTGAACATTAAGCGTCTCGAAGACGGCACCGATAATTTCCATTTTTGGACAAGTGATGAATCAGAATCGAGTGAGTTTTTATTTGAACTTGAACAGGTCAACCTAGAGAATGCGCGAGCACTTATTGCCGATGACAAGTCGGAGTTTTACTTGCGTCTGGACGGAGGGGATTTTGAAATTGCGGCCTTGCTCGATGAAATGAAGATCCGATTGGAAGGGGATGCTTCCTTTGCGATGCATGAGATTTCGATTGGTGGTGAGCGATTTGTGACCGACAAGCATATTATCACCGACTTGAATATTGAAATCAACAATGGTGACAACGCGTATTACATCGACAAAAGTTTAATCACGATTGCTGGCGTACCTATAGGCATAGAAGGTTCGGTTATGGACATGCCTGATGGGATCTTGTATGACTTGCATGTCAAGGGAAACAACGTGTCGATTGCCGGCTTGATTCAGGATTTGCCGGAGGCTTATTTACAAGCCATGCAGGGCTATCATGCGTCGGGACATATCTCTATCGATGGATTAATTTCAGGACTGGCTGGAAGTGAATCACAGCCGGATATCACCTCAACTTTTGCCATAAGTGAAGGAGAGTTTATCCATGAAGCATCGGGAGTAGCCTTTGCCAATATTGCCTCGTCGGGTACATTTGAAAAACTCGATCGCAAGGAAGAAAAACTGCAGATTGATTGGTTGAAAGCCCAGTTTGCCGACGGTACTTTCGGCCTCCAAGGAGTGATAGCCGAATTCTCTAGGCCTTGGATCGATATCAATGTTGACGGAAACTTCGACCTCAACGACCTGCGCGAGTTTGCCGAGCTGGACCAACTAGCAGAGCTTACGGGTCGGTTTGGAATTCATGCCGACTTCGAAGGAAAGCTTGGCGAAAACTGGGCGATTTCTTCTTATATCCTCAAAAACTCGAAGACAAGCGGACGGATGAATTTTGAAAATGCGTCCTTCCGGGTCAAGAACGGCGATCACCATTTCGATCAACTCACAGGCAAGTTCAAATTGGACAATCTCGACGCACAGATCGAAGAATTTAGCGGGAATATGGAAGAGTCGGATTTTTCGCTGACAGGTTATTTCAGAAACTTCCTTCCCTATTTGCTTATTTCCGATGAGATGTTGCATATCGATGCGGCTGTTACATCATCGAAATTGGATTTCAACTCGATTTTGGCCTCTAGCGACGCGGATGATACTGATGGATCGACCTACCACATGGCCTTTCCCCAAGACGTGGATTTTAAGGTCGACTTGGCGGTATACGAACTAAAATTTAGAGAGTTCGAAGCGAGCAATATTCGCGGAAAAGCAGTGCTCAAAAACCAAGTTCTTACGCTTAGTCCGCTTTCTCTTCACACGGCCGACGGACATTTTCAGGCAACGGCGAGCATGGATGGGAGAGTGCCAGGTCAATTTGATTTTACGTGCAACTCCGATTTGGAGGATATCCAGTTGGACCAGCTCTTCTTGGGCTTTGAGAACTTCGGTCAGGACTACCTTACTGCCCAGCATTTGAAGGGAACAGCCAATGCCCACGTTGATTTCAAGGCAAAGTTTGACGGTGCTTTGGAGTTTGATTCAAAATCGATTGAAAGCCTAGTGGACATCAGGATTTTGAACGGAGAGTTGATCAATTTGAGTTCGCTACAAAACATTAGTGGTTACGTTGCGTCGAATGTGCTTTTGGCACCCTTGGCCAATGAGGAAGCGCTGGACCAAAAATTGGCTCACATCAAGTTCAACGAATTGAGCAATCGGATTGAAATTCGCAATGAGACGATTTACATCCCCAAGATGACGATCAGTTCGACCGCCATGGATATCACCGCTGAGGGCACGCATAAGTTCTCGAACGATATCGACTACACGGTTGGGTTTAAACTTCGAGATGTGTTATCTAAGAGCAACGTTACTGAATATGGCATCGTTGAGGATGATGGCTTGAGCAATTCGTTTTTCCTATCCATGCGAGGCCCTGCGGAGGATCCGACATTCGGGTATGACCGACTGGCGCACAAAGAAAAGCGTAAGGAAGATCGCCAGAAAGAAGCTCAGAATGTCAAGGGAATTCTCAAGGAGGAATTTGGCTTTGGTAAGAAAGATAATAAGGATCAGCCTTCGGCAAATGCGCTTTCGGGCCAGAGTGAAGGAACCGTCATCACTGTGACAATGGATGGCGAAAAAACCGAGAAGGAACCAAAGAAGGAAGGACCTAAGAAGTCATTCAAAGATCGCTTCAAATCCAATGAGAAGGAAGAAGAAGTCAAGATTGTTATAGAGGACGATGACTTTTAACGAGTCATCGCCAGCTCTATTCTCCCAATACAATGTTTTCTAAATATCCAGAATTTTGAATTCAGTCCGTCGGTTCAATTGATGTTCGGCTTCGCTGCATTCAACTCCGTCGCGACATTTGTTCAAGATCTTCTTCTCACCGTATCCTTTGTTCTTGACACGGCTTTCTGCAATTCCTTTCCCAATGAGGTAGTTTGCGGCCGATTTGGCCCTTTTCTGCGAGAGTGTAAGGTTATATCCGCCCGGTCCTCTTGAGTCGGTGTGTGACCCTAATTCGATCTTCATGGTCGGATTATCTTCCATGATTTTAAGCAGCTTGTCCAATTCACGAGCGGCATCGGGTCGAATATCGGCGCTATTGTAATCGTAGTAGATATTATCCAGCCGGACAATCGCACCCGTTTCTAGTTTAAACAGTCGGAAGTCGGCATAAATCAAGGAATCGGTAATTTCACCTGTGTTGATGTTTACTTCTTGATCAGGAAATCCAAATTTTGAGCATTCAATAGTATACTCTTCATCAGACATAAGTCCGAAGGCATATTTGCCATCTTGGCCAGTAACAACCTGATCTCGAATTTTCTCTTCACTATCGAGGAGCGTGATTCGCGCATCTTCGGCGGGGAGGTCGTTTTCAGCATAAAGAACGGTTCCTTCGGCCAAGTGGTCGTAAGGCACCATAACGATATCGGCTTCATCCACGAATTTTGAATATTCATTGGTATGCACGTCCATATTTACAGGAAAGTAACCCTCTTTGGTAGCACGCAGAGAAATAACCTCCATGTGGTCTGTCTCGAATTCGTAATGCCCTTGCTCATCTGTTTTGGCAACTTCAAGGGTAGTCCCATCTGGGTTCTTCAAGGCGATGGTTACAAATGGTAGAGGTTTTAACGTATTTACATCGACCACATCACCGCTAATAATCACCGTCGAAGGACGCGTGACACTGAAGTGGTAAATATCGTCGTCACCTTTTCCTTGTGGTCGGTTACTTGAAAGGTAACCACTCATGCGGTGCCCGTACATCGAAACCCCAAAATCGTCGTAGTGTGAATTTATCGGATAGCCCAAGTTTCGAACTTGAATAGGATCGCTAGATAGATCGGCCTCGAAAATGTCTAGTCCGCCCATACCAGGTAGTCGATCACTCGAAAAAAGCAAAGTCGAGTCGTTGACGAGAAAGGGGAACATTTCATTTCCGAGAGTATTGATTTCGTCTCCGAGTAATTCTGGTTTAGACCAGCCTGTAGTCTCTCGAACGACCTTGTAGATATCCGCTCCTCCTTTTCCCTTTGGGTTGTCAGATACATAATACATCGTATTGCCGTCGGCACTCAAAGTCGGGTGACCCACAGAGTGCTCGGCGTTGTTGTATTTGAATTCTTTGATTTTGCCCACTTCGCCATTTTCGTATGAGGCATAAAAGATGGCCAAGTTCAGTTTACCGTCGTCGCTTTTTTGCTGTTTGCCTTTGTCGAAATAATTCCTTGTGAAATAAAGTCGCTTGTTAATGGCGTCATAAGTCGCTGTACCTTCATGGAATCGACTATTGGCCTTGTTCTTCAATACAGTAGGTGAATCCAAGGTGCTATCCGGACCCAGTTGTGCGCTGTATAGATTCAGGTAAGACTGATCATTCCACGCGTATATATTTCGTTTTCCTTTTCCTTCGGCCCGCGAAGAGGAGAAAATAATCTCATTCCCGATGAAAGTAGGAGCGAAGTCGGAACCAGCCGTATTTACCGCTGAATTTGTGATGGTATAATTCGATGAGTCGCGGGTCATGATATGCAACCAGTCGGGAGTATCGATGTAGGACCTTACTGAGGTGTCTTCTGGTTTAAGCTCGGCATAAGTTCTATAGACATTCGTTGCCTTGTCGTACTTGCCATTCATCTTGAGCACTTCGGCGTACTCCAATAAGTCGGCGGCGTTGACAGCCTCCGTTTTGGCCAAGACAGCAAGATGTTCTTCGGCTTTTTTGTAGTCTCCGAGATTTTCCCTGGCTTCGGCAGCTTGTCGCAGAGCATGAGGATCTTCTGGATACTTTTCCAAGACATCTTCATAAATCTCAGCCGCCTTGGTGAATTCGAATTCGTTGAAATACCTATCGGCCAATTTAAACTTGCTCTTCGGCGTATTGCAACCGCTCACAACAAGCATGACAGCCGCTAAAATTAGTCGAGTATAGTTGAGGGTGGATCGTGTCATAACATCTTGATTAGCGGTGATTAAAAGTAACGCGGAGAAATATCACCTCCAACTTTGCGGCCAAAATCAACTCCAAGCATGATTTCATGCGAGCCGTTGCTGTACTGACCAATATCTGATAAAGTATAATCGTAGGCATAGCCCACTTTGATCTTGTTGTTCACTTCGTATTGTAGCAGAAGTCCGGCTGCGTCTTGGAATCGGTACATGGCTCCAACCCAGAACTTCTCGTACAAAAGGAAGTTGGCTGTCACGTCAAAGGATATGGGAGCACCACTTACTGCTTTCACGAGGAAAGTAGGCTTGAATTTCAAATAGTTGTTGACGTCAATCACCAGACCACCAATTAGGAAAAAGTGTCTTCTTTCTTTGTTTTGCGACAAGTCGGGAAGGTCTCCGTTGATGAGCTTATTCGTGAGCAGTTTTGGTGTGGAAAGTCCGAGATAGTACTTTTGACTATACCACAGAATTCCGGCACCGAAATTTGGCAAAGCCTTGTTTTTAACGTTGGCCTGAAAAGTAGGATCATCGTCTTCAACCGGGTTGAGGTCTTGCAAGTTGGCGGAGAACAAGTTCAAGCCACCTTTTAGTCCAAAGGCTAGTCGGCTTTTGTCCATAAAAATACGGTAGGACAAGTCGCCATAAATACCAGTTTGTTTTACCGCTCCGTGGCTATCGTTGATGATAGAACCGCCAAAGCTCAAACTTTCCTTTTTCAATGGCATGTGCGCCGTAATGGTCTGCGTCACTGGAGCACCATCAAACTTCACCCATTGGTGTCGGTAAATAGCGTTCACCGTGAGTAAGTCGGCACTTCCAGCGTAGGCAGGATTGATGCTCAAGGTGTTGAACATATACTGGCTGAACATGGGGTCCTGTTGTGCGTAACCCCATTTGGCGGATGCCAGAACAAGGAATAGCAAACATATTATTTTGACTTTTTTCATCATAATCAAGTGTTAAGTCAGACTATCGTTTTAGGTAAATGAAACCGGCCAATGGCTCCGAACCATCACCCAAATCGAGGATATAGTAATAAGTAGATACCGGAAGTTCCTCTCCGATAGTTGAGCCGTGGGTTGATCTTCCATCCCAATTCTCTAAATACGGCGCAGCTTCGTACACCTGCATTCCCCAGCGATTGAAGATTTTTATTGAATTTTCAGGATACTTGAACAAATTCGGGATCTCGAATACATCGTTTATTCCATCACCGTTTGGTGAGAATGCATCCGGTACTTCGATTGTTAAACAGTCCTCAAGAATATAGATCAAGGTATCTGAAGTTGTACCGCAAATACCGTTGTCCACTGTCCAAACGAGCATGTTCGTTATGGTTGTCAGCGGTTCCAGGATTTCACCTAGTTCAAGCACGGTAGCGTTCGGATCTAAGAGATCGCTGATTTCAATATCACCTTCCAGTATTTCCCACGAGGCCGTTGCTGGCCAGTCGACTGGATTGGCTTCTAAGTTGAACTCAATGAATTCATCTTGGCAGATTTCCTCGTCATACCCTGCGAAAGCAAGTGCCAGGTTTGGATCGTAAATAACAACTTGTACGGTGTCTTGTGAAATGCCACAAGCGCCGTTGTCAACAGTCCAGACGAATTCATTTACTCCCAAAGGAATGTCATAAACCATCGTGTGCTCGTTGCCAAGGTTGGCAAAATCACCACCTCCTTGGATCGTCGACCAAACTCCAAAGGCCGTGTTTCCAATTGTCTCGCTACCGTCCATCATCAAGGAGTCGAGAACACCACAGAAGAAGGTATCGGCACCGGCATCGGCTTGTGACACGGATAAGTCGTTTACAAAAACACTTACGGTATCCGACGTTTGTGAATTTGGACAAGCGCCGTTGTAGACCGACCAGACGAATATATTCTCGCCTAGGCCAAGATTTCCGACCGACGTATTATTGACTGAAGGGTCTGAAATATCGCCAGCACCACTAATCAAAGTCCATTCTCCAATCGAAGGAGGCACAGGAGCATTTCCGTCGAGCGTTGTACCTCCAAAAGGAGTACAGAACCATTGGTCTTCGCCAGCATCAGCATCCGGTGAATCGGGGTTGAAAACCTCAACGATTACCGTATCTACCGTAAGCTCGTTACAAGGTCCGTTGTAAACCGACCATGTAAGGGTGCTGGTACCGATTGAAAGCTCAGTGAAATCTGCGTTTGGATCATTCAAATCTGAAATCGATCCCGAACCGTCCAATAAATCCCACGTTCCAAAAGCAGGGAAGACTGGAACATCGGCAGTCAAGACTGTAGCGTCTGTAGGCCAACAAAGTTCTTGATCGTCGCCAGCGAAAGCGGGGGGAGCAGTTCCATCGAACACCTCAATTTCTACAAAATCAAAAGAGTTGTTGTTGTTACATGGTCCGTTGTAGATGCTCCACTGCAGGATGTGTTGACCAACAGGTAGGGCACAAACTTGCGCATTTGGATCATTCACATCGCTTATCGTTCCACTTCCTGAAACCCATGTCCACGTTCCAGTCGTTGGAACCGAAGGAGGGGTAGCATCGAGAGTTACACACGATTCTGGTGTGCAGATTTCTATGTCGTCACCCGCAAAGGCGAGCAAAGCATCCTCTTCGAAGACAATGACAGATACCGTATCGGCCGTCATCGTATTCTCACATGGACCATTGTCAATTGTCCATACGAATGTGTTTATACCGAGCTCCAGATCAGTAATATCGGTGTCAGGATCGTTCACATCAGCGATGGTCGCGCTTCCTTCAATGATGGTCCATGTTCCGATTGCAGGAACAATTGGTAAGTTTCCATCTAGGTCGGTGCTATTGGTTGGCAAACAAAGCTCTTGGTCCAAACCAGCTGAGGCTGGAGGATGTGCTTCGTCGTAAATGTAGACGTCAATTGTATCGGTGTACATCCCCATATTGCACGGTCCGTTGTACACGTTCCATACATACTGATTGATTCCGACGGTAAGTCCGCTTACAATAGTTCCTGGGTCAGTAGCATCGCCAAACACGCCTGTACCATCGGCCACGGTCCAGAATCCAGTATTTGGATCGCTCAGTGGATCTGCAGCCATGACAACGGTTGTCAAAGGAGTACAGAAGAATTGATCTGGTCCAGCGTTGATTGGTGCGATGTCTTCTTCGAATACAAGTACATTGACAGTATCAGCTGTAATTCCGTCAGGACAAGGTTGGTTGTCGATTGACCACACAAAGGTATTTGTACCCAAACTCAAACCTGAAATCAAGGTGTTTTCGTCGTTCACGTCATCGACGGTTCCAGTTCCTGCGATGGTTGTCCATGTGCCTTGAGCTGGGAATATAGCCGCACTGGCATCCATATTTACACTTTCAAGCGGGAGGCATATTTCCATGTCGTCGCCTGCATCAGCTTCTGGTGCATTTTCATCAAAAATAAATATAGACACGAGGTCAAATGTTGGTTCGGCGCATGGCCCATTGTAAATCGTCCAACTGAAAATATTCTCACCGATAGTCAAACCAGAAATCGCGGTTTGTGGATTGTTAGGTGAATTGATCGTTCCGTTGCCGGTTACAAGCGTCCATGTTCCAACGCCTGGATCTCCAGGAGTATTTGCAGCCATCGTTGTGGTACTTATCGGAGTACAGAACTCCTGGTCTGGACCTGCATCGGCAACTGGTGCAGTTGGGTCGTAGATGAAGATTGATATTTCATCCGTACTTGAACCACAAGGTCCGTTGTTCACTGCCCATTCGAATATGTTTTCTCCGACTCCTAGTCCGACTACCGCCGTAATCGAGCTAGTCGGATCGAGGATACTTCCTGTACCTTGTGTTTGCGTCCACATTCCTGTTGCAGGAACTACCAAGTCGTTTCCTTGGAGGGTCGCAAAGTTATTTGGTAAACACCACTCTTGATCAGGACCGGCATCGGCATCGATCAAATCTTGGTCGAATACAGACACGATTACGGTGTCGGAAGTCATACCGTTGAGACAAGGTCCGTTTAGTATTGTCCAGACGAAAACGTTGTCTCCTATCCCTAGATCCAACACTTGCGTATTTGGATTGGCAGGGTTGAGTATCGTTGCAGTTCCAGAGGCCAAAGTCCACTCACCAGTCGCTGGGAATACAGCTGCATTTCCATTGAGCAAGGTGGTTGTTTGCGGTGTGCAAAGTTCCTGATCTACACCAGCATTCGCATCTGCCTGGGTTTCATCGAAAATGAAGATGGAAACCGAGTCAGAAGAATTGCTTGAGCTACATGGTCCATTGTAAACTGTCCACTGCACCACGTTATTTCCAAGGCTTAGTCCAGTTATTTCAGAATTCGGGTCGCTTGGATCTACAACCGTTCCCGTACCAGAAATGACTACCCAAGAGCCAGATGACGGGAATATGGGTGCCGTCGCATTGAGGAAGGCATTGTCGGTCGGACTGCAGAATTCTTGGTCATCACCTGCAAAGGCGAGGGCCGCATCTTCGTCGAACACGAATACAGAAACAGTATCGGTCGAGAGGCCGTTGGCACATGGTCCGTTGTCAACCGACCAAACGAAGATGTTTTCTCCGATTGTCAACCCAGATACTTCTGTATTTGGATCGTTGATATCTTGAATGACTCCTGTACCTTGGAAAAGGGTCCATTCTCCGAATGAAGGAAAAATTGGCAGGTTACCTTGCAGATTGGTAACATCTTCAGGAGAACACAATTCTTGATCGGCACCGGCATCGGCATCTTCGTTGAACTGATTGTAAATGAAGATTGAAACTTGGTCCGAAGTAGGCTGGCCACACGGTCCGTTGTCTACTGTCCATTGGAACACATTTTCTCCTACTGCCAAAGCGTTCACTGTTGCGTTCGGATTGTTGGGGTCAAGGATAGTACCGGCACCAGAAATGAGCGTCCACACACCCACTGCTGGGAAGGTAATGGCATTACCAGCGAGTACAATCGAATTGACCGGCGTACACAATTCTTGGTCAGGACCTGCATTGGCCACTGCCTGGGTTTGGTCGAATACAAAGATGCTCACCAAATCAGAGGTGTCAGGGCTGGCGCACGAACCATTGGTAACAGACCATTGAAAGACGTTTTCACCA
Source organism: Flavobacteriales bacterium (assembly GCA_015665315.1). Classification (GTDB taxonomy): domain Bacteria; phylum Bacteroidota; class Bacteroidia; order Flavobacteriales_D; family Sanyastnellaceae; genus JADFAK01. The sequence continues at coordinate 25,822 of JADFAK010000058.1, read as the reverse complement.
ACTCCAAGGCCAGTTACTTCAGTCAGAGGATCATTGGCATCGACGATGGTACCGACTCCTGAAACAAGAATCCACTCACCTTCGGCTGGGAATATGACTGGACTTCCCTGCAAGAAAGTTGAGGTAGTAGGCGTACAAATCTCTTGATCTGCCCCGGCATTTGCTGGAAGCTGACCATCATCAAAAATGAATATACTAACTGTATCAACTGTTTCGGGATCCAACAGACAAGGTCCGTTGTAAACTGTCCACGTGAATATATTTTCTCCAACAGTGAGGTTCTCTACGACCGTATTCGGGTCGTTGGCGTCGATAAAAGTACCGCTTCCACTTACGAGTTGCCACGTTCCATAGCCGGGACTCGCAACTGCATCGGCATTCATGCTGGTTGAATTTATCGGAGCACAAAGCTCTTGGTCATCGCCAGCAAATGCAGCGGGAACAGTACTATCATAAACAATGATATTCACCTCGTCGGCCTGTGTGCCACATGTCGAATAATCCAAAGTCCATAGGAAGGTATTGACTCCAATGGCCAAATTGGTAATCTCCGTTGCGGGGTCATTCGGATCGGTTATCGAACCAGAACCACTTACGAGCGTCCATGTTCCTTCACCTGGAGGGACTGGTCCGTCGGCAGCCATGAAAGTTGTTGTTGTGGGCGAACATAATTCTTGGTCGACACCTGCATTGGCTTGTGGTGCTCCGCCGTCGAATACGAATATTGAAACAAAGTCGGAAGTGACAGCATTTGCGCATGGTCCGTTGAGAATAGTCCACTCAAAAATGTTTTCGCCAATGGCCAAACCAGTCACCTCTGAATTCGGGTCATTTGGGTCGGTTATTGTTCCAGAACCACTTGATAAGGTCCATGTTCCCGTTGCAGGGAAAGTCACAGAGTTGGCCGCAAGGAAAGTGGAAAGTTGCGGTGTACACAAGTTTTGATCTGGGCCGGCATTGGCATTTGCTTGTCCGTTGAAGTAAACAAAAATGCTTACCTCGTCAAAGGTTTCACCTCCGGAGCACGAACCATTGTTGATGGTCCAATGGAAGATGTTTTCGCCCACGCCCAAGCCGTTGATGGTTGTATTCGGGTTGTTGACGCTGGCAATAGTTCCGGAGCCACTGACAAGCGACCAGGTTCCAATTCCGGGTGATTCAGGAGCACTTGCCGCCATCGTCACGGACGTTGAAGGAGTACAAATTTCTTGATCGGCTCCAGCGCTTGCGTCGGGTGCTGTTTCGTTGTAAATAAGAATGGTGACTTCGGATGTTGTCGGCGCGCTGCACGGACCGTTGTCGATCGTCCAGGCGAATACATGCGTTCCAATCGTCAAATCGGTAATTCCCGTGTTTGGATCGTTGGGCGATGTAATTGTCCCAGATCCAGAAACCAAAGTCCACGTTCCAACTGCTGGGAAGGTGACACTATTTCCAGCCATGGTGGCCGTTGTCACATCCGAGCAAAATTCTTGATCTGGTCCAGCATCCGCATCCATTTGCATAGAATCGTAGATGAAGATCGAGACTTGATCGGAGCTTGTAGACTCAACACAAGGAGCTGAATTCAAAGTCCACTGAAACACGTTTTCTCCAACTTGCAATCCAGTCACTTGAGAAGATGCCGAGTTGGGCGAAACAATTGTCCCCGCCCCACTGATAAGCGTCCACGATCCCGTTGCTGGGAATACGGCTGCATTTCCATTGAGTGTTGTTGAAGCAGTAGGAGTACAGAATTCTTGATCTGCCCCCGCATTTGCGCTTGTCGCTGAGCCATCAAAAACGAAGATGGATACAAAATCGATAGTCACGGCTGGTGAGCAAGGGGAGTTATTGATTGTCCACTGGAACACGTTTTCACCAATTCCCAAGCCAGTTACCAAGGTATTTGGATCGTTGGCATTTGAAATATTTCCTGTTCCTGAGAAAAGCGTCCACGTTCCTGTTCCTGGCGCTATGGCCGAGTTGGCTGCCAAGTTGACGGAAGTTGTAGGCGTACAAATCTGTTGATTCGGACCTGCGTTGGCAGCGGGTGAGTTTTCGTCGTAAACAATGACAGTGACCTCATCGGTTGTGAAGCCAGAACATGGGCCGTTGTTCACTGTCCAGGTAAACGTATTGGTACCAACAGACAGGTTAGAAACTTCTGCATTGGGGTTGGAGTCATCGCTAAAATCACCAGATCCTGCGGTCACTGTCCACACTCCTTCGGCAGGGAATACGGGTGTATTGGCATCCATGTCGACGCTTCCGAGGCTTGAGCAAATTATTTGGTCTTCTCCGGCATCGGCAAAGGCCAGACTGGCATCGAAAACAAGAATAGTTACTTGATCATTCGTGAACTGAGGGTCGCAAGCACCGTTGTCGACAGTCCATTGGAGGACGTTGATTCCAACCGATAAACCTGAAACGGTCGTATTAGGATCGGACGCATCTAGGAAGCTTCCGCTACCTGTAATAACCGACCACGATCCTGATCCTGGGAAAACCACTGTATTGGCGGCAAGGATGGCCGAGGGATCATCGGAACAAACTTCTTGATCGGGGCCTGCGTTGGCCACGGCTTGGTTCCATGGATAAACAAAGATTGAAACCGTATCGGTAGAAACTCCTGGAGGGCACGGACCATTGTCGATCGTCCATTCGAAAATATTCTCCCCTTCTCCGAGCACGAGTACTTCAGTGTTGGGATCGTTGGCGTCGACAATTACACCTGTACCTTGTATTTGAACCCATGTTCCAGCGCCTGGGAATATGGCATCGTTGGCGTCGAGGAAAACGTTGACGGGAATAGCTGGATCGGAACAAAACTCTTGGTCGGGACCAGCATTTGCCACGGGTGCATTTTCGTCAAAAATGAAAATCGACACCTCATCGAAGTTGGCACTGCCTGGGCAAGGTCCGTTGACGTAGGTCCACCTAAATGTATTTTCTCCGACTCCCAATCCTGAGATATTGGCATTGGGGTCGTTGATATCGCTTATCGTGGCTAGGCCAGTAATTACAGACCACTCTCCTTCCGATGGTGCGGTAGGTGAACTGGCTTGCATGGTATAGGTTGAAATTGGCGTACAGAATGACACATCGGGACCAGCATCTGCGGGAGCTTGAGCATCGTCGAAAAGGACAATTTCAACCGTGTCGAAAGTGGGGAAATTACAGGGGCCGTTTCCGACGGTCCACTGCAGGATATTTGAGCCAACTGACAGTCCGGAAACGGTCGCATTGGGATCGTTTATATCGGAGAAGCTTCCTGTTCCAGAGACGACAGTCCACGTTCCACTTCCCGGGAAGATGATTGCGCTTCCCGAAAGTTGTGCGTTGGTAAAACCATTGGCACAAAATTCTTGCGGTTCGCCGGCATCAGCGAGAGGCTGACTGCCATCGTAAACAAAGATCGAAACAGCATCAAACTCGCCTGTGTCATCACAAGGACCGTTGTCGATGGTCCAATGAAATACGTTTTCACCTAGTCCCAGGTTGTTGATTTGAGAAAGCGGGTTGTTTGGAGAGACGATAACACCTGCCCCAGAGACCAAAGTCCACGTTCCTATTCCTGGTCCGCCAGGCTCTACCGCCGCCATGGTATGACTTGTATTTGGCGTACAGTACTCGGCATTTGGCCCAGCATTTGGAGCAGCTATTCCGCTGTCGTAGATCGTAATAGTTAAAGCGTCGGACAGCTCACCGCATGGTCCGTTGTCGATCACCCATGCAATTTCGTGTACACCCACAGGGCAGCCCGATATCGTTGGGTTGGTTGCGAATGGGTCGCTTATTGTTGCCGTACCAGAAACGACAACCCATTGTCCGACAGCAGGTGCAATGGCGGGGCTCACCGAAACAGTCGTTGAAGTGAATGCGTCTGAACAAAATTCTTGGTCTAGTCCGACATTCGGAGTCGGATGGAACTGGTCGAATACATATATATACATGGAATCGGCCGAAGCGGCTCCAGCGCATGGTCCGTTGTCAATATTCCACACGAATAAATTTTCTCCGATACCAATATTGGTAACAAGTGCATTGGGGTCGTTGATATTCCAAATAGTAGCATTACCAAATTCAATTTCCCAGGTACCTGTTGCGGTGAACTGGGGATCGTTGGCTTGCATGTTGTAGGTATTATCGTTTGAGCAGAGATCGATGTCTGGACCAGCATTTGCTGGAGGCGCCGTACCGTCGTACACGATAATTTGGGTAATGTCAAGGTTGGTTCCACAACTGTATTCTTGGGTCCACAGGAATGTATTGGTTCCCAGTGAGAGGTTGGTGACGTTGGCGATTGGGGAGTCTAGGGGGGTGACCGTCGCACCACCTGCCAGTACTGTCCAATACCCATCTACCCAAGGATCGGGGTTGATAGCTTCCAAAGTTGCGGTAGTCTCGGAGCAAAGTTCTTGAATGGGTCCAGCGTCGATAGGTGTATTCACATTTTCAACCATGAAGACCACATCGATGGTGCCCATGAAGCCGAAGGAATTGTCGACAGTGAAGGTGATGGTGTCCAGACCGGCATAATTAAAGGGAGCTGTATACGAAAAGCAGGTGTCAAAGGGAGAAGTTGGTGGTGTTATGACAACCGTTCCATCATTGCCTTCGAAGTCGATAATATTGTGGTCTCCTCCACAGGAATACACTTGCAAACAATGATCGATGGTTTCTCCATTGCACAAGGTGTCGGCAATGTAAACTGTAGTGGGCAGACCGTTATTCGGGTCAATAAACTCAAAAGCGTCATTAAATCCAGAAAGGAAGCCGTAGGTTCCGGTAGAACCAGCGCCGGTTAAAAATCCGGCATGGAAGAAGCCTTCTGAAGTCACAATGTTATTGGCCGCCAAAGAGGTTTCCGGAAAAGTAATGGCTACCCAACCTGGCAATCCTGGAACGGGGCCGTAGATCACGTCTGTAACCGATTGATAAGGCAAGTTGTTCAGTTCCATGGTTGATTCGGCATCTGGCGGACAAATGACATTCATCATTTGGAACTGTGTATTGGTCGTGAATTTTGAAAATTCGATGTATCGACTTCCGGTGCAGTTTATTTGTGGAATGGCCGACATACCTACCTCATCGTCTTGGGAAGCTCCCGTGACATGGTAGCAATAGCTTACTTTGCTCGTTTGAAAAGAATGGGCATCTCCGAATGAACCGGTGGTCGTATGGTCGTAGTATTCTCCAGCGTCAATATTGGCTACGGGAGTGGCATTTCCGTCCACGAAAATATCTGTGTCATCTTCGGTAGCGACGATGATTGTGTAATCGAAGGGTGTGCCATTGTCTCCTTTTTGAATGACAAATTGAGTACCCATTAGTTCCACAGGAACAAGCTCATCGGTACCTCCATCGGCTGCTCCACCACCTGCAATACGTGTGTGAGTCGAACCAGAGATTACCGTAATATCCTTATCGGAAGTCACATGGGCACCTGCAACGTGTTGCATAGGTCCGTTTCCGCGTACTAAGTAGCATTCATGTTTATCGAGAGTAAAGGTATAGGGGTTGGGTAATGTGCCTCCTCCATTGTACAGGTTGAACGGACTTTCAATAGTAACTGTCGTATTGTTGGCACTTGCCATCACCGAAATAAAGTGATGCTCTTCTGGGCCATAGGTAGCATTTTGGTTTCGCACTTGGCTACCGCAATAAAAATCTTGTCCCAAACCATTCGGACCTTTCAAGGTAACCAAGGTCTGGTTGTTTTGACCTGAAACTTTATGGACGCATTGAATGGGTTTACTCGACGTGACAATGAAACCATTGTCCGTAATAGCTGTGTTGTATAGGGTAGTTTGCCCAAGACTTGGCGTCAAGACAACTTGCAAAGGGGCACCTGAAATAACCGTTGTGTCCAAAACAAAAGTCACTCCATCAGGAGTTTCTATATGGACATCAACCGAAGTAGGATAGGGCGTCGAGATGAATAATTCCGAAGGATTGTTTTGCAGATTGTTTTGAGAATTCCAAATGGGGGGCATCCAAAACTCAGTGTCGAATTGAGCAGATGAGGCAAAACAGAAAAGTCCGAAAAGCGCAATAGCAAAGGCTTTTCGTGAATAATGGATAAGGGCAGATACCATACTAACGAGTTTACTCACTTGTGGTGAATAGTTATAAGTTGTTCGTGTATACGAGACAAACCAAATTGGTTACATTTTTTTGTACTAATACATGCATCTGTATCTTTTTTCAACAAGGGAAAGGGTACAGAGGGCTAATTTGTTGAATCGAATTAATAATCGGCGTAGGAGTACTTCCACTAGTGGTGTAGGACACTGCAATTAGATCGACCTTTCAAAATTCCCCGTAGGAACTTATCATCTTGAATTTTCAAATGAAGTGAACCATATAATTGAATCAGTTGTCATCGTTCGGTAAACGCAGTTGAGTTCTCGCAAGCAGGCTTTTGATTCTCCGCCATTCGGCAAATGCAATTTCACCCGAATGGGTGAACTATAGTTGCTAATTTCACCCCATATTGTCACCTTGGAGTTATGCTGCAACGAAATTTCTATATCGCTTGTTTGTTTTTTCTTATCCCGAGTCTCGGGACAGGTCAGGATTTGGACAGTCTGGTTCAAGTAATTGCCGAAGGAAAGGCCGACACAGTCCAGATGTGGAACCTCCATACACTTGCGGCGAGCTACAACCAGGCTGGCGACTCCAGGGGAATTGAAGTGGGCCGGCAGACAGTTGATTTGGCCGAGCGTTTGAATCATCATCATGGAAAAGCAAGAGCCCACTACGTGCTGGGAATTGCCCTCGACTTGGCCGGAAAAGCCGATTCATGCGTCCAGCAACAGTTGATTGCCCTGGAAATGTTTCGCGAGGAAAATGACGAGATATGGATTGGCAATACCATGAATTCCATAGGGGTGTCCTACTATTTCGCCGGAGATGCCAATTCGGCCCTAAAATGGTACTTGGATGTGATGGATCACTGGGAAAAAGTTGGTGATTCTTATTCTGCCTCGAAGACGATCAATAATATCGGGGTGATATACCGCATGCAGTCGAGGTACCAAGAGGCCATCGATATATACAAGAAATCAGAGGTGATAAAACTTGAGCTCGGCGACGAATTGGGTTTGGCAAAGATCTACCACAATATGGGATTGGCCTATTCCTATTTAGAAGACGAGCACAACAGTGTTTTGTACATTCAAAAAGCACTCGATTTAAATACCAAATTGGGACTGGAATCAGAAGTGGTAAGCTGCCAAGCCTCACTGGGTGTTGCACATTACAAGTTGGGTCATTTGCCGGAGGCTGAAAAATTATTATTGGCCGCCTTGGAAAAGAAAGAACTCATGCACGAAACAACGGAAAGACCCGAGTTTCTATCGTACATGGGTCGTGTGAAGTTGGAGCTTGGAAAACCGCGGGAAGCCTTGCCTTTCTTGCTAGAGTCGACCCAAATTGTGCGTCAAACCGATCGAAAAGAGGTCCTAAACGGACTCACCATTCTTCTGGCCGACAGCTATTATGCCTTGAAAAATTTCGAGGAAGCTAGCAAGTACTACCGTGAGCACGAGGAAATTTCTAGGGAGCAAACCTCAGTCGTGCGGGTAGAGGAAATGGAAAAAATGCAGGAGGCCTACAATGCCAAGGAGCGTGAAAAGGAGCTTGAGATTTCGCAGTTGAAATTGGCCGACAAAGAAAGGCAGCAGCGCCTGTTTCAATGGGGAATTGGTTTTGGTTTGATCTTGGTCATCGCGCTTGCATATACCGTTTGGGTGAAAGTGAAGAGCAACCGGGTACTTGGAAAGCAAAAAGAGATCATCGAACAGTCGCTCTCCGAAAAAGAAATTCTATTGCGGGAAATTCATCACCGCGTAAAAAACAATCTGCAGGTAGTGTCCAGTTTGCTGAGCATTCAAAGCCGTGGCATCGTCGACAAAAAAGCACTTGAAGCCGTCAACGAAAGCCGCAACCGCGTCAAGTCTATGGCTCTGATTCACCAAGATTTGTACCGCGAAGAAAACCTCACGAATATTGATGTCAAATCCTACATCGTCAAGCTGTCTGAAAGTCTGTTTAATTCATACAAAATCGACGAGAATCAAATATCGTTTACGACGGATATCGATGACATTGCGCTTGATGTGGACACCATAATTCCCCTGGGATTGATTTTAAACGAACTGATTTCCAATGCCTTGAAATACGCATTCGAGGAACAGGAAACGGGCCGCTTGGAAGTGAAGTTGAAAAAAGTAGAAGACGTACTCGAAATGGAGGTCATTGATGATGGCGTTGGGATCGATTTTAATTCACTCGATGAGTCGAGTTTCGGACTTAAAATGATCCGTGCTTTTTCCGATAAACTCGACGCGACTTTTGAAGTGAAAAGTGATCATGGAACGCAGACGAAACTTCGGGTTAAAAAATTCAAAGCTGCATGAAAGAGAAGATAAAGATTCTAATCGTTGAGGATGAGCCATTGGTGGCCGAGGATATTGCAGGCCACTTGTCATCCATGGATTTTACCGTCACAGGCATCGCTTATGATGGTGAGCAGGCCCTGGAAATGTTGAAAGCAAATCTACCAGACGCTGTTCTCCTGGATATCACCTTGGGAACTGATATTGACGGTATCGCCGTGGCGCACGAGATCAATTCGAAGTACGCCATTCCCTTTGTTTTTCTCACCTCCCATTCCGATCGTGGTACCATCGAAAGAGTAAAGGAAACGCGCCCAGCTGGATACTTGCTCAAGCCTTTTGACGAAAATGACTTGCTCACCTCACTTGAAATTGCCCTGTTCAACCACATGAATAACCGTCCGCGAGGAACCGAACTAACCATCGAGAACATCAACCAACATGTTCCCAACGCCCTGTCGGAAAGGGAATTCGAAATTTTAAACCTGCTGCGACAAGGCAAAACCAACAAGGAAATAAGCGAGAGTGTCTTCCTTTCGGTCAACACCATAAAAACACACCTCGTACGGATCTACGATAAACTCGATGTCAAAAACAGGACGGAGGTAATGTTCAAGCTCAATAAACTCTTATCGCGCTGAGTCCAGTAAAAAAGGGTGTTATAAATCATGTGACAACGTAACACAAGTTACTTGGGGTTCGGATTGGCATGCACACCTTTGCAGGAATTTACTAGCTCTAGCTTATGAAAATCCTAGCACTCGTGCGCAATGCCACTGATCTGGACGATATTTCAGATTACGTCACCAAAATATCGTCGGCCCAAGATTCGGTATGCCTACTAAATATCATACCCGTACACGGAGATATTCCCACCAAAAAGAACGGCCAAGTCCTTGACATGTGTACCGAGTTTGACCTCAGTATGTATTACAATGAAAAGCGCGAGAACGAAGCGTGGATGAAGAAAACGACTTTGAGTAGCGTGTGTGAAAGGCATGCTGTTATCGGAAGTCGATTGCTCATTATTGCCGATTATGTGAAGAAGCACGAAATCGATGTGATTCTCACGAATACGGAGGCCACAAACGAGCTCCGTGACTTCTTCAAAAAGACCAAAGCCGGAACGATTTTCGACGAGTTGGATGTGCCCGTATTGGCCTTCAAATGTGAGCGCATCAACGATGAGCTCAAGGACATAGCTATTCTATCCGATTTCAACGATCCCAGCGCTTACAACTTGGAAATAGTGAAGAATTTGGCCCAAAAATCAGCAGCCAATATTACCTTGTTCGGCTTTAGTGATTCATCGGCCGCCGAGGCCATGCTAGATCAAAAAATGGAGACCTTCATGGAGTCCCACGGGATGGAAAATTGCAAAAAAGTAATTCTACCGTCCAACAACAAAGCGAAGAGTACCCAAGAGCTTCTTTTTGAGTATCCTATCAACTTGCTAGTTCTGCTAGACATCAATCGCATAGGCATGAAAAAGATCCTGAAAGGCGACCTCGCTTCGGATATTCTGAACCACACCTTAGTGCCAATCTTGGCCTACTGATACCACACATAATTATGATAGAATTCATACAACAACCCTGGCCCTGGTATGTGGCCGGTCCGCTCATTACACTCACCATGTTTTTACTCCTCTATTTCGCCAAGAACTTCGGTGTTTCGGCCAACTTGCGGACGATGTGTACGATGGCGGGTGCCGACAAAGCTTCTGATTTTTTCGCCTTTGACTGGAAAGGTCAGATGTGGAACATCGTTTTTGTGTTGGGCGCCATGCTGGGCGGATTGATCACGACACTGTTTCTTCAAAATCCTGAACCCATGGTTTTAGCCACCGATACGGTCGAAAGTCTGCAAGAATTGGGATTTGAAAATGTAGGCGACACCTTTCTCCCCAAGGAGATTTTTAGCATGGAAAAAGTGATGTCTCTCCCCGGATTGGCCATTTTGCTGCTAGGTGGTTTCCTCGTCGGCTTCGGCGCGCGGTATGCGGGAGGATGTACTTCAGGCCACGCAATAAGCGGATTAAGCGACTTGCAAGTTCCTTCCTTGATTGCCGTGGTTGGCTTTTTTGCAGGCGGATTGATCATGACTTATTTCATCCTGCCTTTATTGTTTTAAGATGATGGCTACCTTGAAATATGGTCTGCCTATTTTCATTCTTACCGCATGCGGTTCTACAACCCATGCCCAAATTTCCGGTGCAGAAAAAGGAGAGGCTCCAAGCGAAAAATTCAAGCTACACCAAGACACCGCCCTGCACAACTTAGCCGATTATTTTACACATGGAGAATCCTATGGTCGGGTGCGCAATCACACCATGGCTACTTTCAATGAAGGAGAGCTTAAGGACTATTGGACCAATGCTTTTGGCGGTATTGTTGGCTTTCAAACGGCCCAGTGGTACGGACTTCAACTGGGCGCCAGCGCGTCGTTTTCCTTCAACACCTTCTCGAATGACTTGAATGAGCTCGATTCCTTGGTCAATAAAAGCGCCAAGTGGGAAAAGGAACTCTACGATGCAAATAGGCCCAATGAAAAGAAAGATTTGGCCCGACTCGACGAACTATTTGCGCGCTTCACTATCGGCAAGTCCTTTGTCCAGGTAGGGAGAATGGACCTCAATCGAGGACCGCTTTTCCTAAATCGAGATGGTCGCATGCGGCCCTTTGTGTACCGCGGTGCATGGCTGGAGATGAATGAATTCAGTAAAAACAAACTCACCCTTGGATGGATCGATGGGGTTGGTGGCAGACCCATTACCGAGTGGCATAGCCTGAATCAAGCTATTGGCATGAACAGCAACGGCATCCAACCCGATGGATCCAAAGCAAATTACAACACCACATCGCATATCCGTGGAATAGCAACAGTGGGCTATCAGAATTCCAACATCAAAAATCTCGAGCTGAGCGTCTGGAATTTCTATTTCGACCGCCAGTTCAATCTCCTCTGGCTTCAGGCCGATTACAAAAGCACACACCTATTGGCCGGCCTTCAGTATGCCCACCAAGAGACACTGGATTACCAAGCGCAATTGGCCTACGAAAACAGGTATGTGCAACCGGAAAACAAAGGCCAAGTTTTAAGTGGTTTACTGGGCTACAAGAATGAGTCGGGCACCTGGCAAGTCTCGGCGATTTACCTCCACAGCTTCGATTCGGGCCGCTTTCTGTATCCACGCGAGCTCGGTCGAGAGAATTTTTACGCCTCACAACCACGCTCCTGGGTCGATGGTTTTGGCGGCAGCGATATCTATATGATGCGTTTAAAAACAAGCCACAAGGGCAAATGGGGAAACGCACTGGTAGTCGACACCCGACTCAGTAGAACGGAAACACCTGGCCTCGGAAATTTAGAGTTGAATAAGTACAATCTTGCCTCTTTTTATCAAGCCACTGTCATGACTACCTATCATTTCGGTAAACGTCTTGAAGGACTAGAAGCGAGCCTGGTCTACATAGGTAAATACACAGAAAAATCAGCCGCTTTATCGGCGAGTGATACATTTTATAAAACGAATTTGCACCACGTCAGTTTGATGGTGGACATCCATATTTAAAATACCATGAAATACATCAAGTTCTTTCTTACTGGAATCCTCTTCGGAATTCTCATGGCCAAAGCCGAAATCATTTCGTGGTACCGTATTTACGAAATGTTTCGATTCGACGCATTTCACATGTATGGCATAATTGGTTCGGCGGTAGTACTCGGCATAGTGGTCGTACAAATTATCAAGCGCACTAAAATGAAGAATATATACGGTGAGCCCATTCGCTTCACGCCGAAGAATGTGAGCTACGCCCGTTATATTATTGGCGGCACAATATTCGGACTGGGTTGGGCTATGGTAGGGGCATGTCCTGGGCCTATGTTTGTCTTGATCGGACAAGGATACCCGGCTTTGGTCGTCGTGCTTTTAGGTGCTCTCATCGGAACATTTACGTACGGACTGCTTCGCAATAAGCTCCCTCACTAAAGGTTAAAAACCCGAAAAGTGAAATTTCACCCATCTGGGTGAAAGCATGACTTCAATGTTGACTCAAATTTGTCTTCAAATTGAATGTCATGAAAAAACTATACGCTCTATTATTTTCGGTTGTTCTCTCAACAACTTTTGTTTCGGCTCAAGACTATTTTTGGGTTGGCAACACGGGAGATTGGTCTGATCTTTCTCATTGGGCAACGACCTCAGGAGGATCAACCTTCCACACCCAATTACCAGGACCAACCAACGATGTTTATTTTGATGCCAACTCGTTTGACACGGGCGCTCAGACGGTGACCATGGATTTGGAATTGTCGCAGTGCCGTTCACTCATTTGCACGGGGGTTACCAATCAGCCGAAACTCAAGGGTGTCGGTTTCTACGATGATTTACAAGTGTACGGTGACTTGATCATTCCGGCCGAGATGGATCGTGATCTCAAAGGTGTTGAGTTATACGGTGAAGGCGTGGTAACCATTGAAACAGGCGGAGTTTTGCTTGGTGGAAGTTGCTTTTTGCAAACCTTAGGACCACTAGGGGAATACCATATTACCGATTCGCTTGCAACGGGTAATCTATATGTGATTGAAGGGAAGTTCTATACCGACAACCACCCAGTGAACGCGCTTTCCCGTCTGTATTGTCAGTTCTCAAACCAGCAAGAACTTCACCTGGGTACATCGAATTTCTACACCAATATGTGGGATGTGACCAATTCATCGGGAACCTTTATCGACGCCGATGAAGCTACCATTTACTACGGTTCGCCCAACAATATTTTCATGACTTTCAAAGGCATGGGATGGCATTACCACAAAGTGGTTTTTGAAGGCACAGTAAACCTCACGGGAAGTAGCACATTTGATGAGTTCGTTGTTCTCCCGGGAGCGACCATGAACATGGAAGCTGGGATGACGCAGACAGCCGATGAATTTATTATGAACGGGACGCCAGACACGCCAATAACTTTAAGTTCGAGCGTTGGTGGTGAGCAGACGACACTTTCACAAGCTTCGGGTGTAGTGAATGGAACTTGGATGATCATTTCCGACAACAATGCAACTGGTGGAGCAACGTTTAACGCCGATGATAGCATCGATCTGGGAAACAACACTGGCTGGAATATTTCAGTGACTGTGCCCGAGGATTATTACTGGGTTGGTGGTTCAGGCCACTGGGGCGATGTTAGTCACTGGGCCACTAGCTCGGGGGGAAGTGAATTCCACGATATCCCACCTACGGCCATCGATGATGTTTTTGTCGATATGAATTCATTCGACGATGCACAAGACACCTTGTGGATGGACAGCCCAGTCATGAATCTCAACAACCTCACCATGAACGGATTGGGCAGCGGGATCAATATTTTGCAAGACTACAGTTCAGATCTAAACCTATACGGATCGCTCGAACTTGATGACGATGCTCACTACAATTTGTACGACGTCTTTCTTCTATCTTCGGGCAACGAGACCATTCATACACACCACAACTTATTGGGAAATGGTGCCGAGTTTTTTGTGAACGGCGGAGGAACTTATGACCTGCTTTCAGGCCTCAATATGCGTACGATCTTGTTTGACAACGGTGATTTCAATTCGAACGGCGAACAAGTAACTTCTACCTTCCAAATATCAGCAGGAGGAACTTTTAGCGGCATGGCCGATTTCTCGAATTCTTTGGTGACTGTCCGCCTATGGCAACCCGGAAATGGAGCAGCCAATTTCACGGTTGATGGAGCAACGTTTATCTGTACCGGTTCGTTTTACGGATCTTGGATGGATTATTATAGCGTAACACTCGACGATGAGTTTGCCTCAACATCTTCACCTTTCCAAACCGAGTTTTTCGAAGTTACTCCAGGATCATCTGTGAGCATCCAGCAAGGTTCGACGATTACCGCTGAGAACATCACATTGGTTGGAACGCAAGACCAGCCTATTTATCTGTACTCATCCATTCCAGGCACCGAGGCATTCATTTCGAAGAGTTCAGGAACTGTGGAGGCATGGTACCTCAATTTAGAAGATAATCACGCCATAGGTGGGGCTACATTCAATGCCAACCAGAGCACGTCGATTAACAATGTAGAAGGTTGGAATATCGTTGAACCGCAACCACAAGACTACTTTTGGGTAGGTGGCACGGGCCAATGGACCGATGTGTCCCATTGGGCCACAACCTCAGGAGGTACTGAATTTCATACCGTCGTGCCTTCGGTTTTGGATGCTGTTTATTTTGACGCCAATTCGTTTGGGGTTGAAGGATACACGGTAACTTTATCCAACGTAGACGCCATTTGCGCAAGCTTAACCATGACCGATGTAGCGGGCGACAATGCCATTATCCAAAACAACAACTCGTCTCTATCTGTCTTTGGAAACATCACACTTGATGACGATATCTACCTGGATTTTTATGAGGTAAATCTCCAATCGCCAGTAGCTGCGAATATCACTACGAACGACAATTCTTTTGGCGACAATTGCATCTTATCTATTGGAGGAGCGGGGGCTTACAACTTAAATGGAGATATACACGTGAGTGATTTGATCTTCTTCAACGGCGATTTTAACGGAAACGGACATGCCATCAGTATCGATAACTCGGCAACGATAGATTCAGATTTAGTCGGCACTATCGATTTAACCGATTCGGCTGTAGATGTCGACGAGTGGAATCCAGGTGACATGGCTAGTGCACTAGTCGTTGAGAATACCAGCTTTTTGTGCACCGGGAATTTCCATTGTGCGGGATTGGATTATGCCGCACTTGAGCTGGACGGACTAGCTGCTGTGTGGGGATCAAGCGCCATCGACTTATTTATGATTAGCGCAGGATCAACTGTTCAGCTGGAAGCAGGTGAAACAATCGAAATTCAAGAACTCGATGCGGTAGGTAACTCAGGCGAGACCATTATTATTCGTTCAAGTGTTGCCGGTGAAGAGGCTTTCTTCTCAAAAGCGAGTGGTACGGTCGACGGCTATTTCTTGGACCTTACCGACAACCATGCTATTGGAGGAGCGGTCTTTACGGCTATCAACAGTACCCTTGGGACCAATGTTGAAGGATGGAATTTCGACACGGGAATAGAAGAAAATCAAGCGGTTAGCCTGTCGGTTTATCCGAATCCAACCAGCGGTTCAATTGCACTCCAATCGCCCGAAAAATCGATTCTAAAAGTTTATTCGTTGCAAGGCACCCTTGTCGGCGAGCATACCTTAACAAAAGGAACAAATCAAGTGTCACTGAACTATGCTAGTGGTGGCTATATATTGGTAGTGAACACCTCGGAAAGTCTATTCCAAGAGGTACTAATTATCCAATAAGTACTTAAACACTTAAACTGAAACAGGCTGTCGAGCTCCTATCCCAAATGGAGCTTGACGGCCTTTTTCTTGTGAGGTAAGGTGTTTTTCCAGAATTCCGTAGCTTGGTCTGAAACGAATAACATGGAAGTAAAATTGAGGCCTTGGAAGATGGGCGACCTACCAGATTTGGTGGAGAATGCCAACAACCCGAAGATCGCCCAGTTTATGACCGACCAATTTCCGCATCCGTATTCCGAGGAGAAGGGGCGCGGCTTTATTGAGATGACCTTGGCCCATAAACCCACTCAAATTATGGCCATCGAGGTGGACGGACGAGCAGTGGGAGGCATAGGTGTGCATCCCGAAAGTGATATTCGGCGATTGAATGCCGAATTGGGCTACTGGTTATCGGAAAAACATTGGGGCAAGGGTGTGGTTTCTTTAGCCATTCGGCAAATGTTGAGCTACGCATTTGATACCTTTCCCGTAGATAGAATTTTCGCACGACCATTTGAAACGAATTTAGCATCCCAACGAGTGCTGGAGAAGAATGGTTTCCAGCTGGAATGCCGACTCAAAAAAACACTGATTAAGAATGATGAAGTCCTCGATGAATTGATCTATGCTATTCGACGTGATGGCTGCATGGATTGATATACTTAGGCATCAATTTCGGCGTTAGACTAATTCCTTTTCCCCATATTTGAAGCGGTGAATTTATACTCGAAGAAACAGCATTGGAAGATTTTTCTATTGGTAGTGGCCACAGTCATCGTGGGTATCACCTTGTGGTATTCCAATTATATCGCTTCCAAAATTGAACTGGCCGAGCGCGAGCAAATAGAACTGTGGAGCGACGCCGTAAAAAAGCGCGCCCAACTCGTTGGATTCACCGAGAGACTTTTTGAGCAACTCCGAAGCCAAGAAAGAAACCAAGCCGACCTTATCGTCAAGGGCTACGAGATCATTGCCGACCCGAACGATAACTCGAATCTGACCTTTGTAACCGACTATCTTTTCTCGAACACAACGATTCCGCTCCTGATTTTTAACGAGCAGAATAAAATGACGGGGTCAAGAAATTTGCCGACTGGCAAAGACAAAGATGAACGCTACATCGACTCACTGAAGACAGAGATGGAGGCCAAAAATGCGCCCATCGTCTTTACAGATATAGGCCATCGGGTGTACTACGACGATAGTTACTTGTTTCAGGAATTGCAGAATACCATGCAGGATTTAATCAAGTCCTTTATTTCGGAGACAGTGATTAATTCGGCTTCGGTACCCCTCATTTTGACCGACAGTACCAAAACCCAGGTCTATCGATCGCACAACTTGGACTCGGCGCTTATCAATACGCCTGAATTATTGGAGGACCGACTAAATAGCATGGCCTCGGAAAATGAGCCCATCGAAATTATCTTGCCCGAAACAGGGAAACAATTCCTGTTTTATGAGGACTCCTTGATCCTTACTCAGCTGAAGTATTTTCCGGCTGTTCAACTCATTCTCATCGGGGTATTTCTCTTTATTGCCTACCTCATTTTCTCTACATTCAGAAAAGCCGAGCAAAATCAAGTGTGGGTGGGAATGGCCAAAGAAACGGCTCACCAATTGGGCACACCCCTATCTAGCCTCATGGCTTGGATGGATATTTTGGAGTCGCAAGGAGTCGATAAATCCAGTCTGTTTGAAATCAATAAGGACGTCAAGCGCCTGGAAATGATCACCAATAGATTCTCGAAAATTGGGTCGAAACCCGATCTAGAAAGCGAGAATGTTGCCGAGGTCGTGGAAAATGCCTTCGATTACCTGCGTACACGTATCTCCAAGCGCGTAGAATTTGAAATCGAGTCGGTCGATCACTCCTTGCAAGCCATGATGAGTCGCTCCCTTTTTGGATGGGTACTCGAAAATTTGGTGAAAAATGCTGTCGATGCCATGGAAGGTGAAGGTAAACTCACCGCCAAAGTGAGCCGCGAAGGAAGCCAAGTGGCCATCGATATCACCGATACAGGAAAGGGAATTACCAAGAATAGTCAGCGCACAGTCTTCCAACCGGGATTCACCACGAAAAAGCGCGGCTGGGGACTGGGATTGTCGCTTACCAAGCGCATTATCGAAACCTATCATGGCGGACGGATTTTCGTCAAGTGGTCCGAGCCCGACAAAGGCACTACCTTCCGAATTTTACTGGATGCCAATGATTCGTTTGACTGAAACGGGCACATTTGACCTTCAGGTGAACGTTTCCAGTTCTTAGGTGTACTTGATCTCATAACTAGTTGAATTATGAGCATCCACTGCCGCCGATTATCCAAAATCGTCCTGTCACTTCTTTTACTTTTTACTGTTTCCTGCATGGCGGGACAATCGTCCTTCGAACCAGCCATCGATAAAGCGGCCAAGGAACTTACGGAAAAACTACACCTCCAATTATTGGGAAAAGTCGCCGTTGTGAATTTCACGAATCACTTGGGCGAGGAGAATGAATTGGGCATTATAGCGGCCGAGGAATTTACCTATGCCCTTATCGAACATGCATTTGGGTTTGAAGTGATGGACCGCGGACACCTCGCGTCGATCTTTGAAGAACATAAGTTGGCCATGGGCGGACTGGTTAACGAGGCCTCGCTTATCGAGTGGGGAAAACTGGAGTCGGTGGAGGCTTTGGTCATAGGTTCCATCACGCGCTTGGATGACTCCTACAAACTCACCCTCAAAGCCATTGACACGGAAACGGCGGGGATCGTAGCGGCTTCCAAATGTGTGTTCAGTGCTACTCCGGCCTGGGATGAATATTATGGCTACAAAGCTTCGGTGATCGAGCCTGGACCGACGATTTTACCTGTAAGTCGCGATTGCATGCTACACGACGGAGCATTTTTAGGTTTGCACAACACCTCACACCGGGAATTGGTGTGCGAAGTAAACAAGGATAACAAGTCGCACGTCGACCGTGGCACCACCTTTTTTGTAAAGCCAGGAAGCAAGACGGTATCCGACATGGTGAGCTCTGGAATCGTCCGCTATACCATCAAAGATGCGCTTACGGGTGCAGTAATAAGTAGGGGTACGCTCTGGACCAATCAATGCGAAACGGCTTGGATAGGCTCGGAATAGCTTGAAGCATTTGCGCTCGTCGCGGAGAAAAAATGCGGTAATTATGAATAGGTTGTGTTTTTTGATGTGCTATACGCAAATGGTATTATTCCTGCTGGTTTTTCTTGAATTCGTTGGTTGAAATGAGGGATTATTCTTCGAAACATCGCGGCATCGAGGTCAACAAAAATGTGTTAATAGTTAGCCATGTACTGTTGTATACTTGCGTAGAAGAAATTTTTAATATTGCAGTATCAAACACGAATTGCTACAATATGAAAACTAAAATCTTATTATGCGCGTTGGCACTGGCTACTGTCTGCAGCGTTCAAGCTCAAGAAAAGTATAACAATATCCATGTCGGACTTGAGGCATCGAACTATGGATTTGGCGTAATGGGTTCGGCAAACTTTAATGTTGTCGACAATGTTGCGGTTGGACCTATCGTGATGCTTAAATTTAACGGAAACGCCATCGGCTATTACCGTTGGTTCAATACCTTCATAGGATTGGGAGTTAAAGGTGATTATTATTTCGATGAGCTTTTGCCAATTCCTAAAGAATTTGATGTGTACGCAGGAGGTCACGCTGGATGGTATATTGTAAGATCTACCTCTTCATACAATGGCCCAGCAGCCATCTACTACGACACGCCGAAATCGAAATACGGAAACGGACGTCCCTTCGTTCAAGTTGAGGTAGGTGGAAGATGGCACTTCAAACCGAAAATGTCTCTATTCGCGGAAGTTTACAGTGGATACCCAGCTTCGGGAGCTCGCGGCGGACTTGCTTTTGGTTTCTAGACCTATTTTTTCAAAGAATTCCTAGAATTGCATTGCTTTACTTGTTTCAAATGAATCGGGTGGATTACCTTTGATTTATGCGAAATACAAGGTTATTTGCTTTATGCATTGCAATCATCCTCCAGGTTACAGCTTTCGGCCAAACATTTGAGGAGGTCAGTCTGTCCTCGGGAATAGATTTTCTGCCCCACCCTTCCAGTTTTATGGGAGGTGGTGTTGCCGTGTTTGACTTCAACAACGACGGACTCGAAGACATCTATTTCGCGGGTTGTTTGGACGAAGATGCCTTGTTCAAGAATTTGGGCAACGACTCATTTGAAAACGTCACCGAATCGGCCGGATTGCTACTTACGGGCGACAAAAACACCACAGGAGTTGTAACTGGCGACATTGATAACGACGGCGACCGCGATGTTTTTGTGACCACGTGGCGTGCGGTGATAGCCCCGGGGTATGCAAGCAATTACCTTTTTCGCAATAACGGCGACGAGACGTTTACCGATATTACGCTTGAAGCTGGACTAGCCGATTCTGTTTTTAGCTTGTCTGCCAGTTTCATCGACATCAACCAAGACGGTTTTCTGGATCTATACGTGGGCAATTATGTCGAGAACCCTAGTTTCATCGAGGAGGACGGGGTGATTATGGGTTTTGATCACGAATGCTTTGAGGATTTCTTCTACCTCAACAACGGCGACCTTACTTTTAGCCACATGGCTGAGGATTTGGGAATAAACAACGCCGGGTGTGCCCTCGCCATGAGTGCGACCGATTACGACCGAGACGGAGATAGCGATCTCATGGTAGCCAATGATTTTGGCGAGTTTATCATTCCGAACAGGCTGTACAACAACGATTATCCAGATTTCTCCATGGACGACGTCGCACCTGTCACGGGTGCCAATATTGGTCTGTACGGCATGGGCGTGGCCATTGGCGACTACGACGAGGACCAAGATTTGGATTACTACATTACGAATCTAGGCGCCAATGTACTATTGAACCAGGCGGACGGTGTGTTTGAAGACGTAGCGCTTGAGACGGGGGTAATCAATGATTCATCGGATGGACTCTTGCATACGAGTTGGGGAACATTTTTCGCCGATTTGGACAATGATACCTACTTGGACTTGTTTGTCACCAACGGACATATTCCAACGGTTGATTTCATAGACAACCACGTGGAAGATCCCAACCTCTACTACCACAACAATGGCGACGGCACGTTTACCAATGTCGCTCCCGCCAATGGATTGGCCGATGTCCAGATGGGGCGAGGTTGTGCCTATGGAGACTTTAATTTGGACGGACAATTGGACATTGTTGTTGTCAATCTGCAAAACCCCGGGGTACCCGAGAACTTACGGGTAAAGTTGTTTGAAAATCAAGGAACCGAAAATCATTGGTTGGACATAACCTTGGAAGGAGTTCTTTGCAACCGAGATGCTTTTGGAACGCAAGTGGAGCTTTATGTGGGTGATCGTATATTCCTGCGTGAATTGAACGGAGGAGGGGGTTGCCATGCGTCGCAGGAATCAAGTCGATTGCATTTTGGCTTGGGCACACTCGAAGAGGTTGATTCCTTGGTCGTACATTGGCCAGGAGGCGTGCCGGAGACCTTCTTATTGGAGGAAATCGACACGCAGCACCATCTAGTTCAAGGTTTTTCAAGTGGTATTTTGCATTTGAATGCCGACAATTTATTCACCGTTTACCCGATGCCAAACAAGGGTAGTTTTACCGTGCGCACGAGCCTTTCAACTGCTCCAAAGACTATTTTTATATATGATTTGCAGGGCAGTTTGGTGTACGAGCAAGCTTGGCATCAGGGAAAGAACTCGACTGATATTCAACTGCCTAGGACCCTTGCTCGCGGAATGTACACGCTGCAGTTTTCAAGTGAAGCAGGTATTCAAAAAAGCACACTTCTTGTTGTAGAATAAAAATTCTTTGTTGTATCTTTCCTTAAACCTTTTGTGGTAGAGATCTGTTGTTTCGACCACTTAAAACCGTAAATCCTTTTAAACCGGGGATTGACTAGCTATTCTGGAAAGTTGTAATCACACACAACATGCTTTCCTCTCTTGTTCGCAAGGCTATATGTCTTGCAATGTTCTTTGCGTTTCCGCAAGGGCTGTTTGCTCAGTCATTTGTCGAGGTCGCAGAAGATGTTGGTATTGAATGCAGCTACGTAGCCACCAATTTGATGGGGGGCGGACTGGCTTGGTTCGACTACAACAACGATTCTCTTTTGGACGTATACATTACCTGTGGTCACGATATGGATCGCTTGTATCGCAATAACGGCGACGGAACTTTCACCGACAAAAGTTTCTCAGCCGAAATTTGGGAGACCGACAACCGAAATACAACAGGTGTAGTAACCGGTGATATCAACAACGATGGTTACCGGGAAATTTTTGTAACCACCTGGAATTCAGGACTCTCTCCCACGTTTAAAAAGAACTTTCTCTACTTGAATAATGGCGATGGGTCCTTTACCGACATTACCATTGCGGCCGGATTGCTAGAGCAAAAATTCACCATGTCGGCTACCTTCGTCGATGTCAATTTGGACGGATATCTGGACATTGTAACCGGCAATTATATCGAAGATGCAGGAGTGATTTACGATGCATCTAACAATCCAATTGGCTTTTCACACGAGTGTTTCTCCGATGATCTTTACCTCAACAATGGGGACTTGACTTTTACCCTGGCCAATGAGATGTACGGCATTCAAAACGACGGATGCACCTTGGCCTTGTTGGCGACAGATTTTGATCGAGACGGTGATCAAGACTTGATGTTTGCCAATGATTTTGGTCCGTGGGTCATCCCAAATACACTCTTGAGGAACAACTATCCCGATTCTTCTTGGACCGACGTGAGCGAAGAGACCGGTGCCGATGTCCAGCTCTATGGCATGGGTTGGGGCCATGGCGATTACGATGAAGATGGATTCATCGATTATTACTGTACCAATTTGGGGAGGAACGTGCTGCTGGATAACCAGGGCGGACAAGCCTTTGCCGATAGCACGACTTATTGCCAAGTTGAAAGCGAGATTTTCGGTGGCGGACTAGCTGCAGGATGGGGTGCTTGTATGTTTGATTACGACAACGATAGTTACCTGGATCTCTTGGTGAGCAACGGAAAAATTGATGCCGTTTCCTGGTTGGCCAATTCGACTTACCAAAAGAACCAACTCTTCCGAGGCTCGGCAAGCGGCGTCTTCGAAGATGTCACGGAGTCTGAATTGGAAGAAAACGACATGAAGTCGAGGGGATGCGCCGTGGCAGATTTCAACCAAGACGGCGCCTTGGATTTTGGCGTGGTAAACGTGTATAACCTCTTAAGTTCGTCCAACGATGCTTTCACCCTGTATCAGAATCAAGGGGAAGTCGGAAATTATGTAGCCTTTCAGCTCAAAGGAGTTAACTGCAATGCCGATGCTTTTGGCGCTTTTGTGAAAGTTTTTGCCGGCAACAGGGTTTTTTCTCATGAGGTAACTTGTGGCTCGAGCTACGCTTCTCAAAATTCGAGCATCGTACACGTGGGCCTAGGTTCTGTTGATTTGGTCGACTCGGTCATCGTTTATTGGCCAGGCCAAGCCGCTGAGACTTTTGACTACATTCAACCCAACCAACTCAATTACTTTGTGCAGGATACGGCAACATTTATTGCCCTTCCCATTGACACCATCGGGGTCGACACCTTGATTATTGACACGCTTAAAATCGACACATTAATCACCGACACCGTTCCAGTCGATACCATTATTACCCAAATCGCCAACCGCAGAATCTTGGCGCTCAACGCCTTTATTCATCCCAACCCAGTAAAAAGCGAGTTCAATATTACATGTGCCATCGAAGTGAGGTCGCGCGTGAAAATTAGTTGGAAGGACCAGTTTGGCCGTGAAGCGTGGGCGGTGCACGATGCGATTAGGAATAAGGGAGTGCATGAAATTAAGACGCCAGTTCCTCCTCACTTGGCGCAGGGAGTTTATATTTGCGAGATAAGTACCGAAACCGAATCCCTCATGAAACGGGTCGTGTTTTCAGGTGATTAACTTTCACTCCTAAATTCAGTGCCGCTCAATGATGCGTTTACCAGTGTTCATATTGCTGTCTTTTTTATTTAGCCATTCGGCAAATGCACAAGATTCGTTGCGGGTTAACTGGGGAGAAGACATCAAACTTTCTAAAGATGAGCGACATCTTGAAATTATAGGTGCTGGCCCAAAGTTCTTTTATACAACGAAAGATCTATACGGCAGTACCGACAAGTTTATCCTCGAAAAATACGCGGTCGATTCCTTGAATAGGGTCTTCTCGAAAGAGGTGATCCTGCCCGAAGTCAACGGTGCAGCCATGAGCTTTGAGAAGCTGCTTTTTACCAAGAATCAATTCCTGCTTTTCACTTCAGTGTACAACAGCAGTACCGAAACTATATCGGCCTATTGCACGCCCATGAGTACCAATGGCGATTGGCTAGACTTGCCCACCTTGGTCGACGATTTTGAATCGAAACGATGGAATCCCGGGGAATACGATGTGATGCTTTCGCCCGATAGCAGCCTGTTCATGGTCTACCACAAAATGCGTTTCCAGAAGAAAGCCAATGATACTTTTTCTTTCAATGTATACAGTTTAAGTCTGGATCTATTGTGGAACAAACGTCTCGAACTCCCTTACTCATCTGGTTCTTTCGAAATTGATCAGTACTTGCTAGACGACAACGGAAATGTACTTCTACTATCAGGTATGTCGCCAGAAAAGGAAGAGGCCGATGCCAATCGACAAAAAACGCGCAAGAAAAAGTACGTGCTCTTTACCTATAGCTGGGCCGAAAATAAATTGAAAGAATTCAACGTCAACCTCAAAGACAAGTGGATCATCTCAGCCACGTGTGCGCTTACCAAAGAAGGGAATATCTGCATCGGTGGGTTCTACTCGAAAGACCAACATTTCACCATTGGAGGGTCCTTCTTTTTTACCATGAACGGTCAGTCGAGAGAAGTGATGGCTAGCGGACTCATGGCCTTCGACAAAGCCTTGCTCAACGAATTTCTGAGCGATCGACATGCGGAAAGAGGAAATGAGTTGTCCGACTTTTACTTCGACCATCTCGTCATCAAACCCGATGGCAGCGCCTACATGATTGCCGAGCAATTCTATATTTCCGAGCGCATCACGACCGACCCAAATACGGGCATGCGCGTGGTGACTTATTATTACAATTACCAGGATATTTTGGTCTTGAAAGTGAAGGCCGATGGGCAAATCGAGTGGGCCAATAAGATCGCCAAGGACCAGTCTACGGCCGATGATAAAGGAGTGTATTCTTCTTACGCCCTGTTTGAATCCGCGGACAAATTACACTTCTTGTTCAACGATCACGGCGACAACCTCACGATTCTTCTCGACGAGCCATCGGCCCAGTTGAGGTCCTTTTCGAATTCAAAACGGAGTGTGGCGACGGTAGTTTCGATCGATGGAGCGGGAGCCATGAAACGTACAGCCTTGTTTTCACACCGAGATTCGGGTACCATTCTTCGTCCGCGCTTATACTACCAATTGGATCGCTCAAACGGTGTAATTTACGGTCAGTTTAAAAAGTCCTACCGCTTCGGAAAGCTCATGTTTTAGGATCGTATTACCCACAAGATCGACTTCCGCAGGGCCCTCCACCAGTCCGACTGTACGATTGCTTCAGGGGAGCTGTTCAATAACTCGGCCCATTGTTCTAGGGTTGTGTGAAAGTCTATTGGTTCCGAGCTACGCACATCCATTTGTTCCTTGTAGGAGTTTAAAAAATTGAATATCGCACAAGGCAAATGAATAACTTCCTGTCCTTGCGACGAGACGAAGCACGTAGATTCTTGATCATTTGCGCTAGCTAAAGAATGAAAAGCCACGCGAAACCACCCCAATCGATACCCTTTGGAAAGCGGCCAATCGGGAGTCGGAGCCTTGATGTATTTCTTGATGAGCCCCGAAGGAATGGTCTTGTGCGGAATGTCGAAATCGAAAAAATCTTGCAGTGGAAACTCGAATCCGTTGTCGTGCATATAATTGTAAAGGGCCACTTTCAACCCCTCGGAAAAGAGCTCGTGATTGGCGCCAGTTGGATCTTCGTGGTACAAGTCATTTTGGGCAAATCCCTTGAATTCTGGACCCGTGCGCACAACCCCATATTTGGCCGGATCTT
>JADFAK010000022.1 GCA_015665315.1 Flavobacteriales bacterium | reverse complement strand
TCGTCGATGTACGAACACCCGAGGAATACGCGGAAGGCCACATTGAGGGATCCGTGAATATCAACTGGCATGATGACAATTTCATGGCCATGATGAACGAAGTGTCTAAGGACAAGCCGACAATCATCTATTGCAGATCTGGCGGGAGAAGCAAGAGTGCAATGAAAAAGCTTTCAGGAGTGGACTACCCGGAATTATACAACGTTTTGGGAGGGTATTTGGAATATTCTAAGTCCCAACACTAAGATTTTTCATTTTCATACGTACCTAATTGTAGAATAGCTCGTAATAGCATATTCTAATGGCTTAGACATGATTGGGTGTCCATAGCTTATTTTCATTTACACTAAATTTCAATTATGCGTACCATCAGATTATTTGCGTTTATCGCGTTATTAATTTCTCTAAGCTCTTGCGAAGGCGAGACGACCTACTTGAAGAAAGTTGAAAACAACAGTAATTTCCCGATGTGGGTGTATGTGGAGGGAGCTTCTACTTCCGAAAGAGACAGTATTTATGTTGACCCGCACACTTCAGAGACCATACTTCTTGATTCGCAATTGGGCGGAAATTCCAATGCGGTTCCTTGTTTGGATCATTTTTCTTCGGTTAGCGTTGGACTTCAGGACTCGCTTCAATTGCTGAAGTCTATTAATAATGAAGACAATTGGACGCAAGAAATTGTCAAGCAGAATCGTCGAGGAAGCTTGGTTCAACAGTCGTGTTTCTTCACTGTTACCAACGATGACTTTGAGTAAAGCACTGGCACTTAGGGGCTGAAGAGCTGCCAAGTTGCTCACCTGATTCATGTCATTAATTGGCAGATTTATTCTTTGTTATTTGATTTTCATTTGAACTATCCTATATTCGCACCACATTAATCATAAATCTTAGTTGAAATGAAAAATCTATTGATGGTGGCAGTTGTTGTTTTGGCAACAGTTTCTATGTCTTCTTGTAAGAAAGACTACACTTGTACTTGCGAATTCGGAGGAGTTGAATCTTCAGTTACTTATGAAAAAGTAAAGAAGGCTGATGCACAGGAGTCTTGTGACGCACTTGATGCAGTTTCAGGATATTCTTGTACTTTGGATTAATCCGAAAGTCAAAAAATATTTAAGGCCAATGTGAATCACATTGGCCTTTTTTTATGTTCATTGCTCCCCTATGCGATTACTCCTATTCTCTCTGGCAATTATACTTACCGCGCTCACGACTATTTTTAGCGCCGACTTCATGGACGTGGGGATCTTTTCGTGGAAGCTCGATTGGTTTGCTACTTATCTATTGCCCATTGCCATCGTTATTTCACTTACACTCTTATGTTGCAACATCGTTTGGCATGCTTTGAAACAGAAAACATGGATTAAATTGGTTGTAGTCCTCGTGGTTGGAACGCTTATGGCTCTGCCCTACTTCTTGGTGAATCCAATCTATATCCAAGACATTCAAAAACAAGGCGAGGAAATCCGTCCGCACCAATTTGACGGAAACACGACGTTCAACGAGATTATCCAAAATCACCCCGACTTCGACGGAGTGCTCGCCATCGCCAATGTAGATTGTGATCACTGCAAGGCTTCTATGAAAAACTTGAAAGAGCTTGTTTCGAGGAATGACCAGTTGGATGTAGTCGTTTATGTGTACACGCTGAAAGACGAGAAATTAAAGGCATTCGTTGACGAAACAAATGCCCATGAACTGGAGTTTCACCTTTCGCCAGATGAAGAAAGTTTGATCAAACTCTGCGATGGAGCCTTCCCTAGCTTTTTCTATATCCGCCATGGCGACATCGTTCAAAAATGGTACAACGATCAATTTGGCTTTCGTGCACTGGCATGGATAGACAATGGTTTGAAGGACTAAGAATATGGAAAGTACGGTGGCAATACCTATCTTTCTTCAAAATAATATGCAGATATGAAATCCTTAGCCAACTACTTTTTCATTCTTGCCTTATGCGCCATGAGTCTAGCGAGTTGTTCAGACTCTGATTCGGCAGCGGAGACCAACTTCGACAACGAGGCCTTGTTCAATGAAATTCAAACAAGCTTAGTCACCAGGAATATCTCAGTCGAAGAATTCTTAGAAATGACATCTAATGCCGAGGGTACGCCGCAATTCTTCCGAGAATTTGAAGACCTTACTTTTGAAGAATTCTCTGAAAACAATGCGCGCATAACCAATGCAGAGATGCACGATAAGCTATTATCTCTCCAGGAAAAACTGAATGCTCACAAGACCAATTCTGAAAATTGATAGTAAAGACTTACAACGTTGAAAGCGAGTCAAAAACGCTTGTATCCGAAGAAACCTACAACGATCAAGATCAATTAACCCACCGCATCGATTTCCACCACGGAGAGCCTTTCCTGCTATCTACTTTTGAGTACGATGACGAAGGACGTACGATTGGTCAAACCGAAAAGATGGGCGATGAAGATGAAATCGTCAGTCGGTATGAATATGTCGCCGACGAACTTTCGCGCACCACCCGATCGGTCAATGATGAAACTATCTTCGAGGAAATTATCATTTCCGAGAATGGGGTGACCGACATCGTTCAAAAGGAGAATGGTATCTTGAGCGAACATATTGTCAAGACAGCCGACAACAACAAGGGATTCATACGCCAATTCTTCGATCCAGAAGACAATGAGCTGGAACGACATGTGTACAAATGGCCTTCTGATATTGTTTCTGAACTGCATATTCTAGATGGGAAGGGCGAACTCCTTGCTTTAGAAGTGTGCTTGCACGATGCAGACGGACAAGTCATTCGAAAGTCGATTCAGCACAATGAAAATGCCATCGTATTGCTCGAAATTGCCAGTTACTATCCGCATGGCGAGCCCAAGACAGTGAGCAGCTTCGATAGCACGAAGGATGTGCAATGGACCACTACGAATTTCGAGTACAACGAGCAGAATCAGTTTGTTGAAAGTGAAGTGGTCGATGACGCTGGCAACATTCTCGAGTTTGTCAAACGAAGCTATGGACCCCATGGAGAAATAGTCCAAGAGATCTATTTCAAGCCATATACGCAAGGAAGTATTGCTCGCCAAATTGGCGATGGGGAGGCCTACCACTTGATTGTTGAGCGCGAAGTCTAGTTGAGATCTTGAATATAGATTTTAGATTTTCATATTTTTGGCGCGCACAAACGAACTTGAGTCCGATGAATTTACTTAAATCCAATTATGCCTTTGGCACCTTCTTGGTTGTTATGGGGATGGCTATTTCGCTGCAATCCATGGGGCAGGATAACAAACCAAAAGCCGAACCAAAGGATGAGGCTTATGTCGAAGTGATTCGTCCGCTCATTGGATTACGTCCTTTTGTACAGCAGCACATCGACTTTTACACGATTGGCGACAAAGAAGGGTTGACCGACCCATACGCCTACCGATCGGCTTCAGGAGCTAATATTGGTGGCGAGTTCATGTTCAAATTTCTGCGATTCTCTTACCAGCGAAATATTCCTCTTCAACAGCCAGCCGAGGCCGTCGACTTCTCTCCGCGTTACCAGCAATTCGGCTTGGGACTGGAAGGCCGTATTTTCGGCATGAACTTGAATTACGCCGAATATAGTGGCTTCGTATTGCAAAACTCAAGGCTGCTCAACGACACTATTTACGCCGATATCAACAAGGAGAAGTACCGATCGGACGTCCGCGCGAAAAGCTTCAATGCCTCGATGCGTTGGACTTTTTCAAAGAACGTTTCCGCCAAAGCACTCTTCGAACAATCGGAGCGTCAATTGAAAAGCGCCGGGGCTTTTACCTTCTTGGTCGCCGAGCGATTCGTGCAGTTTCGTACCGATAGCTCACTTGTTCCATACTACGAGCGAGGGGGATATTCTGAGACTGGCGATATGACGGAAATGTGGATCAATAACGTCCAGTTTATGTTTGGCTATGGCTACGTCGCGGCATTTGCACAAGGCAAATGGAATATGGGGCTGTTTCTATATACGGGGTCTGGTCCGCAAATACGACAATGGACCGACGACAGAGGTCAGCACAGACATTGGAGGCTTCCCGCAGTAGTCAAAGGTCGCGGTGGCTTGGGATACAACGGAAAGTATGTCTACACACGACTCACGGCTGAAATGGATTATACGACCATCGGGATGAACGACGCCAAAATGCGCTGGTGGGAAATGTTCTGGGAGTTCTCCATTGGTTTCAGACTGTACGACAATAGTCAAAATTAGCCGGCCATTATCTGGACGGATGACCTATATTCTGGTCAATAGCGGTACATTTGCGCTAGCTAATACGCTTCCTTAAAGACCACTGTTTTCTATGTCATTCTCTTCCCTTGGGCTTCCTGAAAAGCTTGTCAACGCACTTCGACATAATTATTTCCTTGAGCCATACCCTATTCAGTCGGCAGTAATACCACCGGTTCTTGAAGGAAAGGATGTGTTGGGAATAGCGCAGACAGGCTCGGGAAAGACAGCAAGTTATGTGCTTCCGGTACTTACCTTGATGCAATCCAAATCACCTGTTCGCGATCGACGATTGAATGCCTTAGTCCTCGTCCCCACACGTGAATTGGCCATACAGGTGGAAAAAGTTTTTAAGCAATTCGGTCCGTCCCTGCCCAATAAAGTAAAGTCGATGGCTGTATATGGAGGTGTGTCGATCAATCCGCAAATGATCGCCTTGCTCGGTGTGAATATTCTGGTGGCTACTCCTGGCCGACTGCTCGATTTGGTCAAGTCGAAGGCCGTGCATATTGGCAGCATTGATACGCTGGTATTGGATGAGGCCGACAAAATGCTGAATTTGGGTTTCAAGGACGAAATGGCGGCCATATTCAAGCTATTGCCTGAAAAACGACAGAACCTCCTCTTCTCGGCAACGCTGTCGAAAGATCTTGAAACCATGAATCAGGTGCTCCTCAATGATCCTGTTGTGGTGGAGATTGAAGGGAAAACGGTTGACATCGATAAGATTGAGCAAATTGCCTATGCCGTAACAGAAGAACGCCGCGGACCGTTTTTGAGGTACCTGATCAAACACCACGACATGCAGCAAGTGTTGGTGTTCACTTCATCGGTGAGAAAGGCCGATGGCGTAGCCCTCAAGTTGAACAACAATGGCATTCAGGCCGCAGCTACACACGGCAAGAAAAACCACCATGCGCGGACAGAAGCTCTGAGGAAATTCAAAGAAGGTGAACTTCAAGTACTTGTGGCTACCGACCTATTATCCAGAGGAATAGACATTGTCGAGCTTCCAGTTGTGATCAATTACGAACTGCCTAGATCTCCGAAAGATTACGTCCATAGAATTGGTAGGACAGGACGAGCTGAGGCCAATGGAAAAGCTATTACCTTACTACTTCCTGAAGATGCGCATCACTTCCAAGTCATCCAGAAAAAGATGAAGCATCAAGTCGAAATACTGCCAAGCGACGAGATTGACCTGCACGGTTTTTAGCCGGGACAATCTTTGCTTAGATTTGAGAAAGATTCGATTGACTCATGAATACACCCATTGTTTCCACCGACAAGTCACTGCTCAACATTGAGTTGATCCACTCCTACTTATGCGATGAAAGCTACTGGGCACGAGGCATCCCCCTGGATACTGTCCGTCGGTCCATTGCCAATTCAATATGCTTCGGCTTGTATTTGGGCGGTGAAATGATAGGTTTTTCACGGGTTACGACCGACAAAGCGACCTTTGCTTATTTGGGTGATGTTTTCGTCCTAGCTCCACATCAGCACAAGGGATACGGAAAACTCATGATGCAAGAAGCCATGCAACACCCTGATCTGCAAGGATTAAGAAGATGGTGTCTGCTCACAGCCGATGCGCATTCGATGTATCGCAATTTCGGGTGGAAAGACCTTGCCGACCCATCTCGGTGGATGGAGTTGCATAACCCCAACGTATATTCATCAGATCAACCAGCACCATGACCAAGCTCCTACTCTTACTTTGCGCGGCCCTTTCTTTGGGCATGACAGCGATAAATGATGATTTGAATTGGCCATTCGGCAAATGGAGAACTGCAGTTCACAACAATCAATACTCGGAGGAAACCTGGAAGCTAGCCGCTGATGGCAAGCTGGAAGGAATTGGCCTATTGGTTGAGAATGGGGACACCCTCTTCTAGGAGTCACTCCAAATTGTGCGCATTGATCAGAATTGGTTCTATCGAGCCGATATCCCAAATCAAGCCCCTGTCCTATTCAGACTAGTAGAGCAAAGCGAAGCCAGCTGGATATTCCTAAACGCCGACCACGACTACCCTCAACGAATTGCCTACGAATTGATCGATGCGACGCACTTGAATGCTACCATTAGCTTGGCCGACGGGAGTAAGCCGACGAATTGGGAGTTTACGAAAATAGCCGACTAGTCCTTGTCGTAGCTATAATGGCCAATGATCTTATAATCGAACAGACAATCGGCAATCACTTGTCCGCCTCCAATGTTATGAACGACTAAGAATCGCTCGTCATCGGCCGATCGCAGGTCGACGACCAGTCCAATGTGGGTAATAGCTCCACCCAAAGACCAACACACAATATCCCCCGGGAGGTAGTCTGCACCATTTTCAGAAATCATTTTAACTCTACCCTTGCGCTCAAAAAAAGTCATGAGATTGGGAACCCGTCGGTGGTCGATGTTCGTATCGGTCTTACTCAGTCCCCATTTTTTCGGATACACATGAAAATTCGCCACCATATCCTCGTGCACCTCTTTTTGAAGGTCGACTCCCATTTTTCGATAGGCGCGAATGACCACATCAGTACACACTCCCTTCCCCACGGGCACGTCGCCATTCGGGTAGGCAATTCTGAAGTATGAAGGGTCGTAGACTACAGACTCCTCGGTCAACGTAAGCGCAGAATCAGCAAGTTGATCGCCAAAGCTGCTTTGTGCTGGAATGCAGGAATTTAGGCAGACTAAAGCAAGAAAAGTCGCAATTAGATGTTTCATGGATGCATTGGGAACAGTTCATGAGTTGAACGGCTAGATTGCTTTGGTGATTGTGTTGGTTTTGGGATTGTTTTTTTCTTGCCCACGCACGAGCGTGGGCTACCCAAATCAAGGACATTTAAAGTTTCCATCGCAAGTGAAGTAGGCTTCATCATTGTATAAAACATATTTGTACGTACTAAATGATAGCACCTCCATAAGTTCTTCTTCACTGATAACTCCAGATTCTATCCAAGAACAAATATTCCCTAGGCCAATATCGAGAATGAGCTGAGAAATTACGTTTGCATGGTCAATTATCAACCCTGTATTCACGGGTGGATCTAATATTTCCCTGAATGCCATCGAATCACCCTGTAAACTACTCTCTATTTTTTCACAATAATCAGATGCATCGATAGCTATTACGAAAGCATTATTCAGCCTATAGTTCTCATGTTCACAATGTGGGCCACAAGAAAACTGGGTAATGATGACAATAATTGAAACGAATATTAGTCTAATCCTCATACTATTTAACGGTCATTGATTCATATCCCGCTCGTCCTCGCCCATAAGCGCATTCGCCCCTCAATTCATACAATCCCCACTTCTCACTCAACAACAACCCGCTCCGAACGATCACCAAGTTGTACCAAGTACACACCACTTCCATATGCCGACAGATCCATTTGCGCGAATGCGCCCACAAAAACACCCTTGTCAAGTAGAGCGCCCTTGAAATCGTAGACCGCATAAGGTGTCTTAGCTGCTGCTTCTCCTAAATTGCTGATTAGAATCTTTCCTTTTGTGGGATTCGGAGCAATGTTCAATGACTCGACTTGATTGGGTTCTTCGATGTCGACTGTGCAGTTATCACTCAAAATAGCATACAGCGGTGCAAAAATCCCGTACCATGTCGTAAACGTATTGGTCATCGTCACGATCGTGAAATCGCAGTCGGCGCTGTGGAACATAGAGGTTAAATTGGTGTAATACCCATCATGCCCGAGGACCACATCCGATCCCGTGTCAACCGCATGATGAAGACCCAATCCGTATCCTGCCGTCCACGAACCGAAGCTGGTGGGAACAAAATCCAACATCTCTGTGAGCGAAGTTTCATTTACGATCTCCCCATTCATCAAGGCTTCCAGAAAAATCGCCTCGTCTTTTGGTGTCGTCACAATATTTCCCGCGCAATAGGCAAAGGAAAGCATCGACTGGGTGTTGTATGCGCTGTAATCATTCAATCCACTGCCAAAATTCCACCAGACTCCGGCGTGCGTTTCGGTGTGATCTTCAAAGCCCCCAAAATAGGTGTGCTCCAATCCCAACGGCTCCCAAATTCGGCTTCTAAGCTCCTCTTCTACTGCGTTTTCTGTTACCGACTCAATGATCAACCCCAAAAGTGCATAATTGCTATTGCTGTATTGAAAACCCGCTCCTGGTGCAAAAAGCGGCGTCGGACTCACAATTTCTTCCAAGATATACTGCCCTGTGAATTGAAAACTGTCATCGGCAAAAATATAGCCCTCCGCCGAGCTCGTCTCGAGGTAATCGGCAATTCCACTCGTGTGGTTGAGTAATTGTCTGACCGTAATCGCCTCATTGAACGCCACATCAAGGTCCACATAGCTAGGCCAAGTCGCCTCTAGATCGAGTAAACCTTCCTCGGCAAGCAGCATGCACAATGTCGCCACATGGCACTTGGTCGTACTCGCTCCATGAAAAACCGTCGAATCCGTAATCGCATCACCGGCACCATCCTCTCCCGCAACTCCCTGCCACACCGTCCCATCGGATGAAATCACATAGGCCGAAATGCCATGATCATTCCCTTGATTCACCTTATTATCAAGCACCAATTGCATCGCAGCAGCCTGAGAATCTGTGATTTGGGCATGCGCGCAACACAAGAGAAAAACGAAAGAAAGAATGAAGAAAATTTTCATGGTCTTTGTTTGAGTACACTAAAATATGCTTTTCCCGTCACTCTCGGCCATCAACTAGTTGGATAGGAATTACGCATAAAGCAAATGAATAAACGCATTCTCGTAGTGTGGCTTTCAGACCGTGGCCATTGCCTTATTTCGAGTTTCAGATGGCATGAGCCAAATCAAATAACATTAATCCGTACAAAATGAACGAAGAAAAGACACCGCTAGAAAAAGCCTCCACCTGGTTTCGAACCTCCATTTCGATTCGCCTGATCGGCATGGGAATTATCCTCCTGCTCTTGCTTATCCCTATGGGCATGGTCAAAAGCCTTATTTACGAAAGAATTTCGCTGCAAAACGATGTCAAACGTGAAATTGCTCAGAATTGGGGACAGAACCAAGTCCTAGGCGGACCGATTCTTACCGTTCCTTATCAAACAGTCTATCATTTCACCGACCTAGTAACCAAAGAGGCGAAAGTCACCAAAAACCGATATGTCCTCCATTTTCTCCCAGAAGAACTTCTTGTTACTGGAAGCATGATGCCCGAGACCAGGCATCGAGGAATCTACGATGTGCTTGTATATGAGACCCAGCTACAGTTCAACGGGAATTTCAAATTTCCAGAAAGCAAAAGTTGGGAAGAAAAGAACATCGAAATCTTGTGGGATGAATGTTCGCTAGCCCTCGAAATACCCGATTTAGGAGGAGTACAAAAAGACATTGTCTTGAACTTTGCCCATGAAAAAACGCCCATGAATTCGGGCCTTACGGCCGATTCGCCCTTGCATGGAGGCGTTACTTGTCCTGTGCAGATAGATCCTGAAAACCCCGAACAACTCACTTTCGACTTTGACCTTCAATTACGTGGAAGCGACGGATTGAGTTTTCATCCGTGGGCAAAGAATGTGCAAGTAAATATAGAATCCCCGTGGACTAGTCCGTCCTATTTCGGTGCATTCCCTCCCGACGATGTGAATGAGGATACCTCGAATGGTTTTCATGCGGGATGGCAAGTGCTGCATCTGAATCGCAATATCCCTCAGACTTTTACAACTGGCCCAAGTGATCTTTTCGGATACGCATTTGGGGTAAAGCTGAACGAAGAAGTGAACGACTACAAATCGACCGAACGAGCGGCCAAGTATGCTGTGCTCTTCATTGCGCTTACCTTCCTCACCTTCTTCATTATTCAGATTTCCAAGGGCATCAAACTTCACCCTGTTCAGTTCATGTTGGTTGGTCTGTCCTTGGTAGTATTCTATGTCCTCCTACTATCCGTTGGCGAGCACCTAGGATTTATGTGGGCCTACATAATTGCTTCCATTGCGGTCATCGTTCTCATTGGAACCTATATGCGAGCGGCATTCAATTCGAGTAAGTTGGCTGGCTTGGTGATAGGTGTTATGAGCTTGTTGTATTTCTTCATCTACGTCATCATCCAATTGGTCGATTTCGCACTGCTAGTTGGTAGTATCGGTCTGTTCGTAGCCCTAGCTGCCCTGATGTACGCAAGTCGGAGAATGGATTGGTATCACCTCAAGCATAGTCCTGTGCCAGCACAAGGATAAGATAGCTGCATTTCAAGAAAGGCCTCTCCTTATATATTTTGGTGGGGCCTTTCTGTTTTGGCATTTCCGCAACTCTACCTTCTTTAATACCTTGCGACCATGCGCACACTAGATGTAGTAATTGTTACGGAGGAGCAGTATTTGAATCCAAAGGAGAAAGGATGGTATTCGGATCAAGTGATCTTGGAAGACCAGCTCTTGATCGATGCTTTTGAACGAGCGGGAATGAAGGCCATTCGCATGGACTGGACGTCGAAAGACTTTGATTGGACGACTACGCGATCGGCTATTGTTCGTGCTACTTGGGACTATCACAAGAGATTTGAGGAATTTAAAAGCTGGGTGCTCCGCACAAATGAATCTACTCAGTTGTTCAACTCACCTGAAGCTTTGATGTGGAATACCGACAAAGTTTACTTGCAACAAATGAAAAAGGCAGGCATTCATATTCCTGCTAGTCTGTTTTTCAAGGCCGATGAGAAACATGACATTCTCCAGATCATCTCTGAATTGGACTGGGACAAGTTTGTCATCAAACCAAGAGTATCAGCCAGCGCTAGAGACACCTATGCTTTTGATCGTCAACTCGCCAAGGAGAATCAAGGATTGTACAATTCCCTGCTGCATGGTCAGGACATGATGATTCAGGAATTCCAACATAACATTCCGTTGGAAGGAGAGTTTAGTCTGATGGTTTTTGGCGACACCTTCAGTCATGCCGTCATTAAAACTGCTGTCAAGGGCGACTTTCGCGTACAAGACAACCATGGCGGGACGGTGGCAAACTACAGAGCGAATCCAGACGAAATTGCCTTCGCTCGATCGTGTATTCTAGCTTGTCCGCACGATACAGCCTATGCCAGAGTGGACATTTTCCGGGACAACAAAGGGGAATTGGCCTTGGGCGAATTGGAGATCATCGAGCCAGAGTTGTGGTTTAGAGAACACGCGCCTGCTGCCGATCTATTGGTGGCTTCGATCAAAGCAAGGATTTAATATTCCAGACAGGAGATCAAAACAAAGGGCTGACCATTTTCATGACCAGCCCTTCCATATTATTTAAGACAAGCGTGTTATTCAATAACAAGCGAAGTATTCGCAACACTGTCTCCTACGGTGATAGCCACTGAATAAACTCCAGGAGCTAAATCGTGTGTATCAATCGTTCTATTCTGAATTCCAGTTACCTGTCCCCAGTCCTGTGAAAGAACCAAAGCACCAGATACATCCATCATGCGTAGCGCAACTTTAGAACCTTGGATCAACTCCAATGAAACAGTCACTTTATCCGATGCAGGATTTGGGAAAATTGACAGACTAGAGAAGATGTCTAACTCTTCAACACCTACTACTGAAGCCATCACTTCAACACGTGCTGATGGGCAGATCATCTGCTCCTTTTGAATTTGCCAGTTGTAGAAATAGTAGTAGTACGACGTTCCGAAAGTCGAATCGTAGATCGTTCCAACTGTACCAATTTCGTATGGATAGCTAACTCCTGAGCTGTTTCTGAACAAGTCATTCTCAACACAACCAATAGACAAACCGTTGCCCATAGGTACATCGAAGTTCAAAGCTACTTGATGCGTTCCGATATCGAAAGCTTCAACGTGCTCGGCAATCACAGTACCATTTTGGTCATAAAGTTGAATTGTACGATCAGTTGTAGGCGATCCTTCAGGAACATAAACTGTTACCTCCAAAAGTGTGAATGGCTCAAAAGCATCGAAGTAAAGTACTCCACCTGAAGAAGGTAGACCACCGCTTCCTTCGTCGTCAAGCTTTCCACCTTCTTCTTCTCCACCACCGTAAATTGTGCTTGCTTCAACCCAGTAAGTCAAAGGTGCTCCAACGTTTACGATAGGAGTTTCAAAGCTGTCGCCTGATCCAATTGGATCGATAGCGTCTTCAGCGTCATACCAAACCAAGTTTTCACCTGTGGCAGTCAAAGTCGCAACACCTGGAGAAGCTAATTCTACGTTGGCTGATACAGGTAGGTCGGCCGCATCAAGAACTGTAATAGTGATAGCTTCTGACTCAAGTTGATCTACCGAACAAATGGCGTCAATCATAACTGAATATTCTCCAGATTGATTTACAACAATCGTTTGAGAATCATCGCCATTCGACCAGTTGTAGTTTTCACCTATAGTAGATGTCAAAATGGCCGTTCCACCTTCGCAGAAAACGTCGTCACCTTCCAAACTAATCATTGGTGTTTCATCTTCAAGAATGTCAACGATCACCGAGTTACTGATAGAAGCACATCCTTCTTCATCCCAAATCACAACTGAGAAGCTTCCTTGCGAGCCTACTTCAATAGATTGTGTTGTGGCACCGTTTGACCAATTGTACGAAGTTCCAGCTTCGGCAGTCAGCTCAATAGTTTCACCCGGACAAATAGAAGTAATGCCATCCACAATAATTGTATTGTCAGGAGCAGTACAAGAAGATTCAGGGATAATAATAGTGCTATTGATTTCAGGATTCTCGATCAAAGTTGTTACACCTGAAGGCCATTTAACTACGATGGATGAAATCTCAGTTGCAGTACCTAGACCGAAATGCTCATCAAGTGAACTCATTGGACTAAAGCTCTCTCCTGAACGCACTTCACGAATTTGAATTCCCCAATCTCCGTAAATCTCGATTCTTGCACCAATACCATCTTTATTCGATATGATACCCTCAAGACCTACTTTCAACCAGTTGTTTTCGTTTCCGTCGTTCAACCAAAGCGTGTTGTTCTTAATCACATCAAGGAAACCATCGTCATTGAAGTCACCGATTCCACCATCATTGAATGAAAGTTGAACAGCGCTGAACGTTCCATCACCATTGTTGAGATATAGCTCCGTTCCCATTTGAGAAAAGATATCTACGAATCCGTTGTTGTCGAAATCACCAGCATCGCAGTTCCAAGCACCTAAATCACCAGAGTCAATTCCTGATCCAGCAATAATATCGGTAAATGTTCCATCTCCGTTGTTGTCCATTAGGCGGTTGGCCCAAGCATGGTTAACGGTAAACGCATCGAAATCACCGTCGTTGTCAAAATCTTCGAAACAAGTAGTCCAACTTTGGTCACCGTCATCCATTCCAGCTTCTGGTGCGACGTTGGTAAATGTCCCGTCGCCGTTGTTACGGTATAGAAGATTGATTCTTTGCGGGTCACCTTCAGGCGCTCCCCCACGACATTTAGTGATGTAAAGATCTTGGTCCCAATCATTATCGTAGTCACACCAAATGTTGGCATAGTTTCCACCAACATCCAAGGTCGGGAATTGCGCTTGGTCTAAGACCATGACACCATCCACGTTAAAATACGGGTGACTTTGATCCACGTCGTGGCACACAAAAGCGTCAATCGCACCATCGTTGTTGATGTCAGAGAAAGTCGATCGTTGTGAGAAAATGTACTCCGGGTAAGTTACCTCAGTAAATGCAGTACCATCGTCATTGGCATAAGCAAAAGATACCCTCGAGCCATTTCCAAAAAGCAGGTCTGTATACCCATTCTCATCAATATCGGCCGCACAGATACTCCAAGAAGGTGGATTCTCAATACTTAATGGGAAGAACGTCTGTTCGAAAGTTCCATCAATTTGCTGGTAATCGATATAGATCCCAGATCCCACAACACGAACGATATCATCCAGGTGATCGCCGTTCATGTCTACAGCACAATCCTCATATCCACTACCAGTAATGGTTCCGATGAGGGAAGAACTGTTTGTAAAAGATACCTGCGCTTGGGGTGACAATGCCAATAGGCAGCCTCCTAGAACAGATAACACTTTAGTAAAATGCTTCATATTTATTGGTTTTGGTTCAAAATTTCCTCTTTTAATTCTTTAGGATCAGGGCTTTATGCGTAACATGCTGGCCGTCTGAATTTTCAAAATCGATTAGCACATAACCCGGTGTATTGATCTTCAATTCGACCATACCCGCTTGGATGGTGCGCTTATCAATTAAACTTCCAGTCAGTGAAAATACACGTATAGTTCCAGATTGACTTGCTTCTCCTAGGATTAATCCATTACAAGATACGCTATTCAACAAATTGAATGCGAATAGATTTTCATGCAATTCTTCCAAATCTACCGAGGGCTCTGCATCAAAATCATCGCTATCGATCAATATTGGAGACTTATCCGCATTGTCATACATCACTTCAAACGCATCAATTTCCGGTGTTGATTCCCCAAATATTTCTTCCATCCACCTCGGTGGCAAACTCTGATACCACAACTTGGCATCGACATGAACGAGGCCATTGTATCCTTCAAGTGCTACAGCAAAGCGGACGACGTCGTTGATTGGTCCATCATTGGCGAAGTTGGGATCTACTTGCGCACTACCTACGACAGCTGTTGTATCATATGAGTAATGATCGAAAGAGAATCCATTTGGCACAAGTCGATTGTCTTTCAATGGCTCGTATGCTTGATCGAGAACTGTTGTAAACTCACCATTCACATTGCCCATGACAATTTCGTAAATCTGTACTTTCTCCTCGCTGTTGATCACATCGTAATGTGGTTCAAACGGCATGTCCTCATTCAACGTTTCAAATTCTTCGTTGTATCCTCCAGAATGAAAGAGTGTATCTCCAAATTGGTCGGTAAGTACAACCTCTAACACGGCTCGACGCGAGGGATATCCGCTTGGAAATTTGTGACCAGCAAGGTTGTTCAACGCAACATCGAAGTACAATGTATCTGCCGTGCGGTAGTCGAGTTCAGTGCTGATATCACAGCTTTTGTTCTGCAACATGTCCAAAGTGGCGGCCATGGTTTTATCAAAGGATTCATCTGAAGCGAACACATCCAATTCGGACGCGTTATCCTTCAAAACAGACAACATAAAAGCATTTGCGCCAGCGAATTCATGCAGATAGAAAGGAGAACGCGCAGGTGTATCAAATCCAGCGGCAAGTTTGACTTCACTTTTGGCGGCGACAGGCATGTGGCAGGACTGACAATTCTGATTGTCCTCGGCATATTGCGAGTTTAACCATTCATGATAAGTTGCTTGTTCCACAAAATCGGTCCCTGTCAAATTGCCTTCAAGATCCACAGCCGCCGTGATGAGGGTGTGGCAGGTGGCGCACACTTCGGATTTCTCGATGTGTAAACTATGCTGAGGGATGTAATCAGAAGCCAAAGCCATAGGACTCACAAGCGGACTGACGTACTGTCCGTACGCCACCCTATTCGTATCATAGCTGAGATGACCTGAAAACTGATCACCCAAATTCACGGAATCCTGCTGATGGCAAGCTACGCAAGAGACACCATCGAGAGCGAGGCTATCAACCAACATCTCGGCGATTGAGTAGTTCAATGCTCCGTCATGTTTGGCTGCAAAATGACCAAGAGGAGCGTGGCAAGAAGTACATTTGTCTTCGATGGCGGTTTGTAAACCTGGGTTCACGAGCACTTCATGGCTTACTTTGGCACGCCAGAACGGGTCTTTTGCGCTATTGGCCATCATAGTTGAACTCCAGGCGTCAACTACATTGACATCGTTTCCCAGAATATCCACACTCGCAATCATAGCCGTATCGTGGCCATGGCATTGAACACATGAGCCAGCGCCTGTGAATAGAGAATTATAGGCAGTAGGATAATCACCAACGGCGCTTCGATGGTCAAAAGGAGTGATATCATGGTAGGACCAGGACAAAGCTAGCACTCCTACTCCAACCAATATCGCGGGTATTATACATTTCTGAATGATGCTTGTTCTCATGGTTCCAGGATTTGACAACGCAGACAAAATGCAGCGACTATCCTCCTTGCAAGATCAGATGAGTGGTGCAAATTTCTTCTCGCCTAAAGATATAAAATCAAATTCGGTTGATTCAGAAGAAAGGAAAACACTGTAGTTCAGGTTTCTGGGCAAACTTGGATTGGACTTCCTCTATATCTGCGGGACTTGAAACGGCTGAAATTAGCTGACCGCTCTTCAGCCCCTCAAGTTCATTCCAATCTTTCAAAAGAACTCCATATATAGTCACATTGATTTTTTTGGAATTGTTGGTGAGCCAGATAAATTCAATGTTTCTGTCGGCAAGCTCCTTGGCTACACTCTTTCCTTTCCGACCAGCACCAAGCAGGCACAAAGTCTTATGGGGATTATAATCGATGTTCAGGAACTGACTTACTTTGAGATGAATGAAGCGATTATCGGCATAATTAGGATCATTACGCGAAGCCCTTGCCTCATGATCTCTCCATATGTGAGTGACTTGATCAACATAGGCAGTTTTCAGTTGACTGGAATACCAGCGAAATACAAGATCGTAGTCTTCAGGATATTCTAGCCCATCGAAGCCGCCTAAGTCCTTGAATTTGGGCATTCTCATCATCCAGTTCGGTGAAGCAATTGGGCATTCTTTGTAGATCTCCGAAAATGGACAATGTGCCGAGTTGATTCTATTCAACCAGTCGGCATAGTTCAAAAAGCCCTCAGAAAGTGATTTCCCCGTACTTATATAGCTGACTTTCCCGGTGGCAACAGCGGCTTCTGGGCAGTCGACAAGCGCTTGCATGAGTCGGCGAAGTTTATGATCAGGCATAAGGTCATCGGCATCCATTCTCGAAATATAATCGCCCGTTGCAGCATTGAGACCGGTGCACAGAGCATCTATAATTCCGAGGCCATTGTTGGGAAGGAAAATGATTGTTTGGGGTTGCTGTGCCGACAGACGTTGAACCAAGGAAGGTGAATTATCGGTCGAATGATCGTCGATCACGATAATCTCTAGGTGAAAACTGCTATGCATTTGCCGAAGGCTAGAGTCCAAACATTCCTCAATGAAAGACGCTTCATTTTTCATGGGGATGATAACGGAAATCTTCGGGATCATAGATTAGAAAGGTAAAAAAGTGGCAAGCCTATAAGCCAGATTCTGTACTCCAGAGGAGCGTTCATCATTTATCTAAGCGGCCTACCCTCCGGAAGAACGGGCAATTCTTTTCTCCTAAGAGAATTCCGGTATACATGGCCTTTCAACCCGCAAGGTTTACCTAAGCTACTGAGGTCACCCTCAATACTGGTGCGCTCTTACCGCACCTTTTCACCATCACCACCAGTAAACTGGTTCGGCTGTCTAAGTTTCTTTAGCACTATCTGTCCTCATTGCTGAGTCCTTCCCTTTCAAGAAGTGCGGCGCCCTATGTTGTCCGGACTTTCCTCCCCACGAGTGGAGCGATGAACCGGCTTGCCGCGACAAATGTACTAAACACAAAGCTTGTAAAAGCAAAAGCCCCGATAGATATCTATCAGGGCTTTTACCTCAGTATTAGAGAAGCAATTTAGTTTTGCTTCATGATCTTAGCAGTTGTGCTTTGTCCGTCAATAGTCAAAGTCAAGTAGTACATTCCACTTGCTGCATCAGTCATATTAATTGTAGAAGTATGCTCACCGTTGATTGTGTTCAATTGCTTTTGAGCAATGATACGTCCACTTACATCAGTAATAGCATAGTTAACCTTTTGGTTGGCCAATCCAGAGATATTCAATGTGAATAAACCGTTGTTTGGATTCGGCATAACACCGTAAGAAACATTGTTGAATACTTCGTTCACGCTGATGATAAAATCGATGAACTGCTCCTCTGAGACAGTACATCCATTCTCATCTGTTACAGTAACAGTGTACGTTTCGTTTCCATCAATTCCGTCGATGTCTTCATCAGAAGAAGAATATCCATCTGTTGAAGTCCAGCTAACATCGTAGTCGCCTGTTCCACCTTCAATCGTAATATCGATAAAACCGCCATCAACACCTTCCAACTCAGGGCCAGAAGCATCGATAGTAAGTACCAATTCAGCAGGCTCTTCAATAGTAGCAGTACCAGAAGACTCACAACCATTGGCATCAACGATGTAATACATGTAAGTACCAGCTTCAAGATCGCCGTACATACCCTCGTTGTCCCATGTGATTGTATCAAGTGAGTACGAATACATCATCGTACCACCTGTTCCAATGATAGAAAACGCTCCATCTTCCTCGCCAAAGCAAGAGATGTCAGTCTCATCAGCAGAAACTTCAAGTACGTCTGGCTCAGAAACAGTTACTACCGTAGAGCCAACACAATCTTCGTTGTCTATTACGTCAATAGTATACTCTCCAGCAGCAAGGTCTGACCACAATG
The DNA here is from genome assembly GCA_015665315.1 of Flavobacteriales bacterium. Taxonomy (GTDB): domain Bacteria; phylum Bacteroidota; class Bacteroidia; order Flavobacteriales_D; family Sanyastnellaceae; genus JADFAK01. Next base: position 60,472 of record JADFAK010000022.1, on the reverse strand, counting down.
ACAAGTTGCCATAGTTACCTCCGTTGAATGAATAAGTAAATCCAGCGTTACCACCAGAAGCGATACCATCGATCACACCATTTTGATCACCATTACAAAGGATGTCTGTAACAACACCTAGTACAGTAATAGAATCTGGAGACAAGACAGTTGCTTCAGCTGTATCTGTACATCCATTTTCATCAATTCCCCAAACAGTATAGGTGCCACCAGCAAGTAGAAGAATATTCGACTCTTGGTAGTTTTCACCGCCATCAATCGACCAATCGACATCACCTGTTCCACCAGTTTTAAACATAACTAGTTGGGCATCTGCAACACCATAACAAGAAGCTTCCGATTGGTTCTGAACAGCAATGTTCAAAACTGAAGGCTGAACTACGCTTATAGAATTCGACTGAACGGTACATCCATTCTCGTCCATCGCCCAAACCGAATATGTTCCAGGGCCTAGGTTAGTATAATCAGGGAAGCAAGCTGGCTCATCGAAGTTTTGATCTAAGTCAAAAACGATCATTCCAGTACCACCACTAAAAGTTCCAGTGATCATTGCATCGTTGTCTCCATTACACTGAATTCCTTGGAACAGTGAAATATCTACCGCGATTGGAGGAGTGATTAAGGTAATAGCTGTATCAACTACACAACCAGCTCCATCCTGAATATGGATATTGTAGGTATTGTTAACTAGGTTCGCCCAGTTACCAACTGCCAAGTTGTTTCCACCGTTCATGTTATAAATAACAGCTCCTTGTCCGCCAGTAGAAGTTATCTGAATCGAACCGTTGTTGTTTCCTGCACATGTTGGGAAGTTTGTAGTCAAACTAGCAACGCTCAAGCTACATCCAAAAACGCAAGAAGCATCATCTTCCTCTGCAGTAGAATCATAGTTCTCTGCGTCTGGGTTGGTACAACCAAATGTCGCATCACAACTAGAAAATGTGTAAAATCCTGATGAAGGGTTGTTACCGTTGGCGTTAACAAACACCTCAGCACTAACATATCCGTTCAAACAAGTGTTGGTCGTAAACTGACCAATCAACACTTTCAAGTCATCACCAGCAAAACCGTTTGGCGACTGTGGGTTACCTTCACCATCAGGACCAAGATTGGCTGTAAACCAAGCTCCACCAACAAGACCTTGAAGGGTCAATGGAAGACCAGCTTCAAAATTCGGAATCCATAAGTTGTCAGGATCTTGAATTGTGTAGAAAGGTCCAACATCTGTTGAATTTACTTTTCCAATAGTTACGTAACTATCATATTCCAATGTTGGGGCAACGTTAAAGAAAGATGGATTCACACCATCAACTACGGCCGAACCAAAAGCTGATTGCCAAAAACCACCATCTGCCCAAATGCTTGTAAGCTCATCCTGCACTCCATAAACTGAAGAGAGAAAGTCACCAGGTGAAGCGCATGTTACATACAGTCTGTATGTAGTGTATCCATCCAAGTTAATGCCGTCAGAATAGTCAGTGCTCGGGTGAACCAAAAATTCTTCTAGCTCAACGCCTGTAATCTGCGCCTGAAGGCCGCCAATTGCGAAGGATAAAGTAAGAAATAGTAAAAGTCTCTTCATTTCAAATGAATTTGTAAATACTGAGTTAGTTTTTTATTTAATCTGTCAAATATAGGTAAGCGCTATCCAATATACCAAGAAGTCAAATAGCTATTTATCCCCAATGTTATGTGATTATTTAGAGCCCAAATACCAGCCAAAATTCGCCAGAACATCACTATTGTCGCTCAATAATCAATTATCCTCGATGAATCTAAACAATCAACCCATCAATTTCGATCTCCAGTCCTCAGGAATGACAATTGTACACTTTTCCTTATAGTCGTAACACACTAAAACAGATGACCCTGAGGCCACTTTTGTCCTGCTTCCATTTTTTTCGGTAAAGACTTCGTACATGAATGTCAGACTTTTCCTACCCAAACGAGAACACCAAGTGTCTACGGTTACTTTTTCATTAAGATACAGTGGAATCAAATAATCTATTTCTGAGTGAGCGAGAAGCAGACCTTGTTCCGCCCAATTCCACTGCTCTAGGTGGTCGGCAAAAAACTTGATCCGTGCTTGTTCGAAGTAGGTAAAATACACGGCATTGTTGACATGCCCCAATGCATCTAGATCTTTAAACCTCACTTCAATCTGACAACTACTCTTCATACATCTCTCTTTTGCGCAAATGTAGAAACTGAACCGTTACATTGATTCAAGATGTACCTTTGCCCCAAAAAATAATTGAGCATGAATCGCCTAAAACCCATTTTCATTTCTTCATATGTCGCATTCCTGGCAATTGCCATGATCTATTGCGTAGTGCAGTATTTCACAAACGATGCACAGCTGATATGGTTTTCGTGCTTCTTGGCTTGTGCCCTTCCCTTTAGTTTCTTCGCTATCATATATCTTGTCAAACCAAAAGCGACCGCAACATTGCAGGTCATCCTTTCGGCTACAACTGCCGCGGCGACGCTTATTACTATCGGCGATCGATTCTTTAATTCGGCCATGTTTGATTCGGCCGTTTGGATTGCAGCTATTTCCCTGTTGGGCTGGATCCTCTACAATATGTGGTACGCCAAACTCTCTCACAGCATTCAACTGAAAATCGGTGACGAATTAACGGCATTGGATCTAAAACAAGCCAACGGATCGGCTTATGACCCCATCAAGGACAAGGGCAAATTCAAACTACTCGTTTTTCATCGCGGCAATTGGTGCCCTTTTTGCGTGGCTCAAATCAATGAATTAGAAGACAACTATGAATTGATGAACAACGAAAAAGTCGCTGTCTATGCCATTGCACCTGTTCCTCAAAAGTACGCCGCGAGTATGGAGGGCTCTTTGAGCGGACAACTCAAAGTACTATACGATCAAGACAATCGTGAAATCAAAAGGTTAGGAATCCAACATTCAAACGGACTGCCATTTGGTTTTCAAGTGTTCGGATTTGTCTCAGAAACCGTTTTCCCTACCTCTATTCTTCTGAGTCCCGAAAACACAATAATACACATTCACCAAAGCAAAGATTATCGGAAAAGGCCGAACGCGGCATTTTGGACGCGTATCATCGATGCCCAATAAAATAATCAGCCGCTTCGCGCTTCTCCTCCTGTTAATGTGATGTGCAGACGAATTTTTCGGATCGTGCGATCACCTCTCTTTTGGCTCTCGCTATTCACACGTTATTCACATTAATCTGGTTTTTCACACGCCTCCCTACTCGCCTGAACAGCCCTTACAACGTCGATTTGAGCCAAATACACTCATGGTTATTAACAAAACACCGTACTTTTCAACAAAATGACCCGTTTTCCGCTAGAATGCTTGCGGGGCGTGGTTTTCCGTGTATATATTTGTTTCAGTTGAACACCAAAGTTCAGCACGTTTAAAATTTATTACTATGAACAAAGCAGAATTGATTGACTCAATGGCTGGATCAGCCGGAATTTCGAAAGCTGACGCAAAGAAGGCTCTTGATGCATTTATTGACACTACTGCAGACGCACTTAAGAAAGGTGACCGTGTTGCATTGGTAGGTTTCGGATCGTTCTCAGTATCTGAGCGTGCGGCACGTAAAGGTCGTAACCCACAGACTGGAAAGGAAATTACTATCCAAGCGAAAAAAGTTGTGAAATTTAAGGCGGGAGCTGACTTATCTGTAAAGGTTAAGTAATTATCCCCTTTAGAAATTCAAGAATGGCCGACCTCAAGTGTCGGCCTTTTTTGTTCCCTATTGCGATGAAAAACATAACAGACCTTATAGAACACTTGTCATCTTTTATGACTGAGGAACGAGCCACCTTGTTTGAGAACATCTTGAACAAGAGAACGCGGCACGTGACTGTGGTATTAGAGGACTTATACCAACCCCACAATGCAAGCGCCGTATTAAGGAGTTGCGATTGCTTTGGCATCCAGGATATTCACGCTATAGAAAACGTCAACCCTTTTAGTGTGACCAAAGGCATTTCCGTCGGTTCTCGAAAGTGGCTTACTGTAAAGCGCTACCAAGAAAAAGAACAAAACACACTCAAGTGCTTAAATTCCCTCAAAGAACAAGGCTATAAAATCATTGCCACTACCCCACACAAAGATGATTGCCTCATCAACGAACTTGATCTAACTCACAAAACCGCTTTGGTATTTGGTACCGAAGACAAAGGGATGTCACAAACAGTCATTGATAACGCCGATGGCTTTGTCAAAATTCCTATGTACGGTTTTACCGAAAGCTTCAATATCTCCGTAGCCGCAGCCCTCTGCCTGTATGAAGTCAGAAACCAATTAATCGAACAGAAGATAGACTGGAATCTCTCACAAGAAGAGCAGGCCGACCTTAAACTGGAATGGATGACTAAGTCTATCAGAGCCTCAGCCAAAATCATTGAGAAATGGAATTCGAACAATGTCAAGTAGCCACGACTTAGACATTTCGACCAAAGGTCTTTTAAAGGTCGCTATACCAATATCCCTGGGCGGCTTCGTACAGTTTATCGTTGTACTTACCGACAATGCTTTTCTAAGCCGGGTCGGCATGAATGTCATGAATGGCGCCGGTCTCGGGTCGATGCTTTTCATTACCTTATTGATGCTCGGGATTGGACTTGCGTCGGGAGCGCAGATAATAATTGCGAGACGTTACGGAGCCAAACTCTTCGAGCAGATTGGCCAAGTGTTTTCAAACACGCTCCTACTTAGCATTATTCTAGGCGTTTCATTGCTGGCACTCATGCTAAGCATTATGAGTCCGCTCCTCAACTTCCTGGTCGAGTCCGACGAAGTGAGAGCACACATGTCGAGCTACTTGACTATCCGCCTTTTCGGCCTCCTAGTGTACATGCCCTCCCTTATCATCACCGCCCTGTACATGGGCGTCGCCAATACCCGAATCCTAATCTACTCCACACTCATTACGGCAGGCTTCAATCTCGGACTAGACTGGATGTTGATTTTTGGAAACTGGGGAGCTCCTGCCCTCGGAATCCAAGGAGCTGCCTACGCCACACTAATCGCAGAGGTACTCAACCTCCTTTTCTTAGTTATCTACCTGCGACGAGATGCCATATGGGCTAAGTATTCTATCTGGAAGTACTTGAGCATTCTATCTTTTCGTGAGACCAAGAAAATTCTGAATCTGAGCGCGCCTATCATGGCTCAACAGGTTGCTGCACTTGCTACGTGGACGGTGTTTTTTACCCTTATTGAGAAGCTCGGCGAAAAGGAGCTAATGTCTTCCCAGATAATCCGATTCATGTACATGATGGTTTTTGTGACTATTATGGGTATTTCTCAAACGACGAAAACCTACGTTTCAGGCCTTATTGCGGAGAACAAACAACACTTATTGAATAAGGTCTTGGGCAAATTGGTATTGCTTAACCTCGCAGGCATGTTCCTTTTGAGTCATGGTATGTTACTCTATCCCGATTTCATCACATCGATCTATTCCCAGGATGTCGAAATTCTCTTCCTCACGAAAAAATCGATGCTCACAGTATATTTTGCATTTATACTGACCTGCTTCTCATCGGTCTTTCTGAATGCCGTGGAAGGATGTGGAAAGACCAAAATCGCCATGATGATCGAATTCGGTGCTAGCCTCGGTTACCTCGTTCTTACCTATTTTGTAACCGTCGTTTACCCACAGCCTATCTACAAAGTGTGGATGAATGACTACCTGTATTTTGGATCCATTGCCCTCTCAGCCTTACTTGTGCTAAGATTCAGCAACTGGAAGTACGTTAAAGTTTAATTTTACCATCGTGAAGAATCTTAGAATAGTCTTTATGGGAACTCCCGAATTTGCCGTTGAATCTCTCAAAGCAATTCACGCTAGCTCACATGAAGTAGTTGGCGTTGTTACTGTCCCCGACAAACAGGCCGGCCGCGGAAAGAAAATTCGATCTTCTGCAGTCAAGGATTACGCTGTTCAGCATCATTTGCCTTGTGCGCAACCCATAAAATTAAGAGACTCCGAATTCATCGAGCAACTTGAATCCTGGAAGGCCGATCTCTTCGTAGTAGTCGCTTTTCGCATGCTTCCTGAGGTTGTGTGGACGATGCCAGAGCTGGGGACTATCAACCTGCATGGCTCACTCCTCCCACAATACCGCGGCGCCGCTCCTATCAATCGCGCGATCATGAATGGCGAATCGGAAACTGGGGTCACAACTTTTTTCATCACCAAGGAAATCGATACGGGGGCCATCATTGAACAAGCCAGCATGCCTATCCTTGAAAACGACTCGGCCGGACTTATTCACGACGAAATGATGCGCTTGGGAGCCAAAACCTTGGTGAGTACTATTGACAAAATTGCCCAGGGAAATGCCCATGCCAGTGACCAGTCGAGTTTTTTCCAAGATGAAGCCGAATTGAAATCAGCACCCAAACTTTTTCGGGAGGATTGCCGCATTGATTGGAAGGAGGATTGCCTCCTGGTTCACAATCATATTCGCGGACTCTCACCTTACCCCGCTTCGTGGTCGACATTGAATGGAAAGACTGTTAAATTTTTCACCTCGATTGCCGTAAATCAGGAGGCCGAGCCAGGGGAAATTCTCAGCGACGAAAAGAGTTATTTGTTCGTTGGCTGCGGGTCCGGAAGTATCCAAATTCTCGACATCCAAATGGAGGGCAAAAAGCGTATCCCAATCGAGGATTTTTTACGCGGTTCTCAGCCTGTTTCAGGTCAGTTTTTCGAATAATCAGCGAGTTTACATCTGAATAATTTGAATCAGCGACGAGCGCAAATGACTGACATTCAGTTGGTATGGGTCGCTTAATTGTAGCGATTGAACACGCGGATTTATGCTGTTGTACTATAAAACGAGCAACTTTTGCGATAAGCATGTTACACATGTAACATTCTTGTCTTGCTAGTATCCACACGGTTTTATACATTTGTAACGTCTACATTGTACAACTGTAATGTTCCAAGAAAGAATCCAACAAGTACTTGATCACCTGGAGATCACTCCCAAAGAGTTTGCCGAGCAAATGGGCATCCAACGCTCGGCCCTGAGCCATATACTCAACGGACGCAACAAGCCCAGTCTAGACTTCATTATCAAGCTTTCCACGCATTTTCCGCAGATCAACAATGCATGGCTCTTGCACGGGAAAGACCCGATGATCGCTCCTGTTACAAATGTAACAAACGAGTTGCCTTTGGTCGAAAATGACACGGATAGTCCGACTGTTCCTGAACAATCAATTCCCACAAAAAAGGCTACCAAAAAGGTAGCCTCTAAAGTGTTGATTTTTTATACTGACGGCACGTTTGAAGAGTTCAAATCTGAGCTCTAATCGGTCCACGCTTCAATCAAAATATCGAGCAATTCTTGAGCCGCCAAAGCTATCTTGGTACCCGGTCCATATACCCCCGCTACTCCAGCTTCTTCTAAGAATGAATAATCCTGTTTTGGAATCACTCCACCGGCCACAACCAGGATGTCTTCCCTACCCTGCTTTCTCAATTGATCGATAATCTGAGGGACCAAGGTTTTGTGTCCTGCTGCCAATGATGACACACCTACGATGTGAACGTCATTCTCGATGGCCTGGCGCGCTGCTTCTTCGGGGGTTTGGAAAAGCGGACCGATATCCACATCAAAACCTATGTCGGCAAAACTAGTGGCGATAACCTTCGCCCCACGGTCATGCCCATCTTGGCCCATTTTCACTACCATAATTCGTGGTCGTCGACCGCTTTGTTTGGCAAATTGGTCGGCTTTCGCACGTGCATTGATAAAATCTTGATCATCCATTGATTCTGATGAATATACTCCTGAAACACTGTTGATTTGTGCCTTGTATCGTCCGAAAACGCTTTCCAAAGCCGATGAAATCTCACCTAAACTGGCTCTCTCTCTAGCCGCGACTACCGCCAATTCGAGAATATTGTCATTCCCCTTTGCTCCAGCCGTAAGCGCCTCTAAAGCCTTTTGACAGGCCGATTCATCTCGTTCGCTGCGCAAGGTCTTGAGCCTTTCAATTTGCCCCAATCGAACAGCTGTATTGTCCACCTCTAGGATATCCAAATCCTGTTCATCGTCTGTAGTATAGGCGTTTATACCTACAATAATGTCCTTTCCTGAGTCGATTCGAGCTTGTTTTCTTGCCGCAGCCTCTTCAATTCGAAGCTTGGGGACTCCCGACTCTATCGCCTTGGCCATACCGCCCATCTTTTCGATTTCTTGGATGTGCTCCCAAGCCTTGGCCATCAGGTCATTCGTTAGGCTTTCTACATAATGAGAACCTCCCCACGGATCTACACTCTTGCATACATCGGTTTCCTTTTGCAGATAGATCTGTGTGTTTCGAGCAATGCGAGCCGAGAAGTCTGTTGGTAAAGCAATGGCCTCGTCCAGCGCATTGGTGTGCAGACTCTGAGTCCCACCCATAGCGGCTGCCAATGCTTCTACACAAGTTCGAGCCACATTGTTAAAAGGATCCTGCTCCGTTAAGCTCCAGCCTGAAGTTTGGCAATGGGTTCTTAGAGCCAATGACTTGTTGTTTTTCGGATTGAATTCTTTGATGAGTTTGGCCCAAATCATCCGCGCCGCGCGCATCTTGGCGATTTCCATAAAGTGATTCATGCCGATCGCCCAGAAAAAGGACAATCTTGGCGCAAATGCATCGATATCCATGCCCGATTTCACACCTGTGCGCACGTACTCCAATCCGTCGAGTAACGTATAAGCCAACTCAATATCGGCCGGTGCTCCAGCTTCGTGCATGTGGTAACCCGAGATGCTGATGCTGTTGAATTTCGGCATGTTGTCAGACGTATATTTAAAGATGTCTGCAATGATGCGCATCGAAGGAGCTGGCGGATAGATATAGGTATTCCGCACCATAAATTCCTTGAGAATGTCATTCTGGATAGTTCCTGTCAGCTTATCACAAGAAACGCCCTGTTCTTCAGCTGCAACGATATAAAACGCCAAGATCGGAACCACGGCGCCGTTCATGGTCATGGATACCGACATCTTGTCGAGCGGAATCTGATCAAAAAGCAGTTTCATATCCAAAACCGAATCAATCGCCACTCCTGCTTTGCCAACATCGCCTTCCACCCTTGGGTGATCACTATCATAACCACGGTGTGTGGCAAGATCAAAAGCCACACTCAGCCCTTTCTGTCCGGCCGCTAGATTCCGTCGATAAAACGCGTTTGACTCTTCGGCCGTGCTGAATCCAGCGTACTGGCGAACAGTCCACGGACGAATGGTATACATCGAACCGTAAGGCCCGCGCAAATACGGCGCAAAGCCAGCACCAAAACCCACATGCGGCAAGTCCTTGGAGTCACTTTCCGTGTATACCGATTTAATCTCTATCCCTTCGGCCGTGGCAAATTCTGTTACCTCACTTGGAGTTGATTTTACTTCACTCCCCAACTTCCAATCTATATTCTGAAAATTCGCTCTCATTCTGAATGAATTATATAGTCTGCACTTGCTTCTCAACTTCCAATGAAAGCCTCTCCTCATTGGAGCTATTGATCTGTTCCGCCTTCTTGTTCACATGAATATTGGCCCCAATGAGTACGCGTTCTCCCGCGCGCAATTCTGCTTTTTGCTCTTCGGCCGATTTCAAGCACAGTTCATCAAGTTTTCCATCCTCTTCACACTTAAAGTAACCTCCTTCCTTTTCTATACTTTGAAAAATACTCCAGGCCGTATTGGCTATTTTTTCGGACCAATCCTCAATGTAGTAGCTCCCAGAGCCTGGATCGATCACACGATTCAAGAAAGATTCCTCTCGAAGTAAAAGCTGTGTATTGCGCGACCACCGATAAGCTTCCGATTTTGATGCTGAAAACACATTATAGGGAAGCACATTCATGGTGTCAACTCCTCCAATTATAGCGCTCATTGCCTCGGTGGTAGTTCTCAGCAGGTTAGTATGTTCGTCTATTCCAGTCTTATTCCAACGCGAATTGGTAGCTCGAATCGAAGTGGTCAAAGAAGAGTCCTTCTTCGGATCATAGCTCTTAATTATTGCCTTCCACAAGGTCCGTAAAGCCCTAAACTTGGCAATCTCTTTGAAGAAGGAATTTCCCACACCCATTTTGAACTGAATACAGCTACTGGCCTCATCTATTGTGGCTCCGTTTTTCATTAGCTCAACCAACAAATCATGGCCATGAGCCAGCGCAAATCCCAATTCTTCGCTTATATAGGCACCTTTATTGGACCATTCCAAGCCATTTGCGCATGCTAAAGAATAAGAAGCATTATGTGACTTACGAACTTGAAATAGCTCATTTATTGTCGAAACGTTGTCTGAATCACTATCCCAGTCTAGCCCCGATGTATTGGGAGGTATAGGGTTGTCCACAAGGAGTTTCACCTCACTTTTTGCGTCAATAAACAATTTAGGTTCTCCGCCATTCGGCAAATGAAAATGCTCACTCGTCAAAGCAAATTTAGCATCGACATTTAGCACATCGACTCCTTCAGCTCCCATTTCGGCATAAAACGGCCACGTCGATTCATCGAATGTAAGTTCAATTCCCCACTGATTCGCGCTCGATTTAGCCGAACGAATGTCTGTGCTAAAACAATTTTCTTCAACGCTTGAATCGCTTAAAAAAACTTCTCCCAATCCGTCAAAAGTGGGCCATTTCAGATTTTCAATCGACTGACCTTTGAATTCGGCCTCAATCTTTTGAATCCACTCTTCCTTGGAGATGTGCTTGAATGAACTAAAATCAATCTTGTTTTCCATGTACTTCAAGGTTTAGCGGCTAAAATACTCTAAAAAATGCAGTCTGAAAGTGACGACCACACGATGATAACATGCTTATTTCATGTGGCTTATGGAGAAAGCTGACAACTATCAGTATTTCTCGTGATCACAGTCAACCAGCAAAAGACACTTGAATTGTTCATTTGTGTCCGAAAACCTGATTATGAGTGCCATATATCTATTGATCGTCGTAAGTTTTATTGTAGCCCTAGTCTTTCTAATTGCCTTTTTGTGGGCCGTGAAATCTGGGCAATACGATGATGACTATACACCTTCTATGAGGATGTTATTTGAGAACAAACCTGAACCAAAACATAAAAAACCAGATTGATGAGTTTGGAAAAATTTAAGTACGACAACAAGATCGTACGACTGTTCATAATTGCAACAGTTGTATGGGGAATTATCGGCATGTTGGTCGGCCTAATCGTGGCCTGTCAGCTTGCTTTTTCGTCATGGTTTAATGAATACCTGCCCTATGCGCAGCTCACATTCGGCCGACTGCGCCCGCTGCACACCAATGCGGTGATTTTTGCATTCGTCGGGAATGGAATTTTTGCGGGTGTCTATTACTCGCTGCAAAGACTCCTGAAAGCGCGGATGTATAGCGATTTTCTCAGTAAAGTGAACTTTTGGGGATGGCAGATAATCATTCTTTCTGCCGTTGCAACTTTACCTTTTGGCTATACTACGGGAAAAGAATACGCCGAACTAGAATGGCCCATCGATATTGCCATCACCCTTATATGGGTGGCATTCGGATGGAATATGTTCGGTACCATCATCAAGCGACGTGAGCGACATATGTATGTTGCCATCTGGTTTTACATTGCCACCTTTGTGACAGTAGCTGTCTTGCATCTTGTCAACTCTCTCGAGATGCCGTTGAACTTCATGAAGAGTTACTCAGTCTTCGCTGGAGTGCAAGACGCCTTGGTTCAATGGTGGTATGGTCACAATGCAGTCGCCTTTTTCTTGACGACTCCCTATTTAGGATTGATGTACTACTTCATTCCCAAGGCCGCCAATCGACCTGTTTACTCGTATCGCTTGTCGATCATTCACTTTTGGGCCTTGATTTTCTTGTACATCTGGGCCGGACCACACCACTTGTTGTATACAGCCCTTCCGGATTGGGCTCAATCACTGGGAACGGTATTCTCTATTATGCTCATCGCTCCATCTTGGGGTGGTATGTTGAACGGTCTGCTCACCCTCCGAGGTGCTTGGGATCGTGTCCGAGACGACGCTGTTCTGAAGTTCATGGTCGTGGCAGTAACCTGTTACGGTATGGCCACCTTTGAAGGTCCGCTTATGTCAATTAAGAGTGTCAATGCGATTAGTCACTACACCGACTGGACCATTGGTCACGTTCACATTGGTGGATTGGGATGGAACGGATTCTTAACATTTGGAATGCTCTACTTCCTATTGCCTAAGCTTTGGGATACACAGTTGTACTCGAAGAAATTGGCCAACACCCACTTTTGGATAGGTACATTGGGAATTATTCTCTACGCCGTTCCTCTCTACTGGGCGGGATGGACACAGTCTTTTGCCTGGAAAGAATTTACGCCTGCCGGAACATTGGCCAATCCAAACTTCCTTGAGACAGTCATTAACATTGTACCTATGTACGTCTTGCGGGCATTAGGAGGCACCTTGTACTTGGTAGGGGCATTGGTTATGGTTTACAATCTCTGGAAAACAGCCAAGCAAGGTAAATTCATCAGTGACGAAGAAGCGGAAGCACCTGCTTTGGAGAAGGTCTTTAAGTCTGAAGGGAAAGAAGATTGGCACAGATTTATCGAGCGCCGACCAATACAATTCCTCATTGCAACTTTAGTTGTGATTCTAATCGGTGGTGCAATTGAGATCGTACCTACACTGGTAGTTGACTCGAACATTAAGAGTATTGCAAGTGTCAAACCTTACACTCCGCTTGAAATTCACGGTCGAGACATTTATATCCGAGAAGGATGTTATAACTGCCACTCTCAAATGATTCGTCCGTTCAGAGACGAGGTCGCCCGATATGGGGAATACTCGAAAGCAGGAGAGTTTGTGTACGATCACCCATTCCAATGGGGTTCTAAGCGAACCGGACCAGATTTGGCGAGAGAAGGTGTTCTCAATCCGAATGCCAGCTGGCACTACATTCACATGTACAATCCAAAAGACCTCGAAGAGAGATCGATCATGCCTCCTTACCCTTGGTTGTTTGACGAAGGTTCTCTCGAGAGCGACGAGATTGGCGCTAAGATTCGTGTGATGAGAAAGCTGGGAGTTCCCTATCCAAAATCATACGACCAGGAAAGAGCCGAAGCTGATTTCTGGGCCCAGGCCGATGCAGTGGTTGATCAAATCAATACTGACCGACCAGAGCTCAAGGCGCAGCGAGACACTGAAATCATTGCCTTGATTGCCTATCTACAACGATTGGGTACCGATATTCAAGCAGAACCACAGGCTAATAAATAAGACGATCCTATGCTAAAGTTTATAAAAGATAACATGACAACGATCGATGGAATTGAAATTTTTCCAGTGATCTCATTTCTAATCTTCTTCACATTCTTCTTAGGAGTTGGTTGGTATGTATGGACAATGAAAAAATCGAAAATCGAAGTATTAAGCAACCTTCCATTGGAAGAAAATGAACTTCGCTAAACATCTAGTAAAATGAAAAACATTGCTCAATATATAACTCGGATTTCCTTAGCGTTAGGAAGCTTCCTCATCCCATTTGCAATGAAAGCTCAAGATGAGAGCGTGGCTAAGTCAGGTGAGCACTTTGGCATTCCTGATGGAACCCTGATTATCATTCTGGTCAGCATGGCCGTCTTACTGTCGGTTATCATCCTGATAATCAATAGTTCGATTCGGAATATTGCCGAGACCAAGGGTTTTTGGGAAGGAAAGCAAGTGAATAAAACACCTTTGCTCATTGCGGCATTTTCTTTAGCTGGCTATTCAGCAAATGCGGCTACGGAAAAAGCAAGTTCGATCTTCGTTCTGGACGACGCGTCGTTCTGGGGATTGGTCATGGTTAATTTTGTTTTGATTTGCATCGTTTTGTACCAAGTTTACCTCCTGCGTAAACTTACTGACCATGTACGTGGATACAAGGAGGTCGAACCTGCCTTTATCCAAAACGAACCATCGTGGTTCGAAAATATTATGGCCAAGATGCAGGCTTCTGTTCCTATCGAACATGAGGCTGATGTTATGATGGATCATGAATACGATGGGATTCATGAGCTTGACAATGTTCTTCCTCCATGGTGGAAATATGGTTTCTATCTTACTATCGTAGTCGCAATTATCTATATGACCCACTACCACATCTTAGGTACAGGAGATTTACAAATTGCCGAGTACGAAAAAGCCAATGAAATCGCACAAATTGAGCTCGATGCTTACAATGAAAAGATGGCTTCTAAAGTCAATGAAAAGACGATGGTCTTCGAAAACAATGTGAGCTATCTTGAAAATGGAAAGCAGGTGTTCGACGCCAACTGTGTTACGTGTCATGCCGCTGACGGAGGTGGAATCAATGGCCCGAATTTCACTGATCAGTACTGGATTTACGACGGTGACGCTAAAGGCATCTTCAAAACCATAAAGTATGGTGCAAAACGAGGTATGCAGGCCTGGCAGTCTAAGCTCACTCCTGTGCAAATGCGGGATGTAGCCTACTACATCTATTCACTTGAAGGAACAACTCCTCTGAACCCCAAAGCGCCAGAAGGTGAGCTATTTGTTCGTGAAGGTGCTACTCCATCTACCGACGAAGTTGCGCCTGCTGAAGAAACTGCTCCAGCCGGAGAAAACGTTCCCGCAGAGGACACCGTTCAGCTATAATGTGTAGGAAGATTTTCTCGATATATTACATGACATTAATCAGGCAAAGTGACCATGCTCCAGTGAGTATGGTCACTCCTGTTTCTTACCCTTGAATTTAACTTTGATCTCACAATTGACCACAGATGCACACAACTAACGAGCAAGATCAATACAGAGACCGAATAGCCACGGTGGACGAGACAGGTCGTCGAAAGTGGATATATCCTAAAAAACCAGCTGGGAAATTCACAAACAGAAGAAATCTGGTGAGCTATATTTTGCTGACTTTCCTTTTTGCTGGCCCCTTCATAAAAATCAACGGTCAGCCTCTCCTATTGCTGGGGGTTTTAGAAAGAAAGTTCATCATTTTCGGACAAGTATTTTCACAATACGATTTTTTCCTGTTCGTGATCATGATGATCGTTGGTATTGTTTTTATCACCTTGTTTACCGTCGTCTACGGCCGACTCTTTTGCGGCTGGGTTTGTCCGCAAACCATCTTCATGGAAAACGTATTTCGTAAGATCGAGTATTGGATTGATGGCGACTACAAGCACCAGCAAAAGCTACAACGACAAGGATGGGATGCAGAGAAAACAAGGAAAAGACTTTTTAAACACACCCTATTCTTCCTGATTTCCTTTTTGATTGCGAATACCTTCCTGGCATACTTGATTGGAAGTGAAGCACTCATTGATATTATCACTGATCCGCCCAGCGAACATATAAGCGGATTGATTAGTCTGCTCGTGTTTACTGTAGTCTTCTATCTCGTGTTTTCCAAATTACGAGAGCAAGTCTGCACGACAATATGCCCATACGGCCGACTGCAAAGTGTTCTTCTCGACAGCCACTCAATTGTGGTCGCCTACGATCACGAACGAGGTGAAGGACGTGCGAAATTCAGAAAGAATGAAGACCGAAAAGCAGCAGGAAAAGGTGATTGTGTTGACTGCCACCAATGTGTTGATGTATGTCCAACCGGAATTGATATCCGACATGGAACTCAGCTCGAATGTGTGAATTGTACTGCCTGTATTGATGCATGCAACAACATTATGGACGGTGTAGGACTAAAGCAAGGATTGATTCGATATGCATCGGAGAACGAAATTCAGACCGGTGAAAAGTTTAAATTTACAACAAGAATCAAGGCTTACACTGCGGTCTTACTCGTGCTAATAGGCGTATTTATAACCATGCTACTTATCCGCACAGAGACAAATACAGCCATCATTCGAACATCGGGTGTGCTCTACCAAAAAATGGATGACAATACCTATCGAAACTTGTATAGCTATGTCATTCACAACAAAACCAATGACAGTATGGCTGTAGAGATTCGACCCATCTCGCCTTTCGTGCGGAGAATAGAGATTATCGGTCCGCTAAACACCTTGTATAGTGGAGATGAAATTTCGGGAAGTTGCTTCATTTACATCCATGAAGACAGTATTCCCCGCGGACGACCGAAAGTTGAAATAGGAATTTTTGATAAAATTGATGGTCGGCTTATTGAACAAGTCGAAGCTTCGTTTTTATCACCAAAAAGATAATTTGATCATTTATCAATGCCACACACTATGAATAAAGAATCAAAGAAATTCGTTTTTAACTGGGGACATGGCATCGCCTTGTTTTTCAGCATTTTCGTAATCACCACCATTTCGATCCTCTTCATTTCCTTTACCAAGGATTTCGATCTGCAAACGGAGAACTACTATGAAGAAGAATTGGCATTCGAAGAGATAATTTCCAAAAAGCGAAATGTGTTGAACGACAACGTGAATTTTGAGGTAGCTTCATCCGAAGGCAGCATTGAATTCATCATCACGGGCGACCAACAACAAGATTTGAATGGCGATGTCCTTATTTACCGTCCTTCGGACAAACGTCTTGATCTCAAATTTAAATTGGCACTGGATGAGAACGGAAAACAAGTGATTCAGCACGAATCTTTGCAAGCCGGCCTCTATTTGATTAAGGTGGATTTTGCATCCGCAAATAAGGAGTATTACCTAGAAAAGGAATTCGTTTTCGAATGATGCTTGGAGCAGCCATACTGCTTGGCCTTATGGGCTCTTTGCACTGTCTTGGTATGTGCGGACCAATAGCACTCGCCCTGCCAGTTCACACCATGTCGAAAGGAGCAAGATTCACTTCAGTCTTTCTCTATAATTTCGGGCGCATACTCACCTATGCCTGTATTGGATTGATCTTCGGCTTGGCTGGATGGGGACTAGTTCTGAGTGGATTTCAACAGTATTTGAGTATAGCCCTCGGTCTGCTATTGTTGTTGGCAGCATTCTTTCCCGTTCTCACCAACAAGATCAAAATTCCGGTTTTTGAACGACTTGTGTTTGTACTGAAACAGAAAATGGGCTATTACCTCAAAACAAGACGTGTCCCCGCCTTTTTTGTCCTGGGCATGTTGAATGGATTGTTACCGTGCGGACTAGTCTATGTCGCCCTCGCTGGAGCCCTCGCCAGTGGAACCGGTGCGCAAGGATCACTATTCATGGCAGCTTTTGGTTTCGGTACTATACCGGCCATGATGGCTCTCCCCCTTTTGGGCGGACTAGTAAAACCACAGCAATGGGCCAAAATGAAAAAGCTCATTCCCTATACTCTTGCTCTCTTCGGAATTCTATTGTTGTTGCGTGGATTGGATCTTGGAATTCCGTTCATCAGTCCGCAAATGACAGAAAGCGGCTCAATGAACTGCTGCCACTAAGTCTATCGAAAGAAAACGAAATAAGAGATTGCAAGCAACACAACTAGGGTTATTGCTACGATGACTGCTTTAGACTTACCCAAAGGACTAGACTCATCCAGCGCATTCGGCAAGTCCCACCTGAGGGGTTCATACTTTGTAAATGGCGTTTTAAAAAACAGGTCGGCACCCTCTTCTTCATCTAGACGCAATCCGATGAGTCTTTTAGCCATCCCAAAAGTAAACTCCTCCATCAACTGATCTTCTTCGAATACATCTATATCCGACTTGAGAGATGCTGGCCATACAGTCTTGCCATTTTGCTCAACCGACTGATCGTAAATGGTAATCTCCTGCTCCACCAAATCCCCGAATTCGTTAAGCGTTCCATCGGTGTTCACTTGCTTGTAGCGCAGCTTACTCCCACTCTTGACCAAGCTATATCCGTGATAGTTAACACTAGAAAGACAAGCCAATGAAAGAACTTCTCCTTCTTGGGCAAGCTGACTCAACAATTCTTCGTAGGGAGCTAACTCAGGGGTCATCGAACTATCAACTAGTTGCAGATCGTCACAAATGATTATCGTATTGTTGATCCGACCGATACTAACTGATCTGTCTCGGGGATAAATGCACTTTTCAAGCGACCATTCTACTGCCTGTTTGTATTCAACTACACCCATGGCCTTTAGAATATCAGCATCCTGAATGTCGTTTCCCTTTCCGTCAATTAGAATCATCGATGCTTTCCACCCCATGTAACTAGCTGTTTACGACAAAAATACACGATTAATTGGTTCTATTATTGTTGTCTTATAGCTAGATCTATTCCCATCCCAATCTTGCATTTACAAAATTTACGCCCTGTCGACTGGTCAATAGAACAAAAAGAGGAACTTTACATGGTGGAGCAGACTGCACGACAAATATTGAAACAGTATTGGGGCTATCCTGCCTTTCGACCGAATCAGGAGGCGATAGTGAACGCCGTCTTGGAAGGGAAAGACACACTAGCTCTCTTGCCGACAGGTGGCGGAAAATCAATTTGCTTTCAAGTTCCCGGACTGATGAAGGACGGGATGTGTTTAGTCATTTCACCTTTGATCGCTTTGATGAAGGATCAAGTTGAAAACCTCAAGAAGCGTGGGATATCGGCCGAACAGATATCCAGTGTTCATTCCAAACGAGATATTGACCGCATTCTTGAAAACGCCTGCAATGGCCATATCAAGTTTTTGTACCTGTCGCCCGAACGACTCAAGACCGAAATGTTTGTCATGCGCCTACCACGCATGAAAGTTTCCCTGATTGCTGTAGATGAAGCGCATTGTGTTTCTCAATGGGGATATGACTTCAGACCCTCCTACTTAGAAATTGACAAGTTTCGAGAACCCTTGCCCGATGTCCCCCTCATTGCTCTTACGGCTACGGCAACAATTGAAGTAGTTAAGGATATTCAGGAGAAGCTAGGTTTTCGAGAAAAGAATGCCATTCGAAATAGCTTTGCGAGGGTGAACTTGGCCTACAAAGCACTCAAAGCCGAGAATAAAATGGCTACGGTGGTAAAAATTTGCAATAAAAACCCGGGAACTGGTATTGTGTATGCGGCCACTAGAAAGCGGACAAAAGAATTAGCGGAATACCTGAGCTCAAGCGGCATTTCCGCCCAATATTTTCATGCTGGTCTCGATCCACTGGAAAAAGACAAGAGGCA
This sequence comes from Flavobacteriales bacterium, assembly GCA_015665315.1. GTDB lineage: Bacteria > Bacteroidota > Bacteroidia > Flavobacteriales_D > Sanyastnellaceae > JADFAK01. The sequence goes on along the minus strand of JADFAK010000022.1, from coordinate 41,422 downwards.
AGACGCTTGGAAAAACAATAAATTGCGAGTCATCGTCGCCACCAATGCGTTCGGTATGGGCATCGACAAACCTGATGTTCGATTCGTGGTCCATGCCGACATTCCCTTAGAACCCGAAAGCTACTTCCAAGAAGCAGGTCGAGCCGGCCGAGATGGAAAGGCTGCTGTTGCCTATACATTGTGGAATCCCGGAGATTTGGACGACATGGACATCCGAGTCAAACTAAAATACCCTGAACAAGAAGAAATTAGACGGGTTTATGTCGCTTTGGCCAATTTCTATTCCATTGCTATTGGCGCAGGGATGGACACCGATCATGCGTTTCCCATCGCTACTTTTTGTTCCCGATTTAAGTTGGATCAGGTGCTGACTTATCACGCCCTGAAAATATTGGACCGCGCAGGGTTTATTCAGGTTGCCGATAGCGATTTCCGTCCGTCAACAATCATGGTCAAAGCCGATCGCAAAACCTTGTATGACTATCAAATTAGGGAATCCAAAATGGATCCAATTATCAAGTGTATTCTCAGAAATTATGCTGGAGTTTTCGATGGACCAGTGAACATCCGTGAAGGCCAGCTTGCAGATATGCTCAAAGTCCCTACACGTGAGGTGAAAAAGCTTCTGGGTAAATTGCATGCCAGTGAAGTCATATCGTATTCGGAAGCTTCCAAAGATCCACGGATTACATTTCTAACTGGTCGGTTACTGCCAGCTGAATTACATTTCAACCATATTCAATACCATCAACGCCACAAACTAGACGAGTTCAGGGCCAACGCGATGAAACAGTATCTACAAGACGATAGATGTCGGAGCGTTTCATTACTGGCTTATTTTGGTGAGAAAGATGCTCAAGATTGTGGGATCTGTGATGTCTGTTTAGCCAAAACGCAATCGGCCAAAGCAAACTTGATCTCAGCGGCCATTTATGACGGACTTTCCCAGCAGGAACAGACTTTTGACGAAGTAATGGAAGGAATTCCAGAATTTGGTCGTGAAGAAGCCTGGAGGGTATTGAGATGGCAAATCCACGAAGGCCGCCTATCTGAGAATGACGAAACAAAGAAATTGAGAATTGTTGATTAGGCTACTAAATTAAATCGACATGCTTCATGAGCTCCTCGCGGTAATTTCTGGAAAAAGCAATGCGTTGGCCAGCTATAACAACCATTTGATCTTGTAAATCAATGTCTGAAATCATCGATAAATTAACCAAGTGCTTTCTGCTCACTCGCGTGAAAGCATTGGACGGTAGTTTATTTCGTAATTCGGTCAACGAAATTTTAACATGGTAATGGTGTGAATCAATCGTAATGCAGCAATACTTACCCTCTACCTCAACCGTCGAAATCTCAGGAATTGAAATTTTCTTCAAGCGGTTGCCTATTTTCGTGTAAAAGCAAGGTGCCTCCTCGACCGACTTAGCAACGCTTCCAAGCTCTTTTTTCTCCAATTCGAAGCGTTGAAAAACCAAGCCTATGTGGCGCTCCAAGTTTTTAGGTTCAACAGGTTTTGAAATGTACGCATAAGGCCCTGTAGCTTTAGCTAAATTAAATACGTCATCCGTATCGTTGGCAGTCAGAAAGATCACAGGAACCCTGTCAATCTTATTTAACCTATGGACCAGATCTATTCCATTGTCACCTCCCTTTAAACCGATGTCCGTCAGCACAAGATCTGGCCTATTGGCACAAAAACTTGTAATGGCGTCCAGTGTATTGTCTTCAGATGAAACGATGTCATACCCCATTTGCGAAAGCAACGTTTCGACGTGGTTTCTTTCTACCAAGTCATCTTCGACTAATAGTATTTTAATCTTATCCATCAGCGGAGTGTTGAGGAAGTATTCAATTAATCATCTGCGGCTGAAACGAAAATACGAAAAAAAGACATGCGTAATATCTTATCTAAGACATTGCTAATCAGACGAAAAGTGCTACTTTAGCTAGACAACCAATAAGTTAATTGCTAGTCAAAGTGAATGTCACCCGATTCATACTGCTACTCTTAATCTCGATCCAGATCAGCTCGATGTCTTTTGTACAAGGAGGTATTGTCAAAATTATCGCACAACTCCCCCATCTTGCAGAACACTTTGAAGAGCACGCTCAAATCGATCCTGATTTGTCTTGGACTGAATTTCTTGTTATGCATTATGGGAATACTGAGCACAATGAGTTGGCCGACGAATCTCACGACGCCCTTCCGCTGAATGCTAATAGTACAAGTTTGACCTCAATAAGTCCGCTAGTATTCAACATTGCTCCTGTTATGACAGCATTAGCTTCCCTCGACTATTCCATTTCGCATTCTGTTTTTCCGAATACCGTAGGCCGCGTTGTTTCCGTCTCTACCTCTGTTTTCCATCCCCCTCTCGTAGGCTGAATCTTTTGTTATAGCGCTTTTGTGCGCCAACTTTTGATTTATCCTTTTACGTATGAGACTCCGATTATTTTTACTCCTTTTTATGCATTTGCCTTTATGGCTAATAAATGATATCCAAGCCCAATGCACTTGGTATACAGTTACTGTGACTGACAGCGACTCCTCTGATGAAGTCACGTGGCAACTCATTGACGACAATGGTGTTCAATGGCTCAACGGCGGCGCTCCCTACGATGAAGATGTTTGTCTGCCCGACGGTTGCTACACACTCGTCATGTATGATCTCGCGGGAAATGGTTGGGAAGATGAGGACTGGATTATCGAAGATTGGATTGGTGAATTTGATTTTGATACCAACCTAAGCAATGGTTTTCAAGGCTATGACACGCTTGATCTTGGCGATAATGGCTGTGTAGACAATCCTCCTGGAGGCGGAGGTGGTTGTTCGCCCGGAACAGATGAATACACGTTCACCGTCACACCTGGAACGGATCCTTTGGATATATCATGGGAATTCACGGTAGGTGGATCGGTCATTGATCAAGGAATTGCTCCTTATTCTGGAACGCTTTGTCTGAGCGACGGATGCTATTTTATTTCTCTCTTCGACAATGAAGCCGATGGATGGGAAGGTGCGACCTACACATTGGCCGATGAACTCGGGACTACAATCGCAACTGGAACACTCACGGGAGGCAGTACTGAAGACCAATTGGTCAATATAGGAGGTCAAGATTGTACCGGCGTTGACCCCGATGGCGGGGGCACTTCAGGAGAAGGATGTGGCACGCAGCAACCGACTTCCGACTGTTCTATTGCACCTTGTATTTGCGATCCATACACCTTCAATATTTCAGCCAGTGGCTGGGGATCAATCAACGACATTCCTGGACCTGGCTCCGTTTCGAACCCTTCTTACGGCTCCAGCAACAACGCCCCATGGGGTGGATCCGACTGGGGTTGTCTTCTTGCTGGTGAGCTCAATAGTAGTTGGATGATGTTCACGGTAGCAACCGATGGTGTCCTCGCATTTACGTTTGGCGCCAATGGAACACAATATGGCTATTACGATTGGGCCATGTGGCCATACAGCGAAACCGCCTGCGATAATATCGCCAACAATACGCTACCTCCAGCTCGATGCACATGGAATGCCGTTTCCTATGGAGGGACAGGCTTGGCGTCTACCATTCCGCCTGGTGGAAATGCCGGAAACTATGGTCCGCCATTGAATGTGTTGGCTGGCGAACAGTATATCATCTGTCTGTCCAATTGGAGCTATGTGAATGCTTCAGTGGTGCTAGACTTTACGGGGACCGCCGACATTGACTGCAACTTAATCCTGCCCATAGAACTGCTGGATTTAGAAGCCACTCAGCTAGGGACACAGGTGGCGGTTGACTGGCATACACTTACAGAGACAAACAACGATTATTTCTTGGTGCAAAGATCGATCGACCTTGTCAATTGGATGAATATCGCTACAGTTGATGGCGCTGGAACTTCAACCAATGTGATCAAGTATCAAACTTTGGACAAATCACCCAAAAGAGGATGGAACTACTACCGACTCAAGCAATATGACTTCAATGGAACCTATGCCATATCTGACAAAGTATCGGCTTTCGTAGAGCTCAAACCTTTGCTGAATGTATACCCCAATCCGGCCACAGATCAGTGCATAGTGAAGTATCAAAACAATGGAAATGCGCAGCTTCAGATTCTAGACAATTCAGGTAAAGTGGTGTTCCATCGAGAGGGATCGGAGTTGTTTCCTTTGAACCTCGATGTAGGCCAACTGGCAAACGGGGTGTATTTCATTCATGTTTTGGACGCACAATCCTCGTCGCAACAAAAGCTCATTATTCAACGAGATTGAGGGCTTTAGAAATCCAGTTTATCCACCAATCGATGTTGGTGAATGCGAGGGCTTTAGTTGAAACATCCTTGAAATTCGTTATTTTTACATGAAAATTGATAGACATGCAGTTTAATTATTCTCCCGAGGTACAGGAAAAGGTAGATGTTGCTACCAAGCAAGTTGAGAAGAGAAAAATTGTTCTTTTTGATGACGACATCAATACATTTGATTTCGTAATAGATGCGCTTATTCGTGTGTGTGGGCATGATACTATTCAAGCCGAGCAATGTACTTTGCTTGTTCACCACAAAGGAAAATGCGAAATTAAGCGTGGTGAATATCCAACTTTGGAGCCCATGTGTACGGCATTGCTTGATCGCGGACTCACCGCTGAGATCCAGTAAGTTTCCCTTACAATAAAGGAGGTCTCACATCTCCTATCTTTCTATTTGTATGAAAACGCGATTCATTGATCCTTTAAATACGTTTCTCATACTTTTTGCCGGTATTCTGGCCTTTATCTTTCCTTTCTGGGTTTTCGTATTATCCTATGTCGTCCTCGGACCACTCCACTACTTGACCGAAATCAATTGGCTCAATGACCGGGACTTCTATTTCAAGGAAAAAGTGCGATGGATTTGGCTCCTTGCTGCTACAGGTCTGATTTCTATACTAGTAAGCCTAAAAAACACCCACCTCGACGAACTGCCAGAATTACTAGAAAGCATTTCTACGAGTAATTTAATTCTTGGCACTTTCTGCGCTGCTATCGCCTTGCTTTATATTAAAAATCGAAAGTGGTCCTTTACCATTGCTTCGCTCACCTTGCTATGTGCCGCATTGCTCCCGCCATTACCCCTTGTTTTGTACATTTTCGCGGCCTTTCTTCCCACGGTGTTTCATGTCTTCTTATTCACCGGTTTGTTCATGATACAAGGCGCTCATAAAGGAAATTCTCGTATTGGCTATCTCAATGTTGTTCTCCTCTTTTTGGTGGCCATCTTGCTACTAATAATTCCTTCGGCCCTGATCATTGGAATTCCAGACTTCACGAGCAATTTCATGATCGAATCCAGATTCAATAGTCTGCACCAACTCATCTCATACTTCATTCATGGAGGCGAAAACACCTACACACGAATCCAATCTTTTCTAGCTTTTATTTATGTATACCACTACTTAAATTGGTTCTCAAAAACGAGCGTTATCGGATGGCACAAGGTAAAAACATCTCGACTAATCATTTCCATAACCATTTGGATAGCAGCCGTTTCACTCTATCTAATTGATTTAAAACTTGGACTCACTGTTCTATTCTCTTTGAGTATTCTCCATGTGTTTTTGGAGTTTCCTTTGAACATTAAATCGATGGACTACATCTTGAATAAGATGCTTTTTAAGAAGCCATTCGGCAAATAAATAGACCTATGGATACACCCAAAATCTCGTCGAGTTTCATCGACAAATACGAAGAATATTTACCGGAATTCGTCTACGGAGGTATCGATGGGAGTATTACCACTTTTGCTGTTGTCGCAGGAGCAACTGGGGCTCATTTGAGTGTGGATATTGTGATTATCCTCGGACTGGGAAACCTGGTCGCCGATGGCTTTTCAATGTCGGTCGGTGGTTACTTAAGTTCCAAAAGTGAAATTGATGCCTTCAATAAAAATCTGCAAAAGGAACATCAGGAAATAGAAAACACCCCCGAAAGTGAGCGCAAGGAAGTCGAAATGGCTTTTGTGGAAATGGGGTTTGACGGACAAGTACTCAGAGATGCGACGGAGACTATTTGTGCAGATAAAGATCGCTGGGCCAACTTCATGATGCACCACGAATTAGGGATGATAAAACCTTCAAAATCACCATTTGCCGTAGGCTTAGCAACTTTTACATCATTTGCTGCGATGGGGGCAATTCCCTTGATTCTGTATATCATTCATTGGATCCATCCGCTCGGAATTAATCTCTTTACATGGGCCAGCAGCCTCACTTTGGTGTCTTTCATTTTCATAGGCTACTTCAAAGGCGTGATCAATCAACGCGCAATCGGCCGGAGCATTCTGGAGACGGTAGGATTGGGTTTGGCAGCAGCGGCTCTAGCCTATTTTACAGGAGAGTTTCTCGAGAATCTATTAAGATAATATTTAGCACAAGGCAAATGTTTCTTTCCATGTGACCGACAAGCTGGTAGTTCACGTCACACTATTTTTCTTTCCGTCTAACGATAAGCTTCAAATCAAAACGCAATATTCTTAAATTGCCGCCCATGCGCTATATCTTAAACCCTATCCAAGTTTTCCTCATTGCCCTGTTTACGGTGATTTGCGGACTTACAGGCATCGTCCTGATCATGCTGACGCGCAAAATTGACTGGGTTCTGACCTTTATTCCAGCAGCATGGCACCGTTTTGTGTTTACGGTATGCCGCACCAAAGTCGAAGTTTATGGTTCGGAAAATATTGACAAGAATGGTTTTTACATCTATACTGCCAATCACCAGTCAACTTTAGACATCGCTGCTGTTGTGCGCGCTGTTCCCGTACCCTTGTATTTCGTTGCTAAAAAAGAACTCAAGAAAGCCCCCGTGCTAGGATGGTACATTACTATGACGGAGATGATCTTCATAGATCGAAAGAATCGTGAGAGTGCTATGCGTTCAATGCAGGAGGCAGCTCACCTGATCAAAGCTGGTAAGAATGTAATCACCTTTCCTGAGGGAACGCGTTCAACCACGGGCGAACTGCTCGTATTCCGAAGAGGATCCTTTATAATTGCCAAGGAAGGAAATATTGGAATCATGCCAATCGCAATAATAGGCACAGACCAAGTGAATCCGTCGGGAACCATGCAAATCCACAAAGGAGTTGTCAAAATTAAGATTGGAAGCCCCATTTTCCCTTCGAACCATCCTCTCAAAAGTGCCGACGAACTAGCGGCCTACACGAGAAGCAAGGTGGAAGAAATGCAAAAAGAATTGCGTGCACTCTAACCTCCTTGGCCAAGATCCTCGCAAGAAACTCCAAATTGAGATAAGAAGATTAGTAGGTCTGAAGTATTGATCTGACCGTCATTATTCAAGTCGGCCTGGCACACAACAATGCATTGCTGCAATTCTTCTGACCAAACAGTTCCTTCACCGCACAAGGTCTCAAAGTTGAAATATTCACAAGAACCATTGTCGTTTTGCGCAAGTGGATCGTAGTTATCTGCTTCAGGATCTGTACATCCAAATTCGTTGCAGGCATCGATGAACAACACCGTTGTAGCTACGCTATCACATCCATTCAAGGTCTGACTATCATCTACAAACACGCCTTGGGCAAACTGCCATTCACCAGCTATAAAGGCACTATCACCATTGCAAATATTGATAAGGTTCAGTGTTTCATATGGGGCTCGAACTACCAATGAATCGTATACGGGCACACTCCAGCCACAACACGCGTCTTTTACCTCTAGCTTCACATAATATTTCCCTGGATTGATTAAGCTCACAGCTCCTGGGTTTTGGCTAGCGTAAATTTGCGTTAGCGCCCAAGAAGAATTGTAAAGATTCCACTTGTATTCTACAGCTGTTTCTGTTGTACCTAAAATAAGATCTTCCTCAGCACAAAGCGTGTCAGGGAATGATTCCATAGTAGGTAGAGGTCGAATATCGTTGATGTAAATAAAATTGTCGATCGACTCTTGATCGCTTGCAATATCCTTTGCGCCGACACTTCCGAACGACACAAATGCATTGTTTGAAGTTAGGTCAAAGCTAGAGTTAGTCGGTCCCAAATCATTCACAAAAGTCGCACCCATGGCATTCAAATCCCAAATACCGAAGTCTTTGACAATAGCCACTTGTGAATTTGTGCAGCCTCTATTGTAGTTGGCCGTGAACAAGTGAGGTATGGGCCATGCCGTGTCGAGTTCGTTTACATTGGTTCCAGAAACTTGGATCGCCAACGATTCACCATCAGCTCCGTTTCCACCAACACCGCCGTTTCCACCAGTACCGCCAGCACCACCGGCACCACCAGGACCACCATTATCGGCGCCATTTCCTCCGGAAGCTCCCGGTCCGCCTACACCGCCGTTACCACCGCTTCCACCTACACCACCTGATCCAGCAGAACCTGGGTTAAAAAGGCAATCAATGAGTTGAGCACCAGCTCCATTGTCCCAAAGTAGCAGACCAATAGAGGCGCCACCACCACCACCGCCTGTACCTCCAGCTCCGGGGTAGCCACCGCCACCACCGCCGCCACCTCCAGCACCACGGTCGTCTAAGCAGCAGTCAGAACCACCGCCACCACCGCCACCGCCGCCGCCGGAACCTCCGATACCATCGGCTCCGTTTGCTCCAGCTTGTGGAATGAAAAATCCATTGAAAAATGTTCCATTTGTACCTGGTAAGCCATTTGAACCCGCAGATCCATTACCGCCACCAGAAGCAGTTCCTCCAGTGCCTCCATCGCTACATCCAAACGCACAGGTCGATCCATCTCCATTGCCACCACCAGCGCCATTGGCTCCTAGCGGGCCACCACCGGGTGAACCTGTTGCCCCATTGGTATCACCATAGCCTCCATTTCCTCCGGCACCACCGGGGAATGCACCTGCACCTCCTGCACCACCTTGCCCGAAATAATCGCAGTCGTTACAACCTCCGTCACCTTGCAAGCCAGCGCCACCAGCTCCTCCGTTACCACCTGATGCCCCGGCCGCACCGCTCGCCGCAGCCCCCGTATTCACAGCAACTCGCTCTAAGGTGTAATTCGAACTGCCGTGAGCATACAACCCATAAATCGAAGCACCATTGCCGTTGAAAGATTCGGTAGTACCTCCCATCATCGTATTGACCGTAATATCTTTGATTATAACGTTGGTCGTCAACGAAAAATCAATACCAATATGGTGGGCTGCATTCTCAAATATGGCCACTGGCGGATTGATATTTAAGATAGAAGAGGCATTGCTGTTCTTCGTCCAACTCCCATCACCTTCTGGCGAAAAACCACCTTCAAAAGTCATTCCTGATGGTAAAACGATCGTGGCCGTTTCGTTGTACACTCCTGCGAGGACAAGGACTCTATTACGAGTTGGGTCATTTGCATTTATTGCTATTGATTCCAAAACACTTGTAGGCGATGTGATTGTTCCATCCATTCCAGAACCGGTAGGTGAAACGTATATCAATCCGCAGTTGTCTTGAGCTGAAGTGCTTGAAGTTAAAACCAAGAGAAAAATAGAGATGAGTACTCCAAATTTGGTCATGAGAGACGTCATAATAGGTATAGTTTGGTTCAGGTCTATGTCACGTAACCTTTGCCTATCAATTTGACATTCAGCTCCATGCATGTGAACGACGAAGTTATGTATTCATTCGATCAACTTCAAATTTAGCAAGATGCATTCTGAAATTGGTTAAAAAATTCAAATAATTGAGCAGATCTGAGATTAGCTGATGAATGGCATGGGAAGGAAGCTGAGATATTCCGAGATTTGAGATCAAAATATCGCCATGAAAAAGATCACTATCATTTCATTGATTGCATGTGTGCTGATCACTGTCGCGTGTGTCAATGCCGACAATACGGAACCCAGTTCGCCCCCATCGCCGGCCGTAGTGGGCTCCACGACCGAATTCTCCAACTATTGGCACGATGGAAATGCCGAAGTATCGGTTTATGACATTGAGCAAGCGCGTTACGGTGAAATCCATGACGGTCAAGCCACCATGATCTTTGTTACAGAACCATTTAGCAAATCCAAACATGTGAAACTGGATGCCCCAAATGATTCACCAGAAGACAATGTGGATGTCCTAAAACTTAATTTCACACGAAAATTCAATACAGGTATTTACCCCTACTCCTTGATGACTTCCGTTTTTAGTCCTGTGGAATCTGTCATGGGGGTTTTGAAGGTTACCACTTCTTCACAGGAATGGTGCGGACATTCATTTACGCAGATTGATAGGACCAGCAGCGGGTTCCAAGTTGACCAGAAGTCTTATTTTGAATCGGAAGGCGATCAACAATTGACCATCGGAGATGTATACTTGGAAGACAATATCTGGACTCAGATTCGTACGAATCCCGAGTTCCTTCCTACAGGTCAAATCTCCATTGTACCCGGGATTCAGGTGATCAGATTTAGACATATTCCAACCGAGGCGATAGCAGCAAAAGCAAAGAAGGAAGTTCAAAAGGAACTGACAATCTATTCTATTGAATATGCCGATAGGAAACTATCAATAGTCTATCACACAAAGTTCCCTCATACCATTGCATCGTGGGAAGATTCATACCGAAGCGGTTGGGGTGAACAAGCACGTGTTTTGACGACAAAAGCAACGTTAATAAACAGTGAAAGACTACCCTACTGGAGTCTGAACCATGTTACCGATAGCACGTACCGCCAAAACCTCGGATTAAAATGATGATTTCTAATAGCTGACGTTTATCAGTTCTTGCTTTGAGTGCCATCATCACGGGGAACGATGATTTCATGGAACTTTACTAAAAAAGAAAGCTATGAGACACATCCTATGCCCCATTGATTTTTCGGAGACGGCGAGCAATGCTATTGAGTATGCAATCAACCTTTATGGACTTGATTCGTCTACCTATCACCTCTTCTACACGTATGCCATTCCGGTGGTTACGAGTGAAGTGGCCTACGCTCCTATTGAGCATTATGAGAAAAAAGGTGAAGAATTACTGAATAATGCTGTCGCAGAAATAACAGCCAAGCATCCAGGAGTGATTATTGAGCAACATCTTGAGTTTGGTGATCTTCCTTCGGCTGTCCAAAAAATAACAGCAGCAATTGATTTTGACGTTGTTGTAATGGGGACAAAAGGCACCAGTGGTTTAAAAGAATTTTTCTTTGGATCAAATGCATACGACCTTGTTGACAATACAGAACTCCCCGTTTTGGTCATACCACAGGACTGCAAATGCAAAGCGCCTAGTCAGATCATTTTTGTGAGTGACCTTAAGCCTTTCAAAGACGACACGATATTCAATCCACTCAAGCACATCATGCAGAAGTACAGATCCAACTTGACTGTGCTCAACATGAAGAGTAATACCGACTCATTTACGGTGAACAAGGAGTTGAATCATTTCGACGAACTCTTCGATGGATTGGAAATGTCAATTTGTTTTGATGACTCCGAAAACGTGGTCGATGGAGTAGAAAAATACGTCCAAGACTACCCCACAGATTTGGTTGTCGCCCTGAAGCGCAAGCGTAACTTCCTGCAAGATCTATTTGGGAAGAGTGTCACCCGCGAATTGACTTTTCACTTAAAAACCCCAATGCTAATCCTTCACGAATAAAAAGCCACCTATGTTCAATCGAATTCTAGTCCCAACGAATTTTACGCCTTGTGCGCACAATGCCGCTAAATTTGCCTGTGATATGCTGCGCGGACAAAAAGCCACCATTGTATTAATGCACGCCTGTGATCCTTCTTTGTGTAAAAGTGCAGATGAGCATGATAGAAAAGCCAATCACGTCAAGGAGTCGCTCCAGAATGAAAAGTCGGCCTTAGAAGCATACGCTCCCGATTTAGTCATAGAGACGGTCATCTACGAAGGTCGATTCACTACCATGTCGGCGCGCTATTTCAAAAAGAAATCCATCGATTTATTGGTAATTGGCTCCGACGGAATTAATCTGCATGACCGTTCTCCCAAGGACACAAATACCGAGTTGTTCATGGCTAGTCATAGGCAGAACATGATCGTAGTTCCAAATGGTGTGGAATATATGGGGTTTGGGAATATTCTATTCGCAACCGATTACCGCTATCACTTAATCGACAAACAACTGGACATTATCAAGGATATTATGTCTGCTCACGATTCAAAAAACTATGTCCTGCACGTCAGAAAAGATCTCGATAATGAGCTAGAGGTCGCTAAGATTATTGAAAAGCAAACTTTAGAGCAAGAATTTGCTGGACAGGACCCGGAATTCCATGAAGTAAGTGCCGAGAAAATTGAAGAAGGTATTTTAAAGTTTGTGAATTCGTACAAAATTGATCTCGTGGCTTTGATTCCACGTAAGAATACATTGAGTGAGCGCATATTCAGAAAGAGCATCACCAAGAAAGTAGCCGAGCGGACCAATAAACCATTGCTGGTTCTCAATTGAAAATGTGGCACGGTTTTTAAGGTAAGGATGAAAACATTTGTCATGAAAACAAGATTTCTACTATTGATCTTCACCTTCGGGCTATTCAGTCTGGTCACATCCTGCCACAGTTCTAGCAGCTTGGGTAAAAAAGTAAAAGCACCATTTTCGTCATCTAAATACGAATCAGACAAACGCCACTTTCGAGCTGTTGGTCAAGGAGATAGCATGGATGAAAACATAGCAAAGAACAAAGCCGACCTACAAGCTAAAAAGGAACTTGCGCAACAAGTGCAAACACGATTAAAAGTGGTTACCGACCAATATTTATCTGAAACTGAAGTTGATGAGTCGTCTACATTAAACGATAAGTTTGAAAGTCTGACCCGAGAAGTCACGAATACGCAAATTGGCGACCTCAGAAAGATTGGGGAGGAGAAATATTACAATGGAGAAAAGTACACGGTATTCATCGCCTATGAAATCCAAAAAAAGCAAATGCTTCGTTTCATGAAGAAAAAGGCTAAAACCGATAGTAAAATCACCAAGCAACAGCTAAAAGCGATGGAAGCTATCTTGGACAAGGAGATTGCGGAATTGGAAGATTAGCGCAGATACAAGATTATTTACTTTGTACTTGGTGCCAGTAGCAAGCAATATTTTCTTCAGTTTTGTTGAACCTCTTTCACTCATTATTTTTTATTTAGAGGAATGCTCAAACTAAGAACTAAGAAAAGTAATGCCCAGAGATTCTGGAATACATTTAAGGAATGGGCAACAAGAACGAATACGAGTGAGACACCTGTAGATCGCCTGGAATTCGAAGTCAATCAAATCCTATCGAGATACTTCAACGGAGTTTTTGCCCATTTGCGCGTGACAGTCGACGGTAAGTACGAACTTATGTTTACGGTGCATGGTATTCCGCGGCATTTCCCAAAAGTATTCGAGATTCTCGATAATTCCCCTGAATTGGAGTTCTGGACCTGGCAGGCCTTTCGACCAAAAGACAGGCACCTAAAGAAAGTAACTTACAAAGGTTCGACACTGCACATTGACGATGCTTATTTCGAATATGCCAAGGATAGGGCAAAACTGGGAATACGGGTTTATGTAAGAGGCTTTCGACATGACTCCGAACAAGAGCTCATTTGTTATCGATTGATTGACAGGTTCATTGGTGAATTAGAAGTGTATGAAAAAATCAAATGGATCGACCTTCAGCCTCTTGACGAAGATTTCATCTACAAGTATTTTCCATTATCTCATCTTCCAACGATTATTGAAGGCTACGATCAGGAGATCAATAATTAGGATAATTAAACCCAGCAATTGGGAGGTCGGTCGAATTATCCCTATCCTCTCATGACCATAAATCATTCGCGATGACTATATTTGACTATGAGTCTGAAGTCAATCGCAGTGCGAATTCTTGGCGATCCAAGAGAGAAATTATTGAAGAAAATGCCCAAGAATGCCATTTGTGCTGAAATTGGCGTTTGGAAGGGTGATTTCTCACAAATGATATTGGATAGAACCAATCCCAAAGAGCTACACCTCATTGATCCGTGGGCCTACCAGACCGATTTTGGTGAGCGATTGTTTGGCGGACTTGTGGCCCAATCACAGTCGGACATGGATGCCATCTTCAACGGAGTAAAGAAGCGATTCGCAAACCATCCCGAAGTCCAATTCCATCGAGTTTATTCAAAAGAATTGACCTCTATCTTTCCTGAAGGCAAGTTTGACTGGATGTATATTGACGGCAATCACTACTATGAATTTGTTTTGGCCGACTTGAAATTATGCGCTACTCTGCTTAAGGCTGGCGGGTATTTAGTTGGTGACGATTATAAATGGACTTCACCAGAGTTGAAAGGTGACCTCCCAGTAAAAAGAGCTGTTGAAGATTTTCTCAAAACCACTAAAGGAACAAGATTATTCTCGACATATGGGGGTCAGTTTATTATTCAATTAGCGAAATGAAACGAATACTACCTAAAATATTGGACAGGAATTATGCCGTTGTATGCTGTCTGCTCCTCCTGCTTTCGGTGCATAATTCATGGTCTCAAGAGGTGTTGGCTGAAAATAATAACATCAAGGTTTCAGCTCATGGATATAACGATGACCGAGAAGGCGGAGACGAGAGCATTTTCATGGTCCACTCGAATGGGGTGATCACCATCCAGCCTATGCGCGGGGGATCCCGTATTTATAGATTTTACGATGGAGATTTGAATTTGGCCGAGACTAAAGAGCTAGCTGAGGATAAAATCTTACCCAATGCCATAACCCTTCGCCGAACTTTCAAACTAGGCGATAAGATATACGGCCTTGGCGAGAAAACTACTGAGCAAAATAATGAAGTGTATTTACTCGAATTTGATCTGAACAAATTTCAATTCAAAAGTGATTACCGCACTATCTCATCTATTTCAGGGCCAGGATATTTTAAAAATTTCCTCAATGCGTTTATGGATGTAAGGATTTCCAACGATGAGTCAAAGGTGCTTATCTCCCACAAGCTACCTGAACGCGATGGATTTCTGTCATTTCGCTTGATCACCTTGGATGGCAATCTTAGTTTAATTGAAGAGCATGACATTGAGTTTGAAAACCGCGGTGGCATATTCTTTCCAAAAGGATCTAGCTGGACCGTCTTTGGTGGTGTGCCCTATGCCTTTGGCACTGGAGGAAGCGCTCCATTTAAAATTGATAACGAAGGAGTGATTTACACTTTTGGCCACATCAAAGGAGATGATGAAAACTGGTCACACTGCATCATCGAAAATGGAAGGGTGAGATATTTGAAAATTGAGGAGTCTGAAAACTTTAACTTGTATGGGATGTCTATTCGTCAGCCAACGCACCTTCCTGAAGTTTGGTTCTTTGCGAAGTATAAAGATTCAAAAAAACAAGAAACTGGCTTCATGATCCAAAAACTTAGTTCGCATGGTGCTGGCGAACCAATTTACCTGAATTGGGACAACCAGATCTTAGGAGAGTACCTGCAAAAACCCCAGAAGAAGATTGACAAAACGAACGCCAAAGGAAAACAGTATGAACCCGAAAACACCAACCTTATCTCCTGGCATCTTTTAGAAGACAAAACCATGCTCTTTGTTTTTGAAAGGAATTACTCGGTTACTTCTTACGATTCCAAAGGCCGAGCTCGAACGACTTATTTTTCCATGAATTTACTGCTCACAAGAATTGACGAAGATGGACATATCTTGGAGTCTACCGTGATTAAGAAAAGTCAGGCGTCAGGTTCTTCTTCCCTACAGAGTTCCTTTGTTTTTCTGGAAAATGGGATGCTGAACATCGTTTTTAATGACCACTTTTCGAATATCGCTCCAAATTGGGATGGTATAAAACCAGCGCGTTTTTCAGGGACAGACAACCCAGTCGCTCTTGTGCAAGTCGATCCTTTTGATTTCAACTTCGCCATTCGAACTCATATGTGGACCACCAAAGACAATAAAGGCCTGCCAATAGCTCCGAACATTCATGGATTCTATGATTTTCAACCAGGTAAGTACGTCACATGGTGCAATCTAGGAGCCAAGCGAGATCTGCTGCTTTTTGAGTGTAAATAATTGAAACTAGCGATCCATTGATTGCTGGTTAATGAATAACTACTTAAACGAAGTCAAAATGGAATATATCCTTTCACCCTGGCCCTGGTACGTCGCCGGACCATTAATTACCATCGTAATGGCCTTACTTCTAATAGTAGGCCGACGATTTGGGATTTCTTCAAGTTTACAAGTGATGTGTTCTATGGCTGGAGCTTCAAAATGGTCTGACTATTTCAAAATTGACTGGAAGAGTAAGTCATGGCTCTTTGTCTTCATCATTGGTTCCATGATAGGTGGATACATTGCTTCGAACTACTTGATGTCAGACACGATCGTTTCGATTTCAGATAACACCATAAAGAATCTTGAGTCTTTGGGAATGGAGAATCCAGGAATGGATCTAGCCCCCGACTTTTTCACATGGGGCAGTCTGTTCACCTTGAAAGGCATAATCATCTTCTTGCTCGGCGGATTCTTTGTTGGTTTTGGCGTAAGATGGGCCAACGGATGCACCTCAGGGCATGCCATCAGCGGACTGTCAAATCTTCAACTTCCCAGTCTCATAGCAGTCATTGGTTTCTTCATTGGTGGACTCATCATGACATGGTTGATCCTTCCTCATATTCTAACCTTATAACCCGACGTTATGAAAAACCTCATCGTATTAGTTTTAGGCATAGTCTTCGGAATCACCCTCACAAAAGGAGAAATAATAAGTTGGTTTCGCATTTACGAAATGTTCCGATTTGAATCATTTCACATGTATGGGGTCATCGGCTCAGCTGTTATCTTAGGTGTCATTTTCCTCGCAATAGCCAAAAGGACTGGCTGGAAGACAACCGAAGGCCAACCCTACGATCTCATTGAATACCGAAAAGGCTGGAAACGCTACCTCTTTGGTGGCGCCATATTTGGACTTGGTTGGGCTATGACCGGCGCTTGTCCGGGGCCACTATATATTCTAGTGGGTTACGGCTACACAATGGTAATCATGTCCATTCTCGGGGCCTTGTTAGGCACATTAGTTTACGGTGTTCTTAAGAAAAGACTTCCGCATTAATTCTGGTTTCTTTTCTGGGACTACGCCCAAATGTCATGGGTCCTATCATCACATGTTGAACTTTCAAGTAGGACTAGGCCGACCTAGGTCTTATCCATTGCACTTCCCTCCTATTGACCTGAGTATTGTCATGTCAATAACTGATGATTATCAGTTGGTTATGTAACTCTAGCTACATAACACAATCCAGTTCTGAGATACATTTGAACCGACTAATAAACATAGCAAAATGAAAATCGAACAACTGTATACCGGATGCCTGGCAGAAGCCGCATATTTCATTGAATCCAATGGAGAAATTGCAATTATTGATCCTCTAAGAGATCCTGCACCCTACATTAAGATGGCCGAAGAAATCGGAGGAAAAATCAAATTTGTTTTTGAGACTCATTTCCATGCCGACTTCGTTTCTGGTCATTTGGACCTAGCGAAAAAGACTGGCGCTAAAATCGTTTTTGGTCCTACAGCAAAACCTGAATTCGACGCCCACATTGCAAAAGATGAGGAAGTGTTCCAACTAGGTGACATCAAGTTGAAAGTACTTCACACCCCAGGGCATACCATGGAGTCTATTTCCATCCTCCTGTTTGATGAATCGGGTAAGACACATTGTATCTTTACGGGAGACGCTCTCTTCATCGGAGATGTTGGTCGACCCGACTTGGCAGTTTCGTCTAATGTTACACGAGAAGACCTTGCCTCATTCCTATTCGATTCACTTCGAAACAAGATCATGCCTCTTCCCCCAGAGACTATCGTTTATCCAAACCATGGTGCGGGATCGGCTTGTGGAAAAAACATGAGCAAGGAAACGTGGGATACTTTGGGCAACCAATTAAAGGTCAACTACGCTCTCCGTGCCGATATGACGAGGGAAGAATTCATCAAAGAAGTAACCACCGGTTTGGTAGCCCCACCTCAATATTTCCCGAAGAATGCCACCATGAATAAAAAGGGCTATGGCAGTCTAGATTTCATTCTCGAAAAAGGGATGGAAGGTTTGCAACCAAGTGATTTCAAGAAGATGGCTGAAAATGATCGGACCCTCGTTCTTGACACCCGCCATGTCAGCGAATTCCCTCTCGGTTTTATCCCGGGATCATTGTCAATTGGCATCGATGATAATTTTGCCCCATGGGTAGGTGCATTGATAGAGGACTTAGGCACTCCTATTCTATTTGTGGCTGAAAAAGGACGTGAAGATGAGGTTGTTAAGAGACTATCCCGAGTTGGATACGACAATACAATCGGCTTTCTGGAGGGCGGCATCGAAGCTTGGAAAAAAGCAGGCTTTGCTCTTGATACTTTAGAAGAAATTGAGGCTGCTGATTTTGCGAACATTTTCAGTCCAGATGACACTACTACCCTAGACGTTCGCAAAGAAAGTGAGTTCAATGCCGAACACATCGTCGGAGTGCGAAACTTTCCTTTGGACTTCATAAATACCAATCTGGACAAATTGGCCAATGACACTAAGTACTTTATTCATTGTGCAGGAGGATATCGGTCGGTAATAGCAAGTTCAATTCTGAAAAAGCATGGAATTGCTCAAGTTGTCAACGTCAAAGGCGGATTCAATGAGCTCAAGAAAACGAACATCAAAATAAGCGAGTATTCTGAACAAAACACCATGCTCTAAAATGGGGTTTGAACTATACGTGTGAATTATAAACCGAATAAGGGTCCGATGGGCCCTTATTTATTGCCCCACTTTCAAACAAACGAAAAATTCACCCTCCGCTGACCGGTGGGATAATCGCGACTTCGTGGTCAGGTAGAATGAGAAAGTCATCTTCAACATATTCACCGTTCACGGCTAACTTGACAGAAGAAAGGGAGCCAAGTTCTGGATACTTTTTGATCAATTGATCTTTCAATTGGGCGCAACTCAAAGACTCGTCAGCATTGAATTGGAATCTTCTCTTTCCAATTATTTCAAAGGCTATTCCAAATGTCAATATCTCCATTAATTGCTGTTTCGTTAATGGGACGAAGGTAGGAAACATCCTGAAGCACTCATATTTATTATCTACTTACAACTAGTTATAAACAAGCCCATATTCCACGACAATGTGTGCTTTGTCACATTGTGATTTATTGTATTCTTGTTACTTGTGCAATTAGAATCCAAACTTTTTACGGATCCTAACGCCTGCTAATTTCCAAAATACAGCTAGATGCAATATGGATTTATCATCGACAACCGAAAGTGCATAGGTTGTCACGCATGTACGGT
The DNA here is from genome assembly GCA_015665315.1 of Flavobacteriales bacterium. Lineage (GTDB taxonomy): Bacteria > Bacteroidota > Bacteroidia > Flavobacteriales_D > Sanyastnellaceae > JADFAK01. The sequence continues at coordinate 22,156 of JADFAK010000022.1, read as the reverse complement.
CGCTTGTAAGTCGGAACATGACGTACCCGTTGGTGTCAACCGAACATTTGTCAAGCAAACAGAAAAGGGAGAATACCCAAATACAAGGAGACTTTTTAGCGTGATGCGATGCAATCACTGCACGGATGCACCTTGTGTGGACATATGCCCTACCACAGCCCTTTTCATTCGCGAAGATGGCATCGTCGACTTTGATAATCGAAGATGTATCGGATGCAAGTCGTGTATGCAGGCCTGTCCATACGACGCCTTGTACATAGATCCTGAGACACAAACAGCTGCCAAATGTAATTATTGCGCTCATCGAGTGGATGTTGGTCTTGAACCTGCTTGTGTCAACGTCTGTCCTGAGCACGCGATTATTTCTGGCGACATGGATAATCCAGACACAGAAATTGCACAACTGTTGTCTAGAGAGCAGGTAACCGTGCGCAGAGCTGAAAAAGGAACAAAGCCAAATCTTTTCTACATAAATGGAGACGAAGCGTCGTTGAATCCAACAGCCACGCACAAGTCTGAATCTTACATTTGGAGTTCGCAGAGCACCGGCGTTGGACATTTTAGCAAATTTGCTGAAGAATTGACCTTAGGAAAGGATTTATTGGATATAGCGAAGCGACAAAGCGGTCAATTTGAAGTTGATTCCAAAACCGTAAGTTTTAAAGGTGAAGAAGCTCAAGCACCCAAATCAATTGAACTTCTGCTGAACAAGGACAAGACCAGAAGAGTATATGACACGCCGGACAAAGGAATTTTGTGGGGTTGGGAAGTTTCTGCTTATGTGTGGACCAAGGCCATTTCGGCAGGGCTCATTCTCGTACCTGCACTAAGTTTCTTATTAGGCGGAAGTATTCTTGATGGCGAAGGAATGCTATGGGTATCTAGCCTCTCCATGCTATTCCTAATACTCACCACCGTGTTTTTGGTCAAGGACTTGGATCAACCTGGAAGGTTTATCTACGTATTGCTTCGTCCGCACTGGAAAAGCTGGCTTGTGAAAGGTGGCTACGCACTCACACTATTTGGAGCGCTCCTTTCACTGATGATTGCTGGATTCATATTGAAAATTGAATCGTTGGCGATTGTAGGCTTTTGGGGGTCAGCAGCACTTGCGATTGTAGTTGCCATTTATACCGCATTTCTATTTGCGCAAGCTAAAGGAAGAGATTTTTGGCAAAGCCCTACTCTCGCTATCCACATGCTTGTACACAGTTTCATGGCCGGTGGTGGTGCACTTATCTTAATTACCTATTTCTTAGGTCGCTTACCTCAATGGTCATTCTCCTTGCAGATGATTTTGGGGGGTGCTATTGTAATTAACCTTATCGTATTGATTTTTGAAATCCTCACCGTTCACCCAACCGAACACACGCATCGAGCCCTGAAATCGATTCTATCAGGACGTTATGCCAAACGGTTTTGGATAGGAACTGTGCTTCTTGGTGCGGTTATCCCCTTGACCTTGTTGATTATCGGTTCACCCATACCAATTACAATAGCTGGTGTACTTATGATCATTGGCGTCTATATCACCGAGCACATTTGGGTTGAAGCCCCTCAGCGTATTCCTTTATCTTAATTGTTGCAATCATGTCAAAGAACCCCGAAACAACAGTAATAGAAAAAATTGCGGCAAAGCTGAAATTGATTCCTGATTTAACGCCGCCCAAGACCGATATCCCTCGATTGATGGAAGGTACCGACCTGACTAAATTTCCACCCCCAGAGCAATGGGACAACTGGACTGAATACGAGGCAAAAGGTTGGGCCAAACGTGAAAAGAAGAACTACCGAATCGTGCCAACCACCTGCTTCAATTGCGAGTCGGCCTGCGGCATGGTTGCCTACATCGATAAAAAGACCAATGAAGTCCGCAAATTTGAAGGAAACCCCTACCACCCGGGGAGCCGAGGACGAAATTGCGCCAAAGGCCCAGCGACTATCAACCAACTGACTGATCCCGATCGTATTCTCTATCCGCTCAAAAGAGATGGTGAACGTGGTAGCGGAAAATGGAAGCGCGTGTCGTGGGACGAGGCATTGGATGATATTTCTGGCCGACTGAGAAAAGCAATTCAGGAAGAAAGACATAATGAAATCGCCTATCACGTGGGCCGACCGGGCCATGAAGGTTATATGGACCGCGTATTGAAAGCGTGGGGAGTTGATGGTCACAATAGCCACACGAATATCTGTTCCTCTGGAGCTCGTTTTGGATACAATATTTGGCACGGCTATGACCGTCCATCACCTGACCATTCCAATGCCAAATTCATATTGCTAATTAGCGCGCATCTCGAGTCAGGTCATTACTTCAACCCGCATGCTCAGCGCATCATTGAGGGCATGATGAAAGGAGCAAAAATGGCTTGCATGGACCCGCGTTTGTCCAACACGGCGTCCATGGCGAATTACTGGATGCCTACCTATCCGGGAACGGAAGCTGCCGTACTCTTGGCCATGGCCAAAGTAATCTTGGATGAAGGTCTGTACAACAGAAAATTCATGGAGTCATGGGTCAATTGGGAAGAATACCTTGAAAAGATGCATCCGTCGACCGAAGTTTCTTTCGAGAACTTCATCGTTAAAATGCAAGAAGAATATGCCGAATATACTCCTGCATTTGCTGCAAAAGAATGTGGTGTTGACGAGAATATGATCGTCGAAATCGCTCGAGGCATAGGTGAAGCTGGAGAAAAATTCGCTTCTCACAATTGGAGAAGTGCAGGTAGCGGCAATCTGGGAGGATGGGCAGTAGCCCGTTGTTTGCACTTTCTCAATGTACTTACGGGAAGTGTGGGCACAGTTGGTGGGACTTCTCCAAATGCTTGGAATAAGTTTAAACCTACCTTCTTTGACAATCCTCCGGCACAAAAGTTTTGGAATGAACTGCATTTCCCGAAAGAGTACCCATTGGCATTCTTTGAAATGAGCTTTCTTCTCCCCCATTTCTTAAAGGAAAATCGAGGAAAGATGGACGTCTATTTTACACGTGTCTTTAATCCAGTGTGGACATATCCCGATGGATTCTCTTGGATGGAGGTACTACAGGATGCCGAAAAAGTGGGTATGCACATCGCGCTGACCCCTACTTGGAACGAAACAGCCTTTTTCGCCGACTACGTTTTGCCAATGGGATTGGCATCTGAAAGACATGATATCAATTCGTACGCGACGCATGGTGGAACTTGGGTAGCGTTTCGACAACCCGTTTTGCGCGAAGCTGCTCGTCGAGATAAGGTGCCGTTTACATTTACTTACGAGGTCAATCCTGGTGAGGTATGGGAAGAAGATGAGTTCTGGATCGAATTGAGCTGGCGAATGGATCCTGACGGTTCTCTTGGCGTTAGAAAGCATTTTATGTCGCCGTACAGAGAAGGAGAAAAGATTAATATTGATGAGTATTACCAGTTCATTTTTGAGCGCGTACCCAATCTCAAGGAAACCGCTGAGAAGGAAGGCTTGTCGGCTTTGGACTACATGAAGAAGTATGGAGCATTCGAAGTAGAAGAGCATTCGTATAACAAACATTTGAAAAAAGTACCCGCGGATCAGCTTTCGAACAGTCAGACAGATCCTAAAACTGGCTTAATTACGAATTCCGATGCACCCATTGGCGTTGAGGTAAGCGGAGAAAATGTAGTAGGATTCCCTACTCCATCTCGAAAGCAAGAGTTTTATTCGCAGACCATGGTAGATTGGAAGTGGCCTGAGTTTGCCATTCCAAAGTATATAAAGTCACATATTCATGAAGAAGAAATGGATCGGTCTAAAGGAGATTTCCCTTTGGTCCCGACCTTTCGCTTGCCAGTACTTATTCACTCTCGATCAGCCAATTCAAAATGGTTAACAGAGATTGCCAATCGCAACCCAGTTTGGATGCACACTTCCGATGCGGCGACTCTTGGCATTCGCGATGGGGACATGATCCGAATCAATACAGAAATTGGCTACTTTGTCGATAAAGTATGGGTTACCGAAGGGATGAAACCCGGAGTAGTAGCCTGTTCGCACCACCTCGGTCGATGGCGAAGAGCACAAGACCAAGGAAATCGATGGGGAACTAACACGGTAAACATTGACCAGAAAGGAACGACTTGGAAAATGAGTACGCTTGAAGGTATTCGTCCGTTCAAAAGCGCCGATGCTGATTCGTCGAGAATATTTTGGTCGGATGGAGGTGTACACCAAAACATCACTTTCCCCGTTCACCCTGACCCGATCAGTGGAATGCACTGTTGGCATCAAAAAGTCCGACTCGAGAAAGCACGCCCAGAGGATAATTACGGTGATGTTTCGGTCGATACCGAAAAGTCCATGGAAGTGTACAGGAATTGGCTTAAACTGACTCGCCCGGCTCCTGGTCCAGACGGACTAAGAAGACCATTGTGGTTTGCCCGAGCGCTTCGTCCTGACGCTAGCACTTATTACGTCGACGAAAAGAAATAGAGATATCATGAACAGGGTTGCTAATTTAGCAACCCTGTTTCCTTTTTCAGAATAAACAAAACGTGGAGAAGAAAGTATTGCATCGATTTTTACCATTCTTAGAATGGCTTCCGAAGACCAATAAAAGAAGTCTTAAGAAAGACCTCATTGCCGGACTTACGGGCGCTATTGTGGTTTTACCACAGGGAATGGCCTTTGCGATAATTGCTGGTATGCCGCCGATTTACGGCTTGTATTCGGCGATGATCATGCCCGTCGTCGCGGCGCTTTTCGGCAGCTCGAAACACATGATTACTGGGCCGGCAACTGCTATTTCTATTGTTGTCTTTTCGGCTGTTACCTCACATGGACTTTTGCCAGGAACCCCCGACTTTATAGCAATGGTGCTCGTGATCACCTTTGTGGCCGGCCTCATCCAACTTGCGATGGGTATAGCCCGATTGGGAACCTTGGTCAATTTTATTTCCCATACCGTGGTGATAGGATTTACGGCTGGTGCGGCGATCCTCATTGCTGTTAAACAACTACCGTATGCCTTGGGTGTAGATCTCCCTAACGGACTTAAGATCTACGAGATATTCTCGGCAGTAGCCCGCAAAGCATCTGAAATCAATTTTTATGTTGCACTGATCGCCACTGTGACTTTTATCGTGGCCTTTGTTGGAAGAAAGTTAGCTCCTAAATTACCTTTCATGCTTATCGCCATGTTAGTCGGTAGTTTACTGGCCTACTTCCTAGGTGGTGAAGAAGCTGGAATTGCACTCGTCGGCGAAATGCCAGCCAACCTCCCTCCTTTTGGCATGCCGAATTTGAGTTTGGACCTCATTACTAAAATTGCTCCGGATGCTTTTGCGATTGCCTTATTGGGCTTAATCGAAGCTGTCGCCATCGCTCGCTCAATCGCCATGCAATCTGGACAACGTATTGACGGCAATCAAGAGTTCATTGGGCAAGGACTCTCAAACATGATTGGAAGTTTCTTTAGCAGTTTTGCTGGGTCGGGAAGCTTCACGCGATCAGGGGTTAACTATGAAGCAGGCGCTCAAAGCCCTTTGGCAGCTATCTTTGCTGCTTTGCTCCTTGTGTTGATTGTTCTTTTTGTAGCTCCATTGACGGCATTCCTTCCCATTGCAACAATGGCTGGAATCATTTTTTACGTTTCCTACAACCTGATCGACGTCAAGCACATCAAAGAAATACTCAAGGTCTCAGGACAAGAAACGGCTGTCTTGCTAATCACATTTCTCTCAACCTTGTTCTTACGACTTGAATTCGCGATCTATATTGGCGTAATATTTTCTCTCATATTTTACTTGCAGCGAACTTCCACACCTCGAGTTGTGCCTCTAGGGATTCATGAAAAAGATGGCAAGAAGCTGATTGTAAGTTCTCTTCGGAAGAAAAGAACCAAGAAAGTTCCTGGAGTTGTAATGGTGCGGATCGACGGTTCGATTTTCTTTGGATCGGTGAACCACATTAAGAACAAACTGGACAAATTGGTTGCTGGTCACAATACCCTACTCATTGTCGGAAATAGCATAAACCTAGTTGATATGGCTGGCGCAGAGATGCTAGTGCATTTGGCCGACCAGTTGAGAAAACAAGGTGGCGGGCTTTATGTGAGCGGATTAAAACGAAGAACACGAGCCTATTTGCTCCGTGGGTCTTTCTGGAAGCATATAGGACTGGACAATATTTACGAAGATGAATACCAAGCGTTGGACTTCATTCAGAGGTCTAATTCCTCAACTGCAGATGAAGCATAACCCATTTGTCTTTTTGATCGGTATTGATCAGCTCAAAGCTCACGTTTTGGGCGGCCTCTAACAATTTGGGAATGTCGGCTTCGTAAAACCCACTGAGCAACAAATGTCCATTGTTCACCAATACTCGGGCATAGTCTTGAATCTGATCTAAAAGGATGTTCCTGTTGATATTGGCGATGATCACATCGTACTCTTGATCTGTCAACAATTCCTTTCCACCTTGATAGTGCTTGATCAACTTGCAGCCATTCAACTCAAAATTTTGCGGCATATTCATGAAACTCCATTCGTCGATGTCAATTGCATCAATGTTCTTCGCTCCCCTAATCTCAGCGAGGATGGCAAGAATACCAGTGCCACTGCCCATGTCTAGGACAGACTTACCTTCAAGGTCGAGTGCAAAGAGCTGCCGAATCATCAAATAGGTCGTTGCATGATGACCTGTGCCGAAAGACATTTGAGGGTGAATAATCAATTCTAAGTCGAAATTATCATCCTTTTCGTGAAAGGGTGCGCGAACATAGCACAAGCCATCTACCGCAAGTGGATTGAATTGCTTCTCCCAGTTCTTGTTCCAATTCTCGCTTTGGACAATGCTCGTCTTATAGGACTTCGTCACCATAGATCCCGCCATGTCCAAGACATGATCAAGACTACCTTGAACAAATTTTCCCTCGTCGATATATCCCTTTACACCACGCGTATGCTCCTCAAAACTCTCAAAGCCCAGTTCGCCCAATTCAGCAATCAGCAAGTCTCGCCATGGGTCAAGTGGATTCAATGAAAAGTCGGCACAAATGAAATTTTTAGGTACAAAGGTGTTATCCATGGCTTCTAATAATTTTCGTAAAATCATCACATTTAAGCGACGCTCCACCTATAAGTCCGCCATCGACGTCTGGTCGGGAGAACAACTCTTGCGCATTTGCAGCATTGCAACTCCCTCCATATAAGATGCTTGTGGAATGGGCGATTTCTTCACCGTACTTTTCAGCAACTGTTTTACGAATGAAAGCGTGCATTTCTTGTGCCTGATCACTGCTTGCAGTTTCCCCTGTACCTATTGCCCAAACCGGCTCATAGGCGACTATTACATTCGAAAACTCGTCGGCCGACAAATGAAACAATCCTTGCGCTATTTGGGCGCCAACAACCTTGAAATGATCGCCTGACTTTCTTTGTTCGAGCACTTCTCCACAACAGTAAATCGGATTTACCTTTGAAGCCAGCAGGGCATTTACCTTCCGACTCAACAACTCATTTGACTCGCCATAATTCTGTCGGCGCTCCGAATGTCCTACCAAACAATACTCCACTCCCATCGAGGCGAGCATTATAGCCGAAATATCGCCTGTGTATGCGCCCTTGGGCTCTTGGTGGCAGTTTTGGGCAGACAATGAAATATCGCTCGACTTCAATGCTGCAAGTCCAGACAAATAACATGCTGGCGGTGCGACGATCACACGACAGGTGGCTTTTTGACGTGATAGTTCGCTGGTCAAATCTTTGAACAAAGTTTGAGCCTCGCTCCAAGTCAAGTTCATTTTCCAGTTTCCGGAAACAACTTTACGATTCATATTGCTATTAATTGATAGGACGGCAAAAATAGAGATTGTAGTGGACAATCGACTTGTTCACCTAAATCACTGTAAGTAAACCTCTTGAGCATGGTTTAGCGTTCATGCTATTCAACTCGTAGGACTTTGTATTGAACAGGCAAGGTAACATAGGTATTCACGTTCTTCCCTTCATGGTTGCCTGGAATCCAGTCACCGTCTGTCAAAAGGATCGCCCGAATCGCTTCTTTGTTGCACTCTGTGCCCACACCTTGTAAAATTTCGAAGTCACTTAGATGTCCTGTGCTGTCTACGATAAACTTTACGAAAACCTTGCCCTGAAGTCCTTGATCAATGGCTTTTGGCGGATAAATCACCTTGCTCTGGATCAGCTTAAAAAGTGCTTCCTCACCGTCTTTGTACTTCGGGGGTGTGGAGGCATAAGTCACAGCTGTTTTAGCTTTGGGCAGGTCAAACTTCACCCTTGCCGTAGCGTAGACATTCACATTTCGGCCGTCTTTCATGCCTGGCACCCATTTTCTTTCAGTTGAATGAATAGCTTTAATAGCGGCTATATCACACTCTAAATCAATGCTTTTGATAATTTCAAATTCCGTAAGCCCACCTGTCTCATCGACAACGAATGACACCAACACTTCTCCACTTATTCCTTGGGCAATAGCCAGTTTTGGATAGACTAAATTGGCTTGGATATCATTTTTGAGCGCCGCCTGACCATCTTTATAATACGGCATGGCATCGGCGCTTTCATACACGACGAGCTCTTTTTCTTGGGCCCATGCATGCTGTGGCTTGACTAGGAAGCTGATTGTGAAAAGGCACGAACAAAGAAATAGATTCACTGTTTTTCTCATGCCACGAAGATAAGAAGGATGAAAGGCCCGTGGTTCATCATTTGCCAAAGGCTTAATAAAAAAACGCTAATTACTGCCTTTCAAACTGGCCGATCGCTGACTTATAATATTCAATAGCAGACTAATAGACATTATTACACCGAGCAGTACCCAGAGGCTGCTGAAACCAAATCTATCGGCGAAATTCAATCCTATGATAGGACATGTAATTTGGGTCAAAGACCACGCCATCCAGAAATACGACATATAGGCCCCTCTTCGACTGTTTGGACTTAGCTCAATGGCGCGGGATGAATTCAATGGCAAGTGTAAAATCTCACCTGTAGTCCAAAGCGCTATGGCTAGAAAACCTAATACGTATGATCCTGGAAACAAGAACACTAGGTAAGAACCGCCTATGAAAACAAGACCTAGCGTCATCGCTTTCATCATTTTTCCAGCTCGTTCTATGAAATGTATGAGCGGCATCTCAACAACTGCAATGTAAAAGCTACTTACGGCCAATAGAATACCGATATAACCCTCGTCAAACCCCCACTCAGTTTTGATGAACACAGGGACAGTGTGAAACCATTGCATGAAGCAAAAACCCATGAGAAATGTCGCGAGCAAAAAGAGCAAGAATGCCTTGTTTCTCCATGGTGGGACGTCGTTCGGCTGAACTGTTGTGTCAATGCTTTCCTCCTTTTTGACTTTTCGATGCCAGTTTCTGCTCATGATCAAAAGGAAGATTCCAGCAAGAAAGCAAGTAGACCCATCTACCCAAAACAACATCGAATAGCCAACCGTAGAAATCAGCAATCCCGCAATCATCGGAGAAAAGCTGAAGCCCATATTAATGGCCAATCGAATCAAGGACATAGTGCGACCCATTTGGTTTTTGGGGACAAACTTGGCCACCGAGACCATCAAGGCCGGTCGGTATGACTCGCCAAACAAGGCAGTGATAAATACCAAGATCCAAAATTGCCAAAACGTTTCGGCCCATTGGATGGTGACGAACATAATACCTGACAACACCAAACTGCCCGCAATGACTTTCTCAGCTCCGATTTTGTCTGAGACCTTTCCACCCAAATACGAGCCAGAAAAGGATCCTAGACCAAACGCACCACCTATCCAGCCTGCGTCTTGCAAACTGAATCCGCGAACGGTGCTCAGGTATACCGAAAGAAAGGGCAATACCATGGTACCCATCCTATTGATAAAGGTCAAGGCGGCCAGAACCCAAACTTCTTGCGGGTGACCGCTGTATGCGTCGCGATATAGATGTGTGATTTTTCTAAACATGAAGCGTCACAAATAAAATGAATTTGTCGGCAAGTACAGTCACCCCCACGAAGGTCAAATTTCAAATAATCCTTACATTTCACCATATACCATACATCAACATGAAAGATCTAACCAAAGAATACACCAACGGAGATATAACAATTCTATGGAAGCCAGGCACTTGCATCCATGCGGCAGCATGTGTCAAAGCACTTCCAAAGGTGTACGACCCAAAAGGAAAGCCGTGGATAAAGATGGAAAACGCTACTTCAGAAGAACTCATTGCTCAGGTCAAACTCTGTCCGTCTGGAGCTTTGAGCATTAAATCTGATGAAAATCCAACTTCCCAAACTGCAACTAAAGTAGACGTGTTGCCAAATGGTCCATTGCTCGTTCATGGCACAATAGAAGTAGCCAATGCGGGTAATATTGAGCAAAAGAAGGTGACAACGGCTTTTTGTCGGTGTGGTGCTTCGGCCAATAAGCCTTATTGCGACGGGACGCATAATAAAGTCGGATTTGAAGGCTAAATATTTCGCACTTTTGCGGCATGTCAGATTCATTTCACCTTGATCAATCCTTTGAGAACATTGACCATGCTCAAAACCCGCTAGCAGCCGGTGAGTATGAGAATTGTACTTTTACAAACTGTAAATTTGCCAATGGTGATCTGAGTGATTACTCCTTCATCGAATGCAAATTTTCGGGTTGCGACTTGTCTATGGTCAAACTAGGAAATACCGCTCTCAAAGAAGTCGCGTTTTATGAATGCAAAATGCTTGGAATTCGCTTTGACGCCTGCCTACCCTTTCTCTTGGCCATGAGTTTCACGAATTGTCAGCTGAATTTTTGTTCCTTCCAAGGGCTAAAATTAAAGAGTACGCAGTTTTCACATTCTATTCTCGACGAAGCCGATTTCTCCAATTGTGACCTCAATAGCGCCGTTTTCGATTATTGCAGACTTGAGAGAACAACTTTCAATCAGTGCATTCTGCTCAAAACGGATTTCCGCACGGCAACAGGCTTTGATATTGACCCGATGAACAATCGAATGAAGTCGGCCAAGTTTTCAAAAGACAATCTAGCGGGTCTTCTGGTCAAGTATTCCTTGGATCTCAAATGAGCGTATTGAATCTACAATCAAAGCAGTATTTTTAGACCATGCTCCACCGCGTCATTTCCAAATTCTTGAGAACAACCCGACAATTCTTGTACCTGAGCGGCGCGGAGCAAATCCTTTACGGAAAAGAAAAGGGCCACGACATTATCGTCATGTACCACAACATCGACTTGACGGGAGACCTTCGGTTCAACTCAAGGCATATCGCTCAACCAGATTTTAGAAAGGAACTTCAATACTATAAAAAGCGCTTTGAAGTGCTTCCCCTAGCGAAGATGTTTACCGAGAAGAATTCGGGTAGCAATCGGCTTGCGATAACTTTTGACGACGGACTGTCCAATAACTTCAGGAATGCCCTCCCTGAACTTCAAAAACTGGGTATTCCAGCTACTTTCTTTGTGACCTGTGCTGGACTTCACGACAAGACCATTCTTTGGCCGGACGCAGTCAACATACTAACTCATTTTCATGTTGGAGAACTCTCTTGCTTAGGACATATTTTCCAGCCCCGACCATGGAATCGTTGGCATTCCACAGAAGTCGGCGAATTAATGAGTTTCTTAAAAACACGATCGCAAGAAGAAAGAGAAACGTTTATTGAACAACTAAGCAATGCAACAGGCATAAAGCCAAATGACGCAACGCTCAACGATTACCACCAATTGTTGAGTAAAGATCAGATTCGAACAATGGCCTCCAATCCACTCTTTGAGATTGGAAGTCATGCTGTTAGCCATTCTAACTTGGCCAATCTCACGCCTGACCAACAACGTGAGGAATTGCTGCAATCCAAGGCCTATCTGCAAGAAATCACGCAAGCACCTATTGAAAGCCTTGCCTTTCCTGATGGTTCTTATACACGAGAAACATTGGACATTGCTGCTGAGTGTGGATACAATTACCAATTGGCTGTGAATTACAGATTCGAAGAAGATAAAAATGATCCGCGTATTTTAGATAGATTCGGCCTTTACAACGACCGCAGTGTGATTGAAAGACTGCACCAGGTCAACCAACGCCTGCATGAAGAACATTGATCAGTGGAAACCCAATAGAATTGAATGGAACGGAAGTCGCTTCATTCCTTCGATGCGCGTAGTGTATCCGGGTTCCTTGCACATCGCCGACCTTCAAATTCGGGCGTATGAACCCCTTATTCGAAAATTCATTCAAGGAGATTTACTCGACTGTGGGTGCGGAAGTGTTCCCTACTACGCGATTTATAAGGACCAAATAACTTCCTCTACTTGCATTGATTGGGAGGAAACGCATGGATCCAATCCCTTTCTAGATCATGTGGTCGACTTGAATGAACCATTGCCATTGGCAGAGGACTCATTTGATAGCATTCTGATTACCGATGTATTTGCGCATGTCGCTGAGCCACATCAATTGATGAAGGAATTTAGTCGTGTGCTTCGACCGGGCGGACGTTTAGTGCTAACCAGTCCGTTTTTTTATTGGATCAGTGAGCCACCTCATGAATATTTCAGGTATACGCAATTTGCATTGCAACGATTTTGTGACCAGAATAACTTGGAAGTATGCGAATTATCGGCATATGGGGGACGAATAGATGTTTTTCTCGATCTGATAAACAAAAAGATGACCGGTAAGATATCGAATCGGATATTTTTAAGGCTGAGCAAATGGTATAAGCAGACTGGCTGGTATCGAAAAGCGAGCGAACGCACACGTGACAAATTCCCTATCGGACATTGTTTAGTGGCCAAAAAGAAGCTGTAAGTCGGCATGGAATATCTATTAGAGTTTTTAAAATACGACCCCACAACTCCACTGATCTTCACCAAGTTCACCTTTTGGTTGTTTTTCGGAATCGTGCTTTTGGGGTACTCCATCGTTTATAAAAACAGGGCTGCTAGGAATGCTTTTCTCTTTGCCGTCAGTTTGTTCTTCTACTACAAGACCAGCGGATTCTTTTTCTCGATACTCTTGTTCTCCACTGTTGTTGACTACCTGATTGGATTCAGGATTCACAATGGAAAGACGACATTGTCGCGGAAAACGTGGCTCACACTTAGCATTCTTATTAATCTAGGAGTGCTAGTCTATTTCAAGTACGCGTACTTTTTTACCGACTCATTCAACGCGATATTCGGGAGTGATCTCAATCCGATCAATCACTTCGCTTACTGGTCCAATTCCTTCTTTGGATCGACCTTCCGTTTTGAGAAAATCTTGCTACCGGTAGGAATCTCTTTCTATACTTTCCAGACGATGAGCTATGCAATAGACGTCTATCGCGGTGATATCAAGCCTGTGAAGAGTCTGCTCGACTTCGGATTCTACGTGAGTTTCTTCCCACAACTTGTCGCCGGACCAATCGTTCGTGCCGCAGCTTTCATCCCCCAGCTATACCAGCCATACGCACTCACCAAGCGGGATTTCGGATTGGCTTTGTTCTGGATCATGAACGGTCTGCTCAAAAAAATGCTCCTGGCCGATTACCTCGCTGTAAACCTAATTGACCGCGTATTCGATGATCCAGCGCGGTATTCTGGCTTCGAAAATTTGATGGCACTCTACGGTTACTCGCTCCAGGTGTACGCCGATTTTTCAGGATATACCGATATAGCAATAGGTGTCGCCCTGCTCCTTGGATTCAGTCTGCCCAAGAACTTTGACTCACCTTACAAAGCCGACAGTTGTGGGAACTTCTGGAAGCGCTGGCATATCAGTTTGTCCTCCTGGCTCAAAGACTACCTCTACATCCCCCTCGGCGGAAATCGGGGAGGAACCTTAGGTACGTGGATTGCTTTGTTGGCGATTGTCCTTTTTGCTTCGGCGATGGCTGGTAGTCTTTTAATTCTGGGGATTTGTCTGGCTACAATTGGTGCTCTAGTCCTCCTAGCCTACCTCGTTCCGAAATTCAAGAGCTGGCTCACGACCAATATAAACGTGATGCTCACCATGCTTTTGGGCGGACTATGGCATGGAGCGAGTTGGAATTTTATGATTTGGGGGGCGCTCAATGGAATAGGCATCGTTTTTTACAAACTTTTTCGGAAGATCAGTCCGTGGGAGGCCAAAAACACCTGGTGGAAACGTGCATGGGCCATCTTCATCACGTTTAATTTCATCACACTCACAAGAGCATGGTTCAGGACGGGATCACATAATACATGGGATAATCTCAACGACAAACACGATATTCAGAATGAGCTAGAGGCCGGTTATAGCATGCTGGCAAGGATATTCACCTCGCCCGATTGGGATGTGGCGATTCCATTCATGATCGAATTCAAAGCGGTGATGGCGGTCCTCGTGGTGGGCTATGTTATTCACTGGTTACCGGAGAATTGGAAGAATTGGTACCGGCAGACCTTCATTAATTTCCCCATTCCACTGCAGGTATTGGGAAGTTTTGCCGTGGTATTTGTGCTCTACCAAGTGATTAGCTCCGAGATGCAGCCCTTTATCTACTTTCAGTTTTAGATTCGGCAGACAAGCATTTGCATGAATTGCAGACAAAAAAAAGCCTCGAAACTTTTTCAAATTCCGAGGCCTACTAAATTTTATGGGTGTCATTCCCAAGTGGGAAGATCTTCTTGCGCATCCATCTCTTCGACGCTTATCTTACTGTAAGCTGAACAAGGCTGATGATATGTACAAGACTGAAGTACTACTCCGAGAAAAAGGAAGCCTAAAAAAATAACAATCAATTTCTGCAGTACCGAGTGGTTAATTTCGTCGATAGTATCCATTACAATTTGGTATTAAAGTTAGATTCAGTTGTCAGTTAATCACCTATACGCTGAATCTTTCAAAAGGTTTCGTTCCCTTGCGAGGAGCCCTAAAGATAATCATAAGTTGAGCAGATAATCCTTCTTATGGCATCAACATTATGAATGTTCCTAGGATTCCTAAGACAAGAATAAGTGCTTTTCGTGCTCTAAAGTCGAGTGCTTTTGCTTTTGCCATTATTTCCAGTTTTTCGTTTTTTCCTTCGTTTTTGGAGAAATCTTTCACGGCGTCATTTCATTTTACTTGTTCTATTTCAAAAGGTTACGTTCATATTTCTCGAAAATCAGAATGTGTTCATTGTTGGTTTTTAGCACAAGGCAAATGATTCAATATACTCTTCGATAGCTACTTCCCTCCTTTGATTGGGGTTTGTTACTCTTCGCAGACTTGAAATCACAAAATTTGTAAATATTTAGTACTTTGTTTTGCATAGTACCATCTAAAAGCTATATGTTTGCAATGGATATTACTATTATGACTCCAAACAAACAATTCATCACGTATGAAAATCGAAAACACCAAAGCCCAAATGCGAAAAGGGGTCTTGGAGTTTTGCATACTGGCGATTCTCAAAACTCGGGAGGCTTATCCTTCAGATATAATAGAGGAATTGAAAGAAGCGAAGCTCATTGTTGTAGAGGGAACACTATACCCTTTGCTTACCAGACTCAAAAACGCCGGATTGCTCAGCTACCGGTGGGAAGAATCAACTTCCGGTCCGCCCAGGAAGTATTATTCACTAACAGAAACAGGCAGTATGTTTCTAGCTGAATTAGACAAAACATGGCAAGAACTGTCAACCGCTGTCAATAAAACCACCAAAAAACCTAAGTGATGAACAAGACCGTATCAGCCAATATAAGCGGATTCATATTCAACATTGAAGAAGAAGCTTACCAAAGGCTACTCCAATACCTAAAAACTATACAGTCCTTTTACGCGACCTCTGAAGGTGGCCAGGAGATTGTTGACGATATCGAAGCGCGAATTGCCGAGCTTTTTCAAGAGAGATTGCACGCAGGGAAGCAGGTAATTACCATGAAAGACATCGAAGAAGTAATCGCTATTATGGGTCAGCCCGAAGAATATGCGACCGACTTCGACGACGATGAACCGAGGGCTCACTCGTCGGCAACAGGAAATTCAGACAGCCGCCAGGCGCGTCGTAGAATCTATCGAGACGCAGATGACGCCATGGTTGGTGGAGTATGTTCGGGCTTCAGCCACTACTTAGGATGGGATCCATTGGTCCTGCGTATCCTACTCGTATTCGCTGTGATCTTTGCCGGAACAGGCTTGTTGATCTATATCATTCTGTGGGCAATTATTCCTGAAGCCAAGACTACAGCCGAAAAGCTGCACATGAAGGGCGAGCCCGTCAACGTCGAGAACATCAGTAAGACGATCAACGAAGAGATGGACAATGTCAAGGATTCCTTCAAGAAGTTCTCATCCGACACCAAAGAACACACGAAAAAAGCTGGAGCAAGTTTGAGCGATTTTTTTCAAAAATTCTTCAATGGTTTAGGGAGCTTTTTCGAAGTAATCGGTAAAGTACTGTTGAAGGTCTTCGGCGTAGCATTTCTTGCCGTGGGCATTATGTTCTTTCTCGGACTTTTCGGGACATGGTTTACTGTCGACAACCTCGTTTTAGGTCATGAACACCTATCATGGGATATTATTGACGATCTCGTCTTCGCGGGAAGTGGCAACCTGACGCTAGTCGCCATTGGAACAGTTATGTTCTTTCTTTCCATTTCAGGTATGTTTTTTATCGCTGGCCTGAGAATGTTGTTAAATGTTAAGAATGGTATCAAACCGCTTTTCATTGTATTTATTGTTTTCTTCATTACAAGCATAGTGCTGTGCATGAGCGGAAGTTTCGGAATGTTCCGAGGTAATCTTAATGATGCCGAAGTGCGCAGCGAGATCTCATTGGACGAAATCGGCAGCGACACGTTGTACATCAATGTACTTTCTGATGAGTACTTCTCCGATCAAATTGATTTCAATGACCGCGACTGGTTGGAAATGTTACGTATAGATGGAGATCAGGTGATCATTGGGAATCAAGTACACATGGCGTTCTATCCAACCGACTCGGCCGCAGCTTATGTGGTCGAAATCGAAAAGGAAGCCACGGGCAGAAACAATTCCAAAGCCTTCGAAAATGCAGGCAACATATCGTATATATCGGATCTGCATGGAGACACCTTGGACCTCGCGCCTATCCTTTCTTTCCCCTACCACGATAATTGGCACTCACAAAGTGTCGACGTCAAAATCCATATTCCCGATGGGAAAACAGTATGTCTAAGCGACAATGCTGGAAGAATCTACTGGCGTTCGCACCTTGAAGGTCGCTGTCTGACCATGAAGGACGGCAACTGGGACGAATTGAGGAATAAATAATTAATCAACATTTTCAACGGAAAACGTTTGGTTTTTACGCAACAAAGGCTGCCTATATAGGTGGCCTTTGTCTTTTTACTGGGAACAAATTTGGTAGCTCTTGAAGCTAAGCAACTTTTTACGGCAAAAAGAACATCTATATTGAGTAAATTGCTGCCAATGAAGCTCCTTCTAACATTTGTTCTTCTAACCATTGCATGCCAGTCCTTCTCTCAATCTGCGCACTACCAGCTAGTTGAGAACAAGGGGCAATGGCCTTCTTCAGTCCTAGCGCGTGCCGAAATCGAAATTGGTTGGGTTTGGTTTGAAAATGATGGTTTTACCTTCCACTTGGCCGACTACAGTGAGGTCTCAGATTTACATGCCAATCCCAAAGCTTATAAAAAAGGTAAGCCTTCGGCAAATGTTTATGGCCATGTTTACCACTTAGACTTTCTAGGTGCAAATCAAACACAAGTTCCTCATTGGGATAAACTTCAGCCTGCCTATCAAAACTTCTTTCTAGGCAATGATCCCAGCAAGTGGAAAGGCAATTGTCGAGCCTTCGGCCAAATGACCTATCCTAGTCTGTATGAAGGTGTCGATCTAAAATTATATTCCAACGATTTCTTCCTGAAATATGACTTCATCGTTGAGCCTGGCGCTGATCCATCTCAAATAACCTGGCAATACCGAGGAGCTGAGGTTGAGAAAGTTGAAAACCGACTCATCGTGCGAAATACGGTTGCCGACATTACCGAACAGAAGCCCATCGCCTGGCAACTAATAAATGGAGAAAAGGTATTCGTTGCTTGCGAATTTGTGCTCAATAATGGCATTTGCTCCTTCAACTTCCCTGAAGGATACGATTCGACTTATGAACTTTTAATCGATCCCGAATTGATTTTCTCGACCTACTCGGGATCTACTGCCGATAACTTTGGATACACCGCTACCTTCGACAGTGATGGCTTCCTCTACTCGGGAAGCTCGGCTTTTGGGGCTGGTTATCCTTATGTTACCGGGTCGTACGAACAAACATGGGGTGGCGGCGACGGACAAGGAACTTTGGTAGGTACCGACATCGCGATATCTAAGTATGATACGACAGGGACCTTCATGGTCTATAGTACCTATTTGGGAGGTAGTGCCGACGAGTTACCTCACAGTTTGATCGTCAATGATAGTGATGAATTGATTGTATATGGAACGACTTCTTCGGCCAACTTCCCGGTTACTGGCAACAGCTACGACCAAAGTTTTGGTGGTGGAAGTGCCTTTGCCCCTTCGGGTGTAGGTGTGGATTATGTAAATGGTTCTGATATTATCGTGACTAAATTCAATCAGTTCGGAAGTGCCCTCTCTTCGAGTACCTTTTTAGGAGGAACTGGAAATGACGGTGTGAATACGGCACCCGACTTGAAATTTAATTATGCCGATGAAGTGCGAGGTGAGGTGATGATTGATAACGACAACAATATATATGTCGTTTCATGCACCTATTCGACCAACTTCCCCATTGTGAACGGACTGCAAAACACCAACGCCGGCGGACTCGACGCGTGCATTACAAAATTCGATCCCGAACTAGAAAACATTATTTGGAGCACCTATATGGGAGGTACTGGAGACGATGCCGCCTATTCCATCGCGGTCGATAGCAACAACGATATATACGTGTGTGGTGGAACTGAAACTTCAACACTACCTATCCCCGCAACGGCCTGGCAAAATGCCTCCAACGGCGGTCAGGCTGAAGGATACATCATCAAAATGAATGCCGCAGGAACGGCTATTCTCAAAGGAACGTATGTCGGCTCGTCGGCCTACGACCAAATTTATTTCGTGGAAGTCGATCTGGACAATATAGTGTACGCATACGGACAAACCCGCGCTGCCGACAATTATTGGATCGAAAATGCAGGCTATGCCCAGCCCAATAGCGGCATGCTTGTCATGAAAATGGACAGTGAACTTGAGAATAAAATCTGGTCAACCGTTTTCGGCACGGGTGCAGGAAAGCCGAACCTTTCTCCAACCGCTTTCCTCATCGACGTATGTGGGAAAGTATATATGTCTGGCTGGGGAGGAACAACCAATACCTCCTCCAATCCCAACACCGCGACGGTAGAAGGAATGGAGACCACCGACGACGCCTATCAATCGACTACGAACGCCAGTGATTTCTACCTTATTATTCTTGAGAACGACGCTAGTGACGTGGTCTACGCTTCTTTCTTCGGAGGAAATGTGAGCAATGAGCACGTGGACGGCGGAACTTCGCGTTTTAGCGACAAAGGAGTCATTTACCAGTCGGTATGTGCCGGTTGTGGAAGCAACGACGACTTTCCAATCGAGCCATTCAACGCTGTTTCCCCTACCAACAACAGTTTTAACTGCAACAACGGGGTTTTTAAATTTGACTTTCAGCTGCCCATTACGATAGCCGAGTTCTCTGCACCGAATCAGTATTGTCAAAATGCCCCGGTCGGATTTAGCAATGCTAGTACTTACGGTCAAAATTTCACTTGGGACTTTGGAGATGATTCGTCATCGAACGTGGCCAATCCATTTCATTCCTACGACGAACCAGGAATTTACGAAGTAACGCTCATTACCAATCATCCGGGCACGTGCAATCAATCGGATACGGTGATGCATACCATTGAGATTATTGTGCCTACGGTTACCGACTTTGGTTCAATTGAAATCTGCGACGATCAATCAACGCCCATCGGAACGGAAACAACTCCGGGATACACTTATGAATGGAGTCCCGCCACTTACCTTTCTGAAAGCGACGTTGCTGACCCGATATTTACGGCCGGTGAAGACACGGATTACATTTTGACGATCATGCATGATGGCTGTATTGACACACTTTTCCAAGAAGTCGTAGTCAACACCATTCTCCTCGAACTCCCAGCCGACCTGGTTCTCTGTGAGTCTGAATTAGTCGACTTAAATGCAGTTACCGACGGCGACGAAATTACGTGGTCGGAATACGAGGACTTTTCAATCAGCCTGAACGACAACGACCAAGACACAGACATCGAATTTTTCGTTGAAGAGAATATTACTTTATACGCTCAAGCTATTACGGGAGAATGCACTTCAGTTGATTCGGTGAGCATAAGTTTGATCGGAACGCAAACCGATATATCGGCCGACGTAGTGGCTTGTGGAGGTGATACGATTACGGTGCAGGTGATTAACCCTTCTGATCAACTTCAGTACACCTGGAGTCCGAGTAACTTGATACTGGAAGGTCAAGGAACCTCATCGGTTGAAGTTGTGGCCAACGAAACGACTTGGATCTATTTAGAATCGAACTTCAACAACGAATGCACAGCCTTGGATTCGGCATTGATCAGCATTTCTGGCCTCAACCCACTTAGTATCAATGCGACCGCCAATCCAGACTTGATCTCTGCCGGTGAATCTTCTCAACTGAACGTCCTACCTCCAGGTTACAACTACTCCTGGACTCCAGCTGAATTCCTGGACAATGCGAGCAGTGAGAATCCGATCGCTACCATAGACGAAACTACTGTCTTCTACGTCACTGTGAGCGATGGCGAATGTTCACATTTGGACTCTGTTCGTGTAACTGTCGTCGATTTTGTTTGCGGTCCGCCCTCGATCTACATTCCCAACGCATTTTCACCCAACGGCGACGACCAAAATGAAATCCTGTTCATACGCGGAGAGAATCTTACAAGTGTTTACCTCACCATTTACGATCGATGGGGTGAAATGATGTTTGAAACACGATCTCAAAGTGTAGGTTGGGACGGTACGTACAAAGGCAAATCCGTTGATCCCGCTGTATTCGTCTACTACCTCGAGGCCACCTGTGTTGGTGGTATCGAATACTTTGACAAAGGCAATATCACCGTGATAAAATGAGACGAGCATTCCTCCATATCGCGTGTTGGGCTTTGATGTTCTCTTCGCTTGCTTTGAGCGCACAGGATATTCACTTCTCCCAATTTGATGTGGCCCCCATGAACTACAATCCGGCGATGACTGGTCAGTTCAACGGCGACTATCGCTTCATCGGCAATCAGCGAACCCAATGGAAATCGGTAACTACCCCCTTTTCTACTTTTGGTGGTTCTGTTGATGCTCGTAACATGAAACAAATCAGTGGATTGGGAACTGGGCTCTCGATCTACCAAGACAAGGCAGGTGATTCCCGCTTAAGCACGCTCCAGGTCAATGGCGCAGGCTCGTGGTTAATTCCTGTTTCGACTGATTCACTCCACACCTTGTCATTCGGCGCCCAGCTTGGGTTTACACATAAAAAAATCGACTATTCTCAATTGAGATACGACAACCAATGGAACGGTTTAGCTTTTGACCCCAACATTGATCCTAACGAACCCAACAATAGGGATTCACGCACCTATCTCAACTTCAATATTGGAGCAGGTTATTACTGGAAGCCCAAAAAGCGAACAGAAGTGTATGCCGGACTGGGCATGTTCAACCTAAATACGCCGAAACAAAGTTTCTACAATGAGCCAACAGTGCGACTTGACATGCGATTTAACTTCCACGCCAACGCCGCTTTTCCCATAAGTCAGGAAATTGACCTCTTACCCTCCCTACTCTTTCAATCCCAAGGCAAGTTCAAGGAGCTAATTCTCGGAGCTGCCGGCAGATATATTCTCAATGACAAGGCCGGTTTATATCGAACGATCTTTGTGGGACTGTACATGCGCGCCTCCGATGCTGGTTACCTCATGGCCGGTATGGATTACGACAATTGGCGAGCAGCAATTAGCTATGATATCAACGTGAGCAATCTCCGTCCGGCGAGCAATGGTCGTGGTGGATTAGAGCTTAGTTTGATTTATATTATCCGCAAGTTGAAAATGCCTGAAATTCAAGATCGCATTTGTCCCGAGTACATATAGCGCCCCATTGTGCTACTTTTGCCGAAAATTCGAAGTAGAT
>JADFAK010000021.1 GCA_015665315.1 Flavobacteriales bacterium | reverse complement strand
AAGGTAAAATCCAATTTTTGGGTGTAAAATTCAATGGCTTCGTCGTAATCACGAACGACCAGAGCTATGTGGGCGATGTGTTGTTTCATAAAATGCTTGTCTAAGATGAGATGGGGACAAGTTGGAAATGTAATAAACATTCCCTGTCTGAAGCACATCCGGCGACCAATAACGCGTCTCCTAAAAGTGAAATTCTAAGATCTTAATTAGAGGTTTCTTCTTAAATCCTGGTTCTCAGCTGTGTGGCTCTAGTCCGACATTCGCGTGCGATACCATTTCGCTCCGCTGTATTCATCCTTTCTCGATCGATGCTCTCGGTTCTTGACCTGCATGTGGTTTCGACCTATTTGCTTGCTGCGATATCCGAAAAGATGGAAGACTTGTTTGGAAATGAAACGCGCTATGCGCAAATCAATCACCATCGCATCCTTCAAATCAGAAGACCACGACACACCGGGAAGGAGAATGAATAGATGGTCGACTTTGTACTTCCGTAAAACACGGGAGAGCCAAAGAAAAATGTGCGGGATTTTGCGAATGAGGAAATAGCCATCGCTCCCTTGGGATTGATAGAGGGGCATGAAAATGACAGAGTTCTCCTGGGCCTTTAGCGAAGTGCCATCGAGGGTTGCCAACTCCTCGTTTCGACTGATCGACTGGAAATTTGAAAATCCTGGCTTCATGACAAAATGCTCGCTTTCCTTTACGCCGAATCGGTCGTAGATTTCGTAAAACGCCTGTTGGTTGCCCTTGAACGCATTCCATCGAGAAAGATATCCATCGTATTCTATCGCACTCTTATGAAGCGCTCCGGCAAATACGAGGGACAAATAAACGAAGATAGTATGGTCTTGGATGGAGCTAAGTTCATCGTGTTGTCCGCCCTCAAACCCAAAGGATACATAGCCCAACTCGTTGATATAGCTCAAGAGCGGACCGTCCAAATACTCCTCAATTCCCAGGATGAGTGGGACAGGGTATTGTTTGGTGAACTTTCGGTTGAGGAGGCTATCATTCACGGTTATAAATGGAATGGTGGCACTCGAGGTTGTATGGAGATCGAAGAAATAGAATGGTCCGCTTTCCTGTTGAAGCAGACTCTCAACTAGGTCAAAAATCTCTTTTTGCTGCTTTTCATCCTCGTTTGTCGGAACATACATCCCTTTTTTGAGAGCTTCAATATGGTCCTTTTTCCAAAGTCTGTTTAAATCAACCTTTTCATAACGCACCGACCGTTCAAGTGCCCACAAGTTGCCGCTTATGGCGATGACCGATCCCGAAATTTGGCCCCTTAATTTTTTCAATTCTTCGACGACCTGGTGCAGTGCAAAAACACCCGCTGGTTCATTGCCGTGAATGCCTGCAAAGAATAGCAAACAAGGACCATCCTTCGCTCCGTCTACTCTTCCAATGATGCGATCGACTTGAATGCTGCGTCCCAATGCCTTGCTATGAACTTCAGGCATTGTCCATGTGAATTAGGTCCTTGATCGTGATAATTCCCACTAGATGTGCACCTTGAAGGACTGGCAAACAGCCGATTACGTGTTTCTTCATAATGGCAATAGCCTCATGGATTGGCGTGGATGTTTCAACCGTGATTACGTTTTGAACCATTATATCACGTGCACTTAACAATTTCACGGGGTCATGTACTTGATCCCAATACTGCGCTAGATGTCGCCAAGTAATCAAACCAACCAGCGATTCTTTGTTGTCGACAACCGGGAGGTGATGGATACTGTTCCACTTCATATACTGCAAGGTCAAAAGTCCGAGATCGGAGGCACTGGCTGTGACCAGGTTTGACGTCATGAGATGGCCGACCTTGCCCGCTTTTGAGTCGAAAGACGAAAAGTCATGAAGACTTGGCCATTCGCCCACTGGTTTTTCCGATTGTTGATTGGTGTGAATCGCTTCTGTCAAGGCTAGGAGCGCATCATCAAGCTTCAACTCCTTTTTAAGTTGTCGAAAGTTCTTGACAATCCATTGCGAACCGGTCTGCGTTGAAACCCGCCTCTTAATGACATCGAGGTATTTGTCAATATCCGCTTTATCGACATCCATTTTCTCAAGGCCATTTCGCGCTATGGGCAGCAATTCATCCAGTACCAATTGTTCGAGTGGCACCGATTTCCCCATCCAATTCATGATTGATTCAGAACCAGTGCGCGCCGCTCGTATGAAGTTGGAACGAGCATCTTTGAAATCCATCACCTTGGGCATGTCATCAAATTCTGCTGGTCTGCCCGTCATAAGTCCGACCCAGAACGCGAAATTGGCCATCTCATCGGCAACCGTCGGTCCTGAAGGGATATACCGGTTCTCGATGCGGATATGCGGTTTTCCATTTCCTACACCGTAGCACGGACGATTCCACCTATAGATTGAGCCATTAAGCAGATTAAGAGCACTGAGCTTCGGGATTTTTCCTTCATTCAGTTCTTCCATGGAGCTTTGCTCAATCTCTTTTGTCAGAAGAATTTTGAACCGAGAAATTTCGTTTTTGTAGTAATCGACTACATGGCCATCCATCCAGTTATTGCCAAAAGACACACGAGCTTCTTGTTCGGTTTGGGCCATTGACACCGACCGGGTATCTATACTTTGTTGAAAGAGGGCGATTCGGGTCTCACTCCATAGCTCCTTGCCCAATAACAGAGGCGCATTGACCGAAATACCTAGGACGGGACCTGCGATTGCTTGGGCCCAATTGTAGCTCGATGTGAAATCATTGGGGTCTATCTGCAAGTGCATTTGAAAGCTGGTATTGCAAGCCTCAAACATCACGGAATTGTGCTTGATCGACAATTCGTCGACCCCTAACAGATTCAGCCTAAAATCACTTCCCCTAGCCTCTTTGAGCATATCATTTAACGCGTAGTAGCGCTTATCGGGCGTCATAAAATCCAATTTCACTTCATGTTGCGAAATGCTTGGGAGAATCCCCGTGAGCACAATTTTACTCTTCTTGCGCTTCACCACAGCATCGGCCTTTTCCAAGAGTGCCCGGATCTGATTTTCCATTCGGGCAAATGCATCCCCACAAAGCTCTTGCGGATCAAGGTTGATTTCCAGATTATAACGAGCCAATTCAGTCGTAAAATGCGGGTCGTCGATCTCTTTGAGTACGTCCAACGCATTGATATCTGGCCGCCAATGATCGTTTACCAGACAAAATTCCTGTTCGGCACCAATGCGCACAATGTCATCTTCGATCATTCCCTTTTCCGACATATACTCAAGGCTTTTGAGGTCGTCAATAAGGTGGGCGAGAAAATTCATCCTCGCTTGATCGTTTGATTTTGCGTTTATTTTATGATCTCCCATAGGCGGTGGTTAATGATACTGGTTTGTTCGATTGACGCGGAAAACTCATTGGCATGAATCACCCTTTGCATCTTTCAGGAATAATAGTCGCATCACAATAGCCATCGACAGCACACCTATCCCCTTCTAGATGAGCAAAATACAAAGGCACGTACAGATAATACATGATGGGAATCACATAGCGTTATGGTTGATCGTTAGTCTTTGTCACAGGCATTTGACCCTAACCACATGCGGCCGATTAGGAATCCTAATTCCGATTCTCCACTTCAAAAGGGTTCCCAAACTCTGGATTCGTTAGGAAGATTGAATCTGTCATAGTCCTCGGGGTTGTTTAAGCGACAAGCGCAAATGATGAAAATGATGATTGACGTCTTACTTCTAGTTGGAGCATATTGCTGCTCTGCATTTGCCGAATGGCTAATGAAATTCAATTAATTACTACGCCTGTTGATATGGGAGAAACGCTTACCGAATTATCGTCACGTGCCCCTGAAGCACGTCCGAAACGACGCCTTCCAAGGTGGTGCTAATGTACTCCAGTCGCCAAGCGTAGACGCCATTCGGGACATAATAATCGCCGTTGCGGGACGAACCATCCCAGGCGTGTGTAGGGTCATCGGATTGGAAAATGACCTCGCCATTGCGGTTGTATACTTGGATCAAGAAATAATTGAACTCGCAGGCCGATTCGGACATAAAATACTCGTTGACACCATCTTCATCGGGGGTAAAAGCATTGGGAACGTATATTTCACAGCCGCACTGATCGAATACCACCCTGATCTCGTCGGTGATTACGTCGCATTGGCTCTCGACGGTGACCTCGTAGGTGCCCGTTTCGGTGACATGAATGACCGACTCACTTTCGCCCTCAGACCACGTATAAGACAAGGGAAAAGGGAAGTCTTGCGCATCGGTATTGAGCAGAACCGTGCTTCCTTTGCAGGCAATTTTATCGGGCCCTAAATCAAAAAACAGCTCCTCAATGATTTCGACATTCACCTCATCGGAATAGCTACATCCATTTGCGCCCACGGTCGCTTGATAAAAACCTGAACTAGGTGGAGTAATGATCGCTGAGGACTGGCCTGTGTTCCAGAGAATATTGACATCGGCCACTTCGGTGACAACTTCCAATTGAAAACCACTCGAATAGCAAACCGTGACATCCGGTCCTAAATTGAATACGGGAATTGGATGGTAAATCACTTCAAGCTCATCCGAACCTATGCAGGTGCCGAGAGTGACTGTAACCGAGTAATTTCCAGACTGATTGACCGTAAAAGTAGCGTCGCTCGAACCGTCCTGCCATTCGTAAGTGCCGGCCTCTGAGGAAACATCCAACACGGCTGTCTCACCGTCGCACAACTCCAAGTCACTTCCTAAATTAGGCGTAGGATTATCCGAGACATCGACTACCACGCTGGTGCTGTACGAACAGCCGTCGACCACAATATCAAGGGTGTACATTCCAGCATCGAACACGGTGATAAAAGGCGTCACTTCAGCCGTATTCCATTCATACGAATCGGCCACCACATCGGTCGACAAATCAACTGATTCCCCTTCGCAAATAGACTGGTCGGGCCCTAAATCTAAGTTCACGACATCCACAGGAAAAATCTCCACGCTTCCCGACGCCGAACAGTCATCCAAGGTCACAACGACCGAATAAACTCCCGCGTCCAAGGCATCATAGGTCGCCGTTGTAAGACCATCTTGCCATTCGTAGGTTGCACCTGGATAGGTCGCGTCCAATTGAATCAAGCCATCCGGACAAATATTCTGATCGGGGCCTAGGTCGACACTTTCGAGCGGATTGAAATCAACCATAATCTCATCGGTGTAATCGCAATCGTTTTGGGTGATAGTCACCGAGTATGTTCCTTCCGAGTCGATCAATAGCGTTGGATCTGTAGAGGCGTCATTCCATTCGTACGTGCTATTATCACTTGTCACATCGAGTAAAAGCGTTTCGCCAAAGCAAAGAGTTGTGTCGGCGGGAAGTAGCGTAACGGATAGCGCCAGAACTTCAACAGCGCCAATTTCAGAGACATTCACGCGGGCCTGACTAATTTGATCGAAGGCTGAGGCAAAAGCATCATTTCCTGCGTCGATCGCAGGGCTAATTGGGCTGCACGATTCCAATAAATGGGTGTCGGTATTTCCTCCGTTGTTGGCCAGTGGGAGAATAAGTGGATCAACATCTATCAGGTTATTGGCTGTATTGCCGATAAGGTTCATACCAGCATCTGAGAGTTCCACCAAGTTGTGTCCGGCATCGGATTCGAACGTTCCGAAGAGCGATGGAGCATCTGTCGTTGCCGTGTTCTGAGCGAACAAGGAATTATTCAAGAAACAATCTCCGTCTAGGTTGAATACGGCTCCGGCTTTGCCCAATCCAGGACTCCCTGGACCGCTAAACCAACCACTACCTCCGGCACCAGCTATTGCTTGGTTAAAGGCAAAAGTGCAATTCGTTATTTCTACTTGTCCGTCTCGATTGAAAATCCCACCGCCCAGTCCAGCTGCGCCTCCACCGCCAGAACCTGCGCTACAACAGCCTTGTCCGCCTGCACCACCAAACAGCCCCGCAGCGCCTGCTGCCCCCGCTGCACCTCCCCAAGAATTCGCACCTCCGCCACCACCACCGCCGCCGAAACCGCCAGCTGCACCAGCACCAGAGAGAGAGCCACCGCCGCCTCCGCCGCCGCCCCAGTTGCCCGCGCTCCCGCCTCCATTGGCCGGTCCGCTTGCACCACCAAACCCACCGCCAGCACCGCCGGCACTAGCCACAGTTCCTGAACCTTGGTGAAAGGTTCCATTTCCTCCACGGCCGCCTTGGGCGCTATTGTCGCTTATGGTCGAATTGATAAGCACACAAGATGCTCCTTGATCGTTGTAAATCGCACCTCCCAATCCAGGTCCAGCTCCTCCTCCACTTCCTCCACCGGGCGCAACGCCGTTACCACCTTTTCCGCCAAGGGCCAGGCAGGAATTGATGGTGACTTCTGAGATCGTGAGTATGCCTGAATTGTATATTGCTCCACCGAATCCTCCTCCCTGCAATCCACCTCCATCGCCCTCGCACATGGAAGCACGAATGCCCACTTCTGAGAGGTCTAGTGTCCCTTGATTGCGGATGGCGCCACCACTTCCAGCCAAGACAGAGCCTTCCCAAATTTCAAGAAATGAGATCGAAACATTTACTCCGGGGAAAATATCAAAAGCACGGTCTAGAGAATCGGCTCGTATGATTGTTTGTCTGGTATCGGCCCCCGTAATCTCCAGGTTGTCCAGAATATCCAAATCGCCTGAAGCACTTGCATCTTCGTTCATTCCTGCTATGCTCAAGACGTATTCGCCAACGGGCAACGAAATGGTATTGTCGCCTGCTGTAGCGTTGGATTCCATGATGGCCGCACGAAGGGAACAGTTGCCACCGGCATCGGAGCACACGCCGTCTCCGGGATTGGCATCAGGGGTGTCGGTTAACACATTGACCGAAAATTGCCCGGAAAAATCCACAGCTAGCAGGAGCACTGCGAAAAGCAGCACAACAGATTTAGCTATGTTGAAGATTGTGGGCATGATCAGTTCCTAGTTAGGCTATTTCAAAAATACGGAAAATGCGGAGGTATGCTAAAGGAAGAGGGTCTAGACCGAACGATAATGGGTGTCATGTTTGGAAGGTTGATCTCAGGTGATTTGAGACCTCCTTTTTTATACAGACTTCCCTGTTTTGAGCATGGTAAAACCCTGAACAACCAGAAAGAGCGACATTTTAACGGTTTCCACCCATTCACTGCAATGTTCGCCGGTGAGCGGTTCGCCATGACCATCCAATGCTTGCAAGGCCTCCATTGCCACGCCATTCAAAGTCAAGGTCGTCTCATGAATCGGTCCGCGTAGTTTTTCATCGAACAAATGTTGGTAGGCCAAGACACCGGTGGAATAGACACAGATGCGTAAAATTTGATTGGCCTTTTGCCGAAGCTCTGGGATTTGGTCGAATTTTTCGAGTCCGCTTATGTGCTTTTCAAGAATGTCGATGATGTTTTGGTCGGTCATGGTGCTTTGGGTTTAATTTGTGAGTTTACAATATAATCCGGCTATCAGCACGAATGACCCCAACTTTCTCAATCAGACTGCTCACCAGCAAACCCATCAAGGCATACCCTGTGAACAAGTAAAACCCCAGTTGAAGCGTAGAGTTATTTGTGGTGAGAAGCTCCATGGTCCCGGAGTCTCGCTGCAATTGTGTGAGTTGGGAATTGATGACACCTTGAAAGCCGATATAGGCCATAAAAAGTGCTACTACTAGGACATCGGCCATCGACCATTTGCCGGCTTTCAGGACGATGAATTTGGCGAACCTGTTTTGAGGAATCTCTCTTTTTACCATTGCAAAGATCGATAGAGACATCTTCAAAACGGGGATAAGAACAGAAAACGAGAAGACCAGGATAGATACGATGACTAGGCCTGCTCCACCGTTCTGCATTAAAATCTGAACGACTTCCAAAATGCTCTTGCTTTGAAAAAAGAGCACCTGATTCTCAAAGATTACCGTTTCCCCCACCAACAAGAAGGTAAAGCTCTGAATGGTGGCTTCTATGTCGATCATGGGCAATAGAATCCCGCCAATGAGAAGCGAAATAGCCGACAGACCAAAACAGACAAGCTCGGCCGTTGACACATTCTTTGGGATGAATACGAGGAGAGTTTGAGCGAGAATGACCAGCAATGCCATGAAGATGGGCAATCGTTCTTGTTGATTCAATGCAAACAAGGATTCTTCCAGGCATACACGGCATTCTTCCTTTGATTCACATCCTCTTCTGTCCAATATTTCATTCATCACAGAGTAGTCCATTTCACCCACCGTCTCCCCAGCGAAAGAGTCAATTTTGGCCGACAGGTAGGCCTTCAAACTCTCTTTGGTCTTCGGATCGTTGAGTCGGTCCACAATAACCACAGCATATTGGGGAATGCCTTCCCTGACATCGTCAAAGGTGTTGGTCAGGTCCATAATCCCCTGCTTGATAAAACCAAACGTCTGCTTCTTGTTTTCTTGGCGCACAACAGACTCCACCTCATCAATAATCTTGGACACGATGGCTTCGGTCTTCTTCAAAATCTCCTTTCGATTCTCCGGCGTAACTTCAAAATCCTGGACCTTTTTCTCAATAATCTCAGCGAGAATAACCTTCCACTCATCGACATTGAACATCCCATACTTGATATGGCTGATTTCAATCAAGTCGGCCTTCAAAGCCCGCTTCTCCACCTCGCACGCGTACAGTTGAAACATGATGACTCCCAGTACAAGGGTGGAGGCAATGAAAATCGATTTTCGGATTGAATTCACTCGTTGCTTATTTTGTGCGTGAATTTAGGGATGATTGGGAAGAAATTCATTTGGGATGGGAAACATGTTTGGGGATGTGAATTTTGCTTTACAAGCAAAAGTCGATTGGGGAAATATTTTTTTTACAGTAATTAAATGGCCTTTATGGACTTCGAACATATTCTAATTTAAGTCAAATTATGGTCGACCCAAGCGACTTCTTTTAAATAACGGCAAACAACGGAAACCTGGTCGAACCATCTAGGCCAGTGCAACCTTGCTTGTCTCAGCAAGTGTAAGAGTATTATCCTAAACTGAATTAGCCCTATCTTTGTGACTTCCCTGTATCAAGAAAGACGCTTTATCTTCGCGATGAGCCCTCCTGCTCCTTGGAATGAGCAATTCCTCAACTTGAGGTATGCCTTAATAACCACACCAAAACGAATTCCTTAACCAAGGCCTTTGAACCAAGTATCCCCTTTGAGCAGAGGGCTGAAACCAGAGCTTATGAAAACATTAACATCATTGTCGTGGCTGGCATTCCTGTGCCTCCTCTCCACCACTCTATTCTCTCAAACGACTTTCACCGGTATCAACAGCAATGATTGGGCTGACCCTGGAAATTGGGACAATGGGTGGCCATCTGACGGAAATGATGCGACAATACCTTTAGGTCTTATTGTAGAGCTTAACGGTTCTTTGGTCGTTGATTTTAACATCTTCAACTACGGAGAAATTCACAACTACGGAAGTATTCAGAACTTCGTGTCCGTCGAGAACGTCGGGACCTTTTCGAATTTCGGGCTAGCTTTCTGTAGCAATAATGGGAGCTTTGTTAACCAAGGAACCATTAACAACTCAGCAGAATTCACAAATAGTTCGCTTCTACAAAATGAAGGTAGTGGGATTGTGCAAAATAATAGCGGTGGGACCATCACCAACAACGTAGGTGGTACAATTGCCAACGACGGTGCCATTAACAACATCGGGACCATCAGCAACGACGGAACCATCAACAACGACGGGGCAGGAATAATCGCCAACTACGTGACCATCAACAATTCCGGGATCATCGAAAACCATGCGACATGGAACAATGATGGGCTCTTCAATAATTTAGCCGGAGGTGTTTTCTTCAACTTTGGAATTTTCAACCACCCAACGTTTTTCATGGAAGTGCAAAACAGCGGGGCTATTTACAACACCGGTGAGATCTCCAGTTACGGGCTTATATATATCAATGCACCTGGAGGAATCATCGAAAATCAGCCCGGAGGGAACATCTTAAACGGCTTTACAGCATTCATACGGAACTATGGAATTCTTTCGAACTCCGCGGAATTTTTAAACCTGGGGAGAGTCGAAAACAAATCTGGAGGGACCATTTCAAACTCTGCAGACATGACTAACAATTTTCTTCTGCAAAATGAAGTCGGTGGGTTCGTGCAAAATAATAGCGATGGGATTATCACCAATCAATCGGAAGGAACCATCGAAAACTCCGGAACCACCAACAATGGCGGGTTTATCAATAATCAGCTTGACGGGACAATAGAAAACAAGTCTGGGGGAACTATCGAAAATCACGCAGCCATGCATAATAATGGGCTCTTGGATAATACATCTGGAGGTATTTTCTTCAACACAGGGAATTTCGAAAACTTTACAATCATAGTAAACAACGGAGAAATCGACAACGACGGGGCTATCACCAACCAATTTGGAGGGAGAATCGACAACTTTGGAAACATCTTCATCAACAATGGATGGACGCTCTCTAACAATGGATTCATATACAATTATGGGGACTTTTATAACCAAGGTGCCTTTGAGAACGCGGGGGCCTTTGAGAACGAAGGTGGCATTACCAGCAACGGGGCCATTACCAACGACGGGGCCATTACCAACGACGGGGCCATTACCAACTTCAGCACCATTACCAACGACGGAGCTATTGCCAACGACGGTGCAATTGTCAACCAGCTTGGTGGGTCCATCTTTAACCAACTCAACGGGTCCATCAACAACACCGCCACGATCGTGAACTTCGACAACATTGTGAACGACGGGGGAATTTACAATTGCTTTGGAAACTACAGTGGCTATCCTCCTGTTAATATTCCATTGGATGAGGCGAGCTGCCCGGGGGAAGAAGTATGTGATGGAATCGACAATAATTTAGATGGAGAGATCGATGAGGATTGCGGTTGTACTAGTTCCGATGCCTGCAATTACGATTCTTCCGCTTCTATGGATGACGGAAATTGTGAATTTGGTTTGTGGTATATTCCAGAAGCACTTGGCTCGGGTCCCGCAATGCTCGCGTGCTCTCTACCTGATGGATACTATCTTGCCAATCAGGATTGCATTGAGGCAGTTATTGCCGCTGATCCATTTTGCTTAGTGAATAATTGGGATGCACTTTGTATGTCAAGCTACAACTGTTGTTTATTTGGGGGGGCATGCACTGATCCAACTGCCTGCAATTACGCCAACACCTTGCTTTGTCTCAATGATGTGAGCCTTTGTGAATACAGCGGATGCATTGATCCTACGGCCTGCAACTTCGACCCTGCTGCGGCCTGCGGTGATGGGAGTTGCGATTATGCTTGCTATGGCTGCACCTACCCAGGAGCACCCGAGTACGACTCATCAGCCACAATTGATGATGGCTCGTGTACAATATTACCTTCAACCAGCTGCCAAGCCGATATGAACGGAGATCTTTTCATCGATACACAAGATTTGTTGTTGTTCCTCGGGGCGTTTGGTGGGACGTGTGATTAGGACAATTGATGGCTAGCTAACACTAGTTGCTCAATACCTATAAAGAATATGATACTTATAAAGCGAGCTTGTTTCGAAGGAATGGGCTCGCTTTTTTTTATGTTGATGAGATGGCTTTACTTCCCAATACAAAAAGTAACTATCCCCTATCTGCGGGTATTTGAGTAAGTTGAGGTACAAATATGGTACAGAAAGTGTGAAAAAGTGCATTTATAGCCCTTCTGTCCTTTTGATACGTTCGCTTTCGAATCGGTGGATTGAAATAGATTCTTTGGAATGTTCTTTTTCAGCTTTATAACTACTTTTAGCCACAAATAGAAGATCATGCCATTATTTCAACGTGCTGTACTTGCCAAGCATCTCAAATTACAAGACCAATCCAATGTACAGAAAGCGTTTAAGAAGTACTCCAAGTATTTTCACAACCCTACCATTCAACAAAATATCAGAGAAAGTAAGGAAGAACAATACCAAGCGAAGTTCTTGGATGAATTGTTTGTCAATGTGCTTGGCTATACGTTAAACCCTCAGCCGAATTTCAACTTAACTACTGAGCTGAAGAACGAGAAGAACGCCAAGAAAGCGGACGGTGCAATTCTAAAAGATGGCAATGCTCTTGCCGTTATTGAGTTAAAAGGCACAAACACCAAAGACTTGGAGAAAGTGCGCCAACAGGCTTTTGACTACAAAGCCAATCAGTCTGGTTGCGTGTATGTCATTACGTCCAACTTTGAAAAGCTGCGTTTCTACATTAACAACGCCGTCGAATTTGAGGAGTTTGATTTGTTTCACCTCAACGAAAAGGACTTTGCTCTTTTCTATTTATGTCTGGGACACGGAAACCTCGTCAACAATGTCCCACTAACGATCAAAGACGCTTCACTACAAGAAGAGGAGCAGATAACTAAGAAATTCTATTCAGACTACTCGCAATTCAAACGTGAGTTGTTCCGTGACTTGGTGAAGCGCAACATGAAAAATGAAGCGTTCAGAACCGAGTTAAGTTTAGAAGATACCGAGCGCGGACAAAAGAACATCAAACACAAGTTATTTAAGAAATCGCAAAAGCTCATCGACCGCTTTTTGTTCATCTTCTTTGCCGAGGATCGCGATTTGTTGCCGCCCAATTCAACGGAAAAGATATTGGCCGACTGGGATCGACTAAATGAAATGGACACTAATATTCCGCTGTATAACCGCTTTAAATTGTATTTCAACTATCTCGACTCTGGACGAAAAGGCACAGGCAAAAAAGCAGAAATATTTGCATATAATGGCGGCTTGTTTCGACCAGACCCTCTACTCGACAGCCTTTTGATTTCCGACGAACTGCTGTACAAGCACACCAAGACACTTGCTCGCTATGACTTTGAGAGTCAAGTAGACGTTAATATCCTTGGCCATATTTTCGAAAACTCACTGAATGAAATTGAAAGCGTAAACGCAGAAATTGAAGGAACAAACTTCGATAAACAAACCACCAAACGAAAGAAAGACGGCGTATTCTACACACCCAAATACATCACAAAATATATAGTAGACAATACGGTTGGCAAACTATGCGAAGAGAAAAAAAACGAAATGGGCATAGTGGATGGTGAGTTCACACCGAACCGTCAGACACCGACAAAAAAACGCCTATTAGAAACCCTTAACAAGTACCGAGTATGGCTTTTACAGCTCACAATATGCGACCCTGCTTGTGGCTCTGGAGCTTTTCTTAACCAAGCCTTAGATTTCCTCATTACAGAACACAAAAAAGTAGATGAACTGCAAACTATTCTATTGGGTGGTGGATTCGTATTCCCTGAAATCGAAAACACCGTGCTGGAAAACAATATTTTCGGCGTTGACCTCAACGAAGAGTCTGTAGAAATTGCAAAGTTGTCTTTGTGGTTAAGAACGGCTCAACCCCGAAGGAAACTAAATGAGCTGAACAATAATATCAAATGCGGAAACTCCTTGATCGAAAGTAAAAGCGTTGCTGGCGAGAAAGCATTCATGTGGGAAGTAGCATTTCCTAAAGTATTTGAGGGGGGTGGATTTGATGTGATTATTGGAAATCCTCCCTATGTCAGAGCAGAACTATTAAGTCCATATCTTGAGTACTTCCAACAACACTTTGAAGTTTACCACTCTGCAAGTGATTTGTTCGCATACTTCTATGAATTGGGCTCCAAGATCGTCAACCCACATGGTGTCATGGGATTCATTTCAAACACTTTTGACAAGACGACAGCTGGTTTTGTCCTTAGAGAATATCTTTCGAAAAAAGTGACATTTCAGAAATACATTGACTTCACGGAAGTACAGATTTTTGAGGGAGCCACGACATATCCAATTATTGTTACGCTAACACCATTGAGTTCAAATGGCAGCAAGTTCAAGTTTATTAAAATACCTAAGTCGAGCCAATCGACAGTTATTGATATAGACAATCACAAAACGCTGATTATAGGGCAAGAAACTCTTACTCCTGAAGGATGGTCATTTCTACCAATCGAAAAGACCAATATTTTTAAAAAACTAAAAGAACTCGACACAATTAGAGAGAAGTACGGAAAATGTTACTATGGTGTTAAAACTGCTCTAAATGAGGCATTTATATTCGACAAGAACATACAAATATCTGAACACGTCAAGCACATCTATGAAGGTAAAGAAATTAAAAAATGGCATACTCCGACACCTGAACAAAAGTTGATATTGTTCAAAAGCAAATGGACGAAATTAACATACGGAGAAAACAAAGACGACTTAGAAGCATTTGACCTCATCAAATCGCAATTTCCTCAATTAATGAATCATCTGGCTCCTTATGAAGACAAAGCAAGAAAACGTTATGACAAAGGGGACTATTGGTGGGAACTGAGGAATTGTGCTTACTATGACTTGTTTGATGAGCCAAAGATCATCTTTCCAAATCTTCAAAACAGCAACAAATTTTGCTTGGATTCAAAAGGAGTTTTTGTGAACGCTCCAGCTGTCTTTCTACCCGTGAATAGCAAAGCATTATTATGTGTTTTGAACTCCAAAGTTGTTTGGGAATTTTTAAAATCTATTTGTGTCGTGCGAAGCGGTGGCTACATAGAAGTGAAACCACAATATTTCGAACAAATACCAGTACCCAATTTTAATCAAGAAGAAATTTTCGACTTAAAAACGGACGAAATAATTAGAGCTACCTCAGAAGTACAATGTGCAATTATAAAGTTCACCAACTATATAAAATCCAGTTTTTTCATTAATAAACTCTCAAGAAAACTTGAATCTTGGCACGAACTATCGTTCTCCGACTTCATCAAAGAACTGAATAAGGCGATTAAGGCCGTCAACAAAGAACGCGCAACATCTGAGCTTGCACCAATTGCCGAACTAACCAAGACGGATGAAATGGAATGGATGGAACTATTCAACACTAAAAAAGCAGAAGCTCAATCATTGAAAGCTGAGATAGATAAAACCGACAAAGAAATAGACCAAATGGTTTATGAGTTGTATAGGTTGACGGATGAAGAAATTGCTATTGTTGAGGCTGGCTAAGCACGACGCAATTATTTATTCTTTCTCGCTATCAACTCTATTCGCAACCACGTCAAAAGATCGGCAGGGGGCGCGTATTTCGTTAAGGTTTCGCCTGTTACTTTATTGACCCCAATCCTTTTGTTGCAGGTGGCAAGTCCATTCGTCAGAACAAACAACATTTTTTTACGCTCGTTGGTAGTTCTTCTGGGTTCGGTTTATTGAATCCAAAACAGCAAATAAGAAACTCTCTCGCTAACATTTCAACCAAACAAAAGACGCTCTACTTCATTATATGGTATTCGCTCAGCTTTCTGTATCTGCTCCATTATTCGCAAATACCTTTTCGTTGTCTTTCCTGCATAGGTCTTTTTGAAATGCTTTTGGTATAATTGACTATACAGTTCATCTACCATAAAATATGCCCCCAGCGTTTTATCCAGTTGCCTGTAATTCTTGCTGCGTGTTTGTGTTTCATACATGCAACCGTTGAACGCTTCACGGTGTAAAAAGTAACCACCTATTGAATACAGTTTACGGCAACGCTTGTAAGTTTTAGGGCAAAGGAAATACCAAATAATCCCCCTACCTAAATTGGACGTCATAGAAACTAAACGCACTTTGTAGCTTCGGGATTCGTCCTTGTACTTGTATTTTAGTTCAATATATGGTTGTTCGTTTTGGGTATTTACTTTTATTTTAATGCTGCCTGTTTGGTTTCCGTTCCTGCTCCAAGTCAATGTGCCAGCTTTAATATTTTCGGGGTTGAGGTATCCCCATTCTTTTAGATTTGAAATATTGATTTGTAACGCTTCGTTGTATAGGGTTGGTATTGTGTAGGGCTTTGGCATTTGAATTTATTTTGAGAAGTGAAACCTAAATAATTAGAGAACATTGCCCATTATTTAAAATTGAGCAAGGGTAATGGCTGCTGCAAAACTGTTTTGTTTTGGACTTCACTTTTTTCACATTTTTCACGGCATGAAGATTCAACGGGTCAAGGTTCCGACTGTGTTGCTGCCTTGGTGTTTTGCTTTCTAAATAGTCGCCAATCCTGTTGTATAAGATAGTCAGCAATGTCCTTGCCCTGCTCTTTGTCCTGCTCAGGGGCTAATTGCTCCAGTAAGTCCGAAACATGAAAGAATGTACCTTGTAGACGTTTTTGTATTTCGCTTGTCCTGCTGCTCCATAATTCAAAGGCTTTGCCGTCTTTTGATAGATCGGGAAACAAATAAACATTCCTGCCTTTTAGTGCTTGGCATTTGTTGAGGTTTAAGCTGCTCAAATTGTAAACTGCCAACCAAAGTATGTTTGTAGCCTGTTCAGGAAACCCAAAATACAACGTGCCATAAATAGCCGTTTTTGGGGCTTCAACCAAGGCAACGGGGTTGTGTGGGTATTTGCCTAGAAGGTGTTCGCCAAACAAGCAGGAAACTTTTGTTTCATTTTTATTGTATGCATCCAACCATTCAGGTAAAGGCTTATTGTTTCGGGTGTGGTGCTTTTCAATTATTGAGTGTAAAAAGTCCGTGCCTGTCGTGTGGTTCTGTT
Organism: Flavobacteriales bacterium; assembly: GCA_015665315.1. GTDB lineage: Bacteria > Bacteroidota > Bacteroidia > Flavobacteriales_D > Sanyastnellaceae > JADFAK01. Next base: position 71,268 of record JADFAK010000021.1, on the reverse strand, counting down.
CGTCAAATTGCTTTACCTGAATGGCTCTTATATTGCCCTGAACATCAATAAAAGAAAAGGTATTTGCCCCTGAACGGTAGCCATTTTGTACCGTGCCTAAATGATACAATGAAATAACATTTTCAATGTCCTGCACTTCACAAGGAAAGGCAACCCGCCTGAGTAAGTTTTGAATAAATACATTCTGCTCATATCCTGCACGGGTACGGTTGAATACCTCAACTGGAATAAACGCCCTTTTGGACTTGTTTACGGGCTTCTTTATTTGTTCAGGTTGCTGTGGCTTCCAGTCTGTTTCATTGCCTTGTTCCTGCTCCCTAATTGCTTTTGCGTAACCGTCTAAATAAGGGTTGTTGTATTCCTCCTGTGGGCAATTTATTTCACGGTCGCAACGTCCGTACTGTTCGGGTAAGTATTCGCCTGTTTGGGTATCAATGTACCTTACAAAGCGTTTTTTATCACAATTCGGGCAACGGTGCTTTTTACTGCCTTTCTCAAATATGTATCGGTGTGCTGTAGTCATTTTATCAAATTCCCGTTTTGCACTTTGCACAAGTTGCATTTGTTGCACAAATTGCATTTGAGTTTGGGGAGTTAGTGCCAATAATGTAATAAATGCAATGTGCATATTGATTAAATCCGTTTTTCATATTCGCCCCTTTTTGGGTTGTTGAACAAATCCCTATTGCTTATGAAATACTTAAAAGTTCGTTCAGCTATTCCCAAACTTTCGGCAACCTCCACGCCCTCACTTGTTGTAAAGGTTTCGGGCAGTTCATTGTAAAGGTTTTGTTTGTCGGTTGGTATCTTATCCAACGGGCTTGAATTATTTACAATAGAGTGTATTTTTATTGCTGTTCTTTTGAAATACTCAACCAACTTTAAAGCCCCTTGCATGGCTTCAATTCCAACAGCTTGTTTGCTGTCCTCATTACAGGCAAAACGTATCATTTGAAGTATTAAAGCCAACCGAACAGCATACATTTCCATTTTTGCGTTTATACCGATTATAGCTTCATTTTCGGGCTTATTGCTTTGGTCTGTTAGTTTCCTTTGCCAATCAAATAAAAGATGTTTTGCTTCGGGTGTAAACCTCAACACTTCGGGCTGTGGGTTGTCGGTTTCGTCCTGAATGATTGACAACTCCAAAAGGCTTGAAATAATGGTTTGCCAATTCTCAAATATTTCAGGGTTTATTTCCTTTTCGCTCCAATAAGGTTTTGTAAGGTTTTCAGGTGCTACAAATAGCAACCTATCTAAAAAGCCGTTTTCGGTTCTATTGTCCGCCAATTCGTTTAATACTTTCGGCTGTATTGTTCCAATTACTGAAATGAAAGGTTTTGTTATGAAGGTGGGTTCGGTTGTTTTTCGGTTAATTCGTATTGCCTTACCGCTCCAGACGCTTAACCAAAATTGCTCCTCACTTCCTTTATTATATCTGTTGAAGTTCTTAAACCACGTTGCCAATTCATCTGCATAAACGCCAATACCTCTTTTATTGAATTTATGCACTTCTGTAAGCGCTTCGGGTGTGAAGTCGGTAACTAAATGCTGTTCCCAAATCGGCTTAACAGGTTCGCTGTACCCTTGTTGCTCCCTTTCCTTTTTTGTAAGTGCTGAAACAGTATCAAATTCCAGTTTTTCGCTTTGGTATTTTTGAAATTTCAGTTTGTCTCGTTCCTCAATAGGTTGTAACGCAAAACTAACAGGGTGGCTTTTATTAGTCCCTGCACGTCCTACAATAGACAAATACAAAACAGCGTTTTCCTGCCAACCTTTCTTTATTTCAACCCTGTGGGTGTTACCTATGGAAACAGAAACAGCGTACAATATTGAAGCCCCAATAAAGTCAATAGGGAAACTCAAACTTTCGTTTGTGTCCGTAATTATTTCCTGTACCACTTTTGGAAATACTTCAACGGGAAAGGGGTTTTGCTTTATTTCAACTTCCCTTTGTATTTCGTGGACGTGTTTTAAAAGCGTTTCAGGTTGCTGCAAGTCGTCAAACTGTGGATATATTTTTATTTCCTCCCCTTTATTTTCCGTATCTTCACCTTGTCTTTTATGCTGAAGAGCATTGGGGTTGTTCAGTTGGTTATTTGCCATCGTTCAACCCTTTTCTATTGTTAGACAAATACGCTTCTGCTTCCTGCTCAATTTCAGCATTTGACTTTTTACGCCCCTCTTTGAGGTATTCCATAAGTTCGGTACTGGAAAAGTATAGGCGTTTGCTTCTTTTCATTACGGGCAATTCGCCTTTGCTTACCTTGCTGTAAATGGTAGGTACTGTGAGGTTCAGAAATTGCGCCGCTTCCTGAACGGATAAGAGTTGTTCAGGGCGTTCCGTGGCTTCAACTTTTTTGGGTTGTTTAAGGTCAAGTATTAGGTTTTCGATACTCTGCAACCTCGATTCAATTGTTTCAAATGGATTATTCATATTGCTACATTTTTAAATGATCTTGCAGCAAATGAACAGGACAAAAAGAACCCCAATCAATACCCTTTTAGGCCAAGGGGGTTAATAGGGGTTAAGTATTTTATTTACTTTCCTTTTCAGCTTCATTTCGGCGTGAATGATGGCTTTTATATGGCAACCAATCTACCACACAAATTCTTTCTTTTCTTGTAGGCTCACCTTTGTCTTTTGTTAGAATATCGTGAACAGTTGAAGCGTTGAATTTTCGCACTTCATTTTGATCGCTTTTTTTGAACTGGAAAACAAAGGTTTGACAAATCCAGTCTTTAATTTCTTTTGGTCTACTCAATAAGTAGCCGTTATACTTTAGCCTTTTGAAAACCTCAACAAACTTGTTTTGATTGCTTGGAAACAGTAAAGCTGTATTAATTATTTCGCCTTCCAAGACTCTTTTTAGTTCCACTTCATTTCCTATAAAAAATCCTTTTAACTCCTTGTGCAGGCTATCGATTATTTCAGGTTTGCTAAACGAAATCAACCTTTCATTTAATTCAGGCTTGTACTTCGTATTTTCCCGAGATGGAAAGGTCTTCTCTAAATTGATTCGATACAAGGTTAAAAATTCATAGTAGTTGTTCCGAGCTTCAAATGCGACTTGATCTAGATCGGTATTTCCTGAAATTGAAAATCGAGGCTTTTCAATACTCAAAGAATTTAAATATTCTAGTTTTCGTTTTTGACTTAGAAGATAGGTCTGTTCTTTAAATTCGGTTAACAACCGAATTGTCTCTGTAAATGAAGCTTTTGAAAAGTAGTTTCTCTTTTGCTCCATGCTATTTTTGATATGAGTGTTTGGTCTTATTGGTTTCTCAATATCTAACATATCAAATAATTCGACCCAATCAATGTTTTCACTTTGCTCAGAAAGTTCGTTTTCATTGAGTTGCTCCCAAAGGGGTGTCTTTAGTTCTTTACTCATTTCTTCGCGTTCATCTGGACTATATGGGTTGTATGTTTCCAACCATTCGTTCTGCCATTCAATGCACCATTTTACAACCTCATTGAATATCTCTTTTTGGGTTTTGTTGTATTCGTTCTTACAAATAAATATTGTGTGATTCAGCCAATCTTTACGCGCTTTATAGACACCATAGAAGTTACTTTTGTCCAGTTCAAAGCCTTCGCCTTGTTTACGTGCATAGAGCTTAAGCTGTTCACCTAAGATCCTATCCAGTTTACCAAGGTCGTTTTGGTGGTTTATGTACTCTAAAAACGCGTCGTTGTTTGCCCCTATCCATAGATGGGAAAGCCATTTTCTTTCATATCCAAATTTAAAAAAAGACTCTTCGTCCAATTCATCTGCAATACTTTCAATATACCTTAATTCTACCTTACTCAATAAAGAATAGTAGGTTATTTCCCTGTTTGCCATTGTCTTTTATGCCTTGAATTTCTTTTGCCCTATTACATATCCAGTTTAATCTTATTAGCTGCTGTTCGTTTGGCTTCATCAACTACTTTGGCGTAAACCTGTGTTGTTTTCAAGTCCTTATGTCCCAACATCTTGGAAACGGTATAAATGTCAGTACCGCTGAACAGTTGCAAGGTGGCAAACGTATGTCGGAAATTATGAAAAGTAATATCCTTTGTTATTCCTGCTGCTCCAATCCATTGAAACAAGTGTTTATTATGGTAGGCCGAATATTTGAGCCCATCAAATACGGGTTTATCCTGTGGCATATCTTTTGGGTTTTCTGCACCCTCTAAAAAACTGTACGCCTGTGCTGAAATGGGTAATATCTCAATGCCTTTGGTTTTCTTTTGGTCGAAGTTCAGGAAATACCCTTGTCCGTTTATGTATTCCAGTTCGCCCCAAGTCATTTTTTGAATATCTGAAAACCTCAACCCCGTTAGTGCTGAGAACAAAGACGCCCGTTTCATTAAGGGATTATTACAGGGCGTTTTAACTAGCTTATTAAGTTCTTCAAGGGTCAAGTGTTCCCGCCTTGTTTCGGCTGTCTGTATCGGCTTTATTTTGGCGTTCAAATCGTGCTGCAAAATACCGTCTTGGTACGCCTGCTTTAGTGTTGCTTTTACTTTGTTGAAATACGAAACAGCCGAATTTTGCGAAAGCTTCGTTTTACTACTTCTTTTGCTTTTGGTGGTGAGCAGATATTCTTTGAAATCCTCTAAGTTCTTTTGGTTGAGGTCGGCAAACTTCAAACTGCCATTTGCAAAAGCATCAAGGTAATTGAGTGCTGAAACCCAGTTATCATGGTTACTGGCTTTGCGCTTATCCGCTAACTTTGTGAAATATTCGATAAAACATTGTTCGCCTAATTCATTTAATCTTAGTTGCTCCTTTTCATACTGGCTGTAGATTTCAGGCTTGTTCAAGAAGTTTTCACGCTTTTGGCGTATGCTTTCGCCTATTTGCAAGGTTTCAGCATTGTGCTGTTTGTCAACAGGTGTTTTAGGCTTCTCATAAATGTACATCTTTAAAAACTCCCTGCGTGTGGGTTCGCCTGTTTCGGGGTGTGGTATCGGCGGGTAAAAGTCAAGGTACAAGCTTCTACGCCCCTTGCTTATTTCCTTGTGTCTCAAACTTACTTTTGTAGCCATTGTCTCTTATGCTCTCGTGAAAATTGTGAAAAATGTGAACGGTTCAAAACATCTTTTTTACTTGAATAGATTATCAATTTCAGCACGCTTTACCCTTGTCATTCTTTGCCCTAAGTTCACGGCTTTGATAGTACCGTTGTCTATGTAATGGTAGGCTGTACGAATAGAACAGTTTAACAATTCGCTTACTTCTTTAACAGTTAGAAACTCCTTTGCTTTCAATTGCACTATTGGCCGCTGCTTTATTTGCTTGGTTTCGGTATTGGACTGCTCAATTTTTTCAGCTCGTTTACGGGCTTTGTAACCTCGTTTACTGCATCCATCAGAACAGTACTTGGTAACCGTTGTTCGAGCCGTAAACTCTTGCTCACAATACTGGCAAATACGTCGCACCCTAATATTACTACTCATTTAATAGCCTTTAATGTTCATACGTATCTTTAAGCGCAATTAAGCGCAAAATAAAAAGGCAATTCAGCCAATAATTTGTACCTCAACCATACAAGGTACAAGAAAGGTACAAATACAATCCCAATAAACAACGAACAACACAAAACAAACCGTAACTTTATCTCAACAAAAAATCCCTATTAATGGGCTTTAACACAGTATTCTATTTCTTTTCTATTTGCTTGATTTGTATTGATTACTTTCCGATACAAAACCTCCCAAAAATATTCCCCAACAAATCATCTACTGTTATAACCCCTGTAATTTCACCAAGGTGATGCAGTGCCTTACGAATATCCACAGCTAGGAAATCGCCGGTGATGGAGTTGTCCAATCCCGTGCGGACTTCAAACAAAGAACTCTGTGCATTAGTCAAAGCGTCAAAGTGACGTACATTGGTAATAACCGATGAAGTAGTGTTGAGCCCCGCTTTGATTAATGAGGTGAGCTCTTCTTTTAGTTCGTCTATTCCCTGCCCTTCTTTGGCCGATATGGCTAGGACGTCTGGGGGTAACTTGGGGCGATCGGTGAGTAGGTCTATCTTGTTGGCCAAGACGATCATTTTCTTTTTATCGCCTGCGACCTTGCGGTCAAATGTGGTTTTGAGGTCCACAATCTCTTCTTCAGTGACTGTATTCGCATCTACGAGATAAAGCACGATTACTGCCTCTCGTGCTTTTTCCCAACTGCGCTCTATGCCCATGCTTTCGATCTCGTCGGCGGTGTCTCGCAGACCGGCAGTGTCTATGAAGCGGAATTGGATTCCGTCGAGGGCGACGATGTCTTCGACTGTGTCGCGGGTGGTACCTGCGATGCTGCTTACGATGGCTCGCTCTTCGTTGAGCAGGGTGTTGAGTAAGGTGGACTTGCCTTGGTTGGGCGAACCGAGGATGGCGACTGGGACTCCGTTTTTGACGACGTTTCCGGTGGCGAAGGAGTCGAGCAGACTTTTAATCGTCACGCCAATCTTGTCGACCAAATCCATTAGATCTTGGCGATCGGCGAATTGTACGTCTTCTTCCGCGAAGTCAAGCTCCAACTCGATGAGGGACGCGAAGTGGATTAATTCATCGCGCAGACCGTTGATCTCTCGACTGAATCCGCCGCGCATTTGATTCATGGCCAGACTGTGAGCAGCTTCCGATTCGGCGGCGATGAGATCGGCTACGCCTTCGGCTTGGGACAGGTCCATCTTGCCGTTTCCGAATGCGCGCATGGTGAATTCTCCCGGTCCGGCTAGTCGGGCACCCGCTCCAATCAATGTTTTGAGAATCTGTTCTTGGATGAATCCTGAACCGTGACAACCGATTTCGATGATGTCTTCGCCCGTATAGGAATTTGGTCCTTTGAACAAGGTAACCACCACTTCGTCGAGTAAAATTCCGCCTTTGCGCATAGCGCCATACTTAACCGTATGAGAATCCATGGCCTCTATATCTCCTGAAAACAGTGGATTGCAAATTTCGATGGCCTTATCACCCGAAAGTCGGATCACCGCAATGGCGCCTACTCCCGGTGCTGTACTGATTGCACAAATGGTGTCTGTACGGACTAGTTGATACATGCCGCGAAGTTAGTTTTTTGACGGTAAAACTGAATCATGAAGAAGAAAGTATACCACGAGCTGGAGTGGCGTAGAGGACTTGAAATGGACAGGTGAAAAACGCTGCTATTAGATTCGTGAACTATTTAACTTTTCATACCTTCGCACTCGCAAAAAAGAGACCATGAGCGTATTAGTCAATAAGCAGTCAAAAGTTATCGTACAAGGATTCACTGGAAAGGAAGGAACTTTTCACGCTGAACAGTGCATTGAATACGGAACTCAAATCGTTGGAGGAGTAACACCTGGTAAAGGTGGAACCGAGCATTTGGGCAAGCCTGTATTTAACACGGTAGCCGACGCTGTCAAAACTACTGGAGCTGATGTATCCATCATTTTTGTTCCACCAGCATTTGCAGCCGATGCGATGATGGAAGCTGCTGAAGCCGGGATCAAGGTAATCGTTGCGATTACGGAAGGCATTCCTGTAAAAGACATGGTGATGGTCAAAGAATACTTGACCGACAAAGATTGCCGCTTGGTAGGTCCAAACTGTCCGGGTGTGATCACTGCAGGAGAGGCGAAAGTGGGTATTATGCCTGGATTCGTTTTCCAAGCCGGTACAGTAGGTATCGTTTCTAAGTCTGGAACGCTTACGTATGAGGCTGCCGATCAGATTGTAAAAGCTGGCTTGGGAATCACTACTGCCATTGGTATTGGGGGAGACCCGATTATCGGTACAACTACCCTGGAGGCTGTTCAATTGTTCATGGAAGATGACGATACAAAAGGAATCGTGATGATCGGTGAGATTGGTGGAGACCTCGAAGCGAAAGCTGCTCGATGGATCAAGGAAAATGGCACGAAGCCAGTCGTTGGTTTTATCGCCGGTGAGACTGCTCCTGTTGGTAGAACGATGGGTCACGCTGGAGCGATTGTATCTGGTGAAGGCGAGTCGGCTGCGGCGAAAAAGAAGATCATGGCCGAATGTGGAATTCACGTTGTTGATTCTCCTGCTGCCATTGGCGCTAAGATGGCTGAGGTTCTCGGCTAGTCTGCACTTCCTATTCTTCTCTTCAAACTTATTGCTTGCCATAAACTCACCTCCGTTGGGTATAAATTCTTGGCTCCCAATACCATTCACCTGCTTCGAGGCGTTAACTTTGTATTGAGCCTATCGGCAAATGTGAAACCTAAAATTACACGCATGAGAAATTTTCAAGGCAAAGTTCTGGTCTTTGCATTCTTGGGATTGCTAGCATTAACCAGCTGCAATCGAGAGGAGTCTGACACCGTAAATCAGGATACTATTTGGACAAGTTACGATTTGCGTTACGACGCCAATGAAGACAAAACCTACGCCAAGGTTGTCTTCCGTTTTAGCAATGCCAGCGGTACACATCTTGAGCTTTCAGAAGGAGCTTCGATCACTTTTAACGATCAAAACGTGCCATGGCAAAATGGATTTGCATACTATGAATTGGACATGGCTGGATTGGTAGACGAAGGCACCTTTGTGTACGAAGACTTGGAGGGAAACACGTTTTCAAATTCAGCAAGCATCCCTACGATCGCCTTTCCTGCAGATTTGGATACCATTCCGCGCGATGCAGCTTTCGAACTATTCTGGGACGGTGGTGCGCTCCTTTCGGGCGAACTAGTCACCTTGTGGATCAATGGAGACCTTAAACATGACACCCAGATTTTCCTCGAAAACGATGAAGGTGCCGAGAGTATCATTTTGGCCACGGATCAATTGATGGAGTTGCTAGAGGGCAATGCCGATTTTTTCATGGAGCGTACCCTTTCGCCTGGCATCCAGCAAGCTACTTCGGCTGGCGGCATTGTTTATGGCCGGTATCGAACTGTGGATACCGAGGTGTATATGAATTGAAATTGAAAACATCCTATAAAGGAAAAGGCTGCCAACCCTCCGTTGACAGCCTTTTCTACTAAGGCAATTATCCATTCATAGTCTACGAATGTTCTCTTCTCATAGTCAATGGGTCTCCCCCATCGGCTAAAATTCTCTTTCGAATGTTGGCCTCAACCACATCTGATGGTTTCGGATCTTCGGGAGTCCAAAACGGTAAAAAAGTCACCTCTCCTGTAAGCACGTTGTGCAATGCTGGAATGACCTCTAAGACACCGTGATTTACTCTTTTGCGGACTGCTTCGCTGTGCAAGGTGCACTTATAGGCCACGTACAATGCGTTCATGGTCGCAATGTCACGCGGACCTTCACTTGCCGCCCAACTAAAGGTTTTGTAAAATTTTCTTGACTGACTGGCTATATTTTCCCCATGTTCGCCGTAATCCATGGCCGCCCGCATGACAGGATCATCTTCAGTACACAGGACAATGATGACGCGACATGCCTGTTCGAGAACGGCATAATCAATCGCCGCAAGGGTTTCTGGACTAGCAGCCGGACCGCCAGTCTGGACGACCTGCAAAGTCCCCAGACCTTGATCGAAGATGAAATGTGGGACGACCCTACAATCAGAACCACACAACACGACCGCATTCGGCCGCATGAAAAAGCTCTGGTCATTCTGCTTATCATGGGACAATCCAGGGTGCTCCCATGCAGAATTCATATGGCGTTTATTGCCTTCCATGAGGTCTTTTTTGACCTTGGCAATTTCTAACTGACTACGTTCGACGAAATCCAACATAGCACAAGTATATAGATCAATTTCGCTCGCTCTTTAAAACAAGGCCAAATTGACCCATCCGTTTTGTAAGTGCGCGATTTCCTTTGTAAGTGCAAACGCTGGCACGCCCTTTTTTTTTTCCCAAATGCTCACCCGCATGCGTTGAACACCCAGCAAACAAAGGGCTTTTCGAGGACCCATTAAAACCAAGACAGGATTTGAACCAGTACCCAAACGCCTTCATCCACAAAACTTCTATAACTGGGACATCACATAATTGCATGTGACACGTCAAAATGTAGGTCTGTTTAATCATTTGCCGAAGGCTAAATCAAAAACACGAATAGGAAGGATTTAGTGCAGACAAGCATTTGCCGAAGGCTTAATTACCAAGGAGAAACTTTGAAAACTCAGGGCAGACTCGCATTTGCCGAAGGCTTAATCAAAAACACGAATAGGAAGGATTAGGTGCAGACAAGCATTTGCCGAAGGCTTAATTACCAAGGAGAAACTTTGAAAACTCAGGGCAGACTCGCGTTTGCCGAAGGCTTCATCAAAAAACGTGAACTTCCAGCTTCATTCATTCCTACGCTTGTCGTCCTATTCAGACAAGAACTACGGTTTGCCCCCCACGTTAATAGGTTCATTCCGACTGTACATTCGTTCCAAGAAGTAGAACTTACAACTCTTTTAAGTATGGATAAGCGCATTATGCGATACAGCCAGCTCTTTCTATTCTTGGTAGAATTCCTGGTGATCAACCTAATTTTCCGATACACATTCTTCTCTTCACAACGAGGTGTGTTCGATCCTTTTGGTAACGATTTGTCACTGCTATATTTTTTCAATGTGGCATGGTTGGCTTCGGTGATTGTGATTCGAACCTACCAGATTTCCAACCTCGAACGGATGGATCGGCTGGTGAGTGGATTGTTGAAGACGATGGCATTGCAGACTTTCCTTGTTATGGCCTACGTCATTTTCGTCAAGAACTTTTACTTGCCCAAAATATCGATGTTCACCAATGTAGGCCTCGTGTTGGTTTCCTTGCTCGTACTTAGAACTTTGTTTCGTTTATGGATGCAGTATTTCAAGCCGACCTCCTTCGCGTCGAAGAATGTTGTTGTCTTGGGAAGCGGGCCTTTGGCTGTGGAATTGCGCGATTTTTTCGGAACTCAAAAACTGCTGGGGTATAAATTCAAAGGCTTCTTCAAGTGGAATAACAACGCGCTGAATTACGTCGAGGACCTGAAGAATTTTTGCAAGAGCAATGAGATTCATGAGATCTATTACGCGCATACCGATTTGAGTAAAGACCTTATTAAGGAGATCGTAAAATTTGCCGATAACAACTTAATACGCTTCAAATTCGCCATGAACTTCCAGGGCTTCCTAAGTCGCGGTGCCGAATTGGAGTTTTTCAATAGTACGCCAGTTTTTACCTATAGAAAGGAACCGCTGGAAAGTGCTTGGAACCGATTCGTGAAGAGAAGTTTCGACATCATTTTCTCGCTGATGGTTATTCTCTTCCTTTTCCCATTTGTGATCCCCGTGGTTTTTGTCATCATGAAAATCACCATGCCCGGACCGATGTTTTTTGGACAAGCCAGATCGGGAAGAAACAATGAAACGTTTACCTGTCTGAAATTCCGATCGATGACTGTGAACCGTGAATCCGACGCCCAACAGGCTACCAAACATGACGCTCGAATTACGAAATGGGGTGCTTTTATGCGGAAAACTAGCATCGATGAGTTGCCTCAATTCTTCAACGTCCTGGTAGGCGACATGAGCGTCGTGGGTCCTCGTCCGCACATGCTCAAGCACACCGAAGACTACGGAAAAGAAATCAACAGCTTTATGGTCCGACACTTGGTAAAACCGGGCATCACGGGCTATGCCCAAGTAAGTGGATACCGCGGTGGAACAGAAACTCCTGAATTGATGGAAGCCCGAGTCAAGCACGACGTGTACTACCTCGAAAACTGGAGTATCTGGTTTGACTTAAAAATGGTTGTGCTCACGGTTGTCAATGTATTCAAAGGAGAAGAAAACGCCTATTAAAACACACCTACGGTGCTCACGCGATCCTCACTATTTGTCATTCTAAACTTCCTGATACTGGTTGTCCCAGTGCTCGTTGACTTTTTCAACGGGCTTATTTTCTTTGTTTCAGGATCTGAGGTTTCAGTAGGAGCACTTTATCGTGTAGCACTTCTGGGTTGCACCCTGCCCTTCGTCTTTCTGGTCAAAAACAAGTTTGTCAAAGTTTGGGTTGGCAGCATGTTCTTTCTCTTTTGCGTGAGCTTCGTGATTTGGAACTATTACGCCGATTTCATCGAACTCAAAACCGAACTCGAGTTTTTATCGAGGATCATGTTCCCCTATTTCCTCCTGTCCTATTTCATTTATCTCCAGGAAAACTACCTCATGAAGTTTGACGACATCATGAAATGGCTCAATCTTTTCGGATTCATCGTAGGTTGCTTCCTTGTTTTCTCTTTTGTGACTGGCGTAGGTATGAAGACCTACGATGACAATAGCTACGGAGTAAAATCTTTCTTCATCGCCGTAAACGACGTCGGACTTTGTCTGCTCCTATGCTTCGCCAGCTGCATGTACCGCATGTTGGCCAATTTCAACCTGTTCAAAGCCATACAAGCAGCTACTTGCTTTCTCGGACTGCTGGTTACTGGTTCGCGAACAGGAACAGCGGGCGCGGCAGTAGTGATGATCTTCTTCCTAATCGTGCCCATTTTCTACGGGAAGGGAAATATGAATATGAGTCAGACTTTCAAAGTAACCATGCTTTCCATCATGATGGCTGGCACGATGGCTATTATCAAAGTCGCCTATGACTACATCCAAGAGTACCCCTACATGCTTGAGAAATTCGAGTCCATGGGTGAGGAAAGTGCACGTGCACACTTGGAGAAAGCGGCACAAGAACGTATTGATGACCGACCCTTCATCTTGCAGGTTTTTGGAGAGGGAACATTTGCCTTTCACAAGTATGTCGAGATCGGAAATACCGGAGGTAAGACCTATGCCAAAGGTAAATGGGTTGAGCAAGACATCATGGATATGGTAGGCTCCTACGGCTGGGTTGTGGGCGGAATGATGCTCGGATTTCCAGTCGCCGCACTCGCATTTTTAGGCATTAAATTCTTTACCAATGGCCGTCGATTTCGAGACATGGCCATTGCTGTCATGATAGGAATATTTGTACTCCACTCCTCTTCCGCCGGACACGCGATTAACAGTCCGACTGTAAGCACGGCGATTGTAGTGGGCTACTTCTTTGTTGTTGGTTATAAAAAAATCCACGAGGATGAAAAATTTATGGAACTCCAGGGCATTTAAATTTGCCCGCGTAAGTATTCTAGTATGCATCTCAATCTACGTGGTGGTCCTCGTCGTGAGGAGCATCCACACTTTTGGATTGAGCAATGGAGAAATGCTGGTCGAAAATGTCTCCAACTTCGAGAAGTACTACTACTTCACGTTTGGCCATGTCAAAGAAAAGGAGGCCATCAAGCTGGACGAAAACAAGGTGTACTATGTCGACTATTCGAAAATCAAATCTTTGGGCGTCAGCAATCAGCTGGTATACAGCCCGGTAACTCTTTCCCTCAACGCAATTCGCTCCTACCAAAAATGGGTGCGCTTGGACAATGAGGAAGAGAAAGAAATATTTTTAGCTAACGCAAATTGGTTGGTCGAAAACATCAACGACCGTGGTGAGTGGCCATTGACGCTAGACGTTGCCGTAGGCGAATACCTCGTCGAAGCTCCTTGGTGCTCAGGTCTAGCGCAAGGTCTAGGAATCTCGGTCCTATCAAGAGCTTATGAAACTACTGGCGAAGAACGCTTTGTCGAAACGGCCAGAGCGGCCTTGGCTCCCTTCCATCGAGATATTACCGAGGGAGGTGTGCGCACAACCAATGAATTTGGTGTGTTCTACGAGGAGTATCCGCTTCCCGAAAATCCGACGCATGTCTTGAACGGTTTCATGTACAGTCTGTTCGGACTCTACGATCTATACCTCAACGACGACAATGCCGAAGCACTTGCCCTTTTTCAGGAAGGGGTTGACGGACTCGATAACTCTTTGCACATGTTCGATACCGGCAGTTGGACGAAGTATAGTCTGAACAAAGTCTCCGACCTCCGAAATCACTGGAATTATTGCTCTCCATGGTACCAAAAGCTCCATACCAACCAGGTCAAGGCTATCTACAATATAACAGGACGCGAGTCTTTTAGGACCTACGCCAGCAAGTTTGAAACCTACCGCGATGAAAGCAGCGCCAATCTCCTGATTTATCCGGCCTATGTGGCGTATACCGACCTGGTTTGGGTCATTCGCAAAATCACCTAATCCTACTCCTATGAATGTATTATTAATAACAAACATGTACCCTTCTTCCGAGCTGCCCTACTCCGGCATCTTTGTGAAGGCGCAATACGAATACCTGCAGGAGATTGCCGAGGACAACGAGAAAGTCGACATCTTTTGCATGCGACAGGTGATAAGCTCGAAGCTGGGATCTTACATGAAATATATATTGGCGTATTTGAGGTTTATTCCTAAACTATTCAAATCCTACGACGTCATCCACGTGCACTTTTATGGAATGCTTGCCCCCGCGGCCGTGCTGTACAAAGCTTTTCATCCACGCACGAAATTATTGGTTACCATGCACGGGGGCGATATCAACGACGATCTTCCGGCAAGTGGAATGAAGAATAAATTGTTCCGAAAATGGATTAAGTCCTTCGATAAAATAATGCCTGTTGGACAAGCTCTTCATCAACCTGTCATGGATAAATTGGGCGTAAAACCCGATCATACGCTATGCGCCGGTGTCGACAAAAGAAAATTCTATCCGCCCCAGAAAGCCGTAGAAAAAGACATTGATTTCTTAGTTGTTGGCTCTTTCCTTCCGGTAAAAGGTTTGGATGTTTTGTTAAGCGCGATTCCGCAAATGGATAACAGCACCGCGACATTTTGCTTCGTGGGTAACGGTCCGCTTGAGTCGTCGATAAAATCCATGCAAAACGAGTTCAACCTAGAAATTGCCGGAAACAAAACCCATGACGAGTTGCGCGAACTCTATTGGCGAAGTAAGTACTTACTCTTCACTTCTCGCGGCGATGCTTTTGGCTTGGTCGTGACAGAGGCCATCTACAGCGGAACCCCAGCCATCGTATGTGCCAATGGAGGCGCCCAACACCAAATATCAGAAGGAAACAACGGATTTATATATCCAGCCAACGAGCCAAGGGTCCTCGCCAAGCAACTCAACGAATGTCTAGCTATTTCAAATGACGAGTACGCCCTGCTCGCCCAGCGCACACCCAAAACCAATGCTGAATTCAGTCTGCAAAACGTTTGCAGCACTTTCCTGACGTTTTACCGCAAACTCCATTGCGAATCCGCTTCAGTCAGGTCTAAGAACATCGAATACGGTTCATTAAACCCATAAGCCATGTCTACATCAATTGCCACAACCCTATCCCCTACCACCGAAAGATCATCGGCTGGCATAGTTCAAAAAATCGCCTTTTTGCTCTACTATATCGTCATCAACAAACTGCCGAACAGCCGGTTCTGGGGCGGTTTCAATCGGTTCCGCTGCTGGTATGTGTGCTCCGTTTTGGGCATCATGCAACGCGATGACCACACCTTTTTTGAGGAAAAGGTCTATATCGCCGGACCGGGAAAAGTAAAAATTGGCATTGGCTGCCAAATCAACGAGAATGTCTTCATCCAAGCCGCCACCATTGGCAACCATGTCATGATCGCACCAGGATGTGTTCTCCTCTCAAAGAACCACGAACACAGTCGAACAGATATTCCTATGAGTCTGCAAGGTGAAACCGAAGACCAGCCCGTAACGCTACAAAACGATGTGTGGCTTGGTCGCAACGTGCTGCTCATGCCCGGCGTGTGTATTGGCGAAGGATCCATCATCGCGGCTGGGGCCGTCGTCACAAAAGACGTAGAGCCCTACTCCATTGTAGGTGGTGTTCCTGCAAAAGTGATCAAGAAAAGAAAGTAATCTAGCAAAACGCTCCCTAAAAATAGCAACCCATGTGTGGAATAGTAGGTACAATAGATAAAGCGTTGACTCAAGAGATAGTCAACTTGATTCATCACCGTGGTCCGGATTCAAACGGACTGGTTTCCCTGAGCTGTGCAAGCAGACAGGTAAACTTTGGTCATACGAGATTGGCCATTCAAGATCTCAGCGAGGCCGGCGCGCAGCCGATGCTCACTTCATGTGGGAATTATGCTATCATCTTCAATGGGGAGGTGTACAACCACTTGGATTTACGCAAGAAATTGAAAGGAGTCGATTGGAAAGGTCATTCAGATACCGAGACCCTATTGCACCACTTGGCCGTGAATGGCATCAAAGGCACGGCCGATTTCAACGGGATTTTTGCCTTTTCCTTTTTCGACTTGAAGCATGCGAAAGTATACTTGGCTCGCGATCCGTATGGAGTAAAACCTTTGTATTATTCTCAGCACGGCAAAGGCTGGAGTTGGTCTTCGGAGATTAAGACTTTGCGTGCAATTGACACGTTCAATGACATCAATGAAGATGCTTTGTACCAATTCCTAAAATTGAGGTATGTTCCTGCACCGCAGACTATCTGGCAAGGGATTAGCAAGTTGGAGCCCGGTCACTATTTGACCATCGATCTAGAAAATTTGAATTACGAGAAGGCTTTCTATTCCTACAAGCCCAACACCGAATACAATATCCTGGAAGAAGACGCCCTCATTTGCTACGATGAACTTTTGCATCAAGCAGTTGAGCGACAAATGCTCTCCGATGTTCCCATTTCTATGCTGCTTAGTGGTGGCGTCGACTCGGCTTTGTTATGCCAGATGGCCCAAAAACTCACTGGCGAACGACTTACTACCTTCACGGCAGGATTTGATATTGACACGGATGCCAATGAATTGGAAGAGGCCAAAGCCTCGGCGAAATATTTAGGAACCAAGCACCACGAAGTGATCTTGAAGCAAGACGATTTCTTCGCCAACTTCGAAAAATTTGTCGGCATTGTCGAGGAACCCAACGGCTCTTCATCGATCTTCCCCATTTACTTTTTATCCCAGGCTATTGCCGACGCTGGATTCAAAGTAGCCCTTACTGGCCAAGGCGTCGATGAACCGTGGAATGGCTACGGTCGTTACAACGTTCAAAATATCATCGACAAAGTCCCAAGAGGGATGGTGGCTCCTCTCAAAATGTTTAAGAATATGTCCCTCGGTGACAAGCTTCGCCGCGGACTGAATGCCGTGCTTGAGGAGGATAGGATTACACGCTTTATCGAGTCCTATTCCCTGTACGACGATTCGATGATCAACGCACTTTGTGGCGCAGCTTTTTCAGAAAAGAATTACGCCAACCTACACCACCTCATCGAGAAACGATACGAGCTGTATGACCTCGACGATATGTCGGCCGTCAAAGCTATGAGCAGCCTAGATCTTCGCATGAACTTGTCAGATGACCTACTCCTGTACACCGATAAGATCTCCATGTACCACGCGTTAGAGCTTCGAGTTCCTTTCTTGGATACGGAGCTCACCGAGTTCGTCGAATGTTTGCCAGATCGCATGAAACTGGACATGTTCAACAACAAGATTCTGCACAAAAAACTGTCGCAAAAATACTTGCCAGACGAGATTATCTACCGCAAGAAAAAAGGCTTCTACACTCCTCAAAACGAGTGGTTTAAAAGCGAGCGATCTTACCAACTGCAAGAGGAAATGTCGGCCAATGGCACGCTTTTCGGATCCATGTTCGACGACACCTACATCGCCAGTCTGTTCGAAGCCCATCGCACGGGAAAGGTGAATTATGAAAAGCAATTGTACTTGCTCACTGTATTGCATTATTGGTTCAAAGGTCAGACCGAAGAAACAGCCAATGTCTTGAAAAACGACTTATTCGAATGAAGCTAATTCCACGGGGACACTATTTCCGTGTGGACAACAGCTTCAATGTTCTTGGACTGCTGAAGTCCATCATCGCCCACAAGTACCTGTTTATCATCACTATTCCGTGTATGATAGGCTTCTCGTGGTACCTCATGCGCGATGCCGATTTCAAGTACAACGTCAACGCATCATTCAAGGTTCATCGAGAATTCGAATTTCCTACGCATGGATTGGAGAACCGAATTACGGCCTTGCAACTCTATGCTAAGCTCGCCAATATTTACAATTACATTGGCTCGGTCGACACCTATTCAACTTTGTACGAGGCGATGTACGATCTGGATTTTGATGTCGAGTATCAACGAAATGGCCGCAACAATTATGGCAAATCTCCTTTTCGCGTCCAGGTAAATCGCGAGCATCCCACTGTTTCGGGAATTCGGTTTTCAGTGGAAGACCTAGGCGATGAATTGGTTCACCTCAAAGCTTTCTCGCCCCATTATTATCTCTTCGATTACCGCTGGAATACGACAGTAGAAACGAGAAATAGTCCTTTTCAGTTGGATACGATTCTACCCTTCGGGCAAATGTTGGATATCCCTGAACTTAAGTTGGCCATTCATCGCGAACAAGCATTCCACGAGTCAATCGACCCCGCAAAATATACCTTCAAATTGGTCGATGCCAGCGTACTTGCCCACGACTACAAACAACGTATCAGAGTTAAAACACTGAATAAGGGCTCGTCTATCCTTTCATTGGCAATCACCACAGCCAAGAAGGAGGCCGACAGCGATCTTATCGATCAAATGATGCGGGTCTACGAAGGACATGATCTCGAAGCCAAGAACGCCATGGCCCGAAACACAATCCGTTTTCTGAAAGGGCAACTTGACGCAACGCAAGCCATTATCGCAGCCCAAGAAGACACCTTGGCCGAAGTTAAGTCGAACCACTCCATGCTCGACCTCAGCACCCACGCAAGCACCCTACTGAACCACCACAACACGCTCCAGGAGGAGACTTCTGAGATTTCAACCCAACTTAAGTACTACACCTACTTATTGGGCTATTGCCAAAATCAAGCGCGACTTGACACGTTGCTAAGTCCTTCGCTTCAAGGTGTCCGCGACGTGGTCCTTGTCAACCTGGTGCAAGAGCACGCGAAAATGCAATTGGAACGACAAGAAACACTCTATCATGCCGGTCCGCGCAATCCCAAACTTATTCAACTGAATACCCAAATAGAGCAGAGCTTCAAAACCATCATCGAGTCGATCAGCGGTTTAATTGCTCAGGCCGAAATTGAACTCGGCGGCAAGCAGCATGATTTGCGAAGCGTAAATACAAAAATCAACAGGCTGCCAGCACTCGAAAGAGAAATCATCGCCAACAACCGCGTGATCAACAACGAACTAGGTATGATGAAGTACCTAAAAAAGAAACTAGGTCAGGCCGAGCTTGCACTGGCGTCTAACTTGCCAGACTGCGAAATATGGGAAACCGCGCACATCAAAGGAAACTCCATCGTCGCTCCACTTGTGAGCCTGTCACACCTCATGATGCTCATGGTTGGCCTTATGATTCCCTTCGTCATCATCTTGATAAAAGGTCTCATCAGTGAAAAAATCACCAACGTCGAATCACTCGTCCAATTGAGTGAATATGAAGTCATTGGCTGCGCACTAGCCGTCGGCAAAAAGCGTCTTTCCTCCTTCCTTACCGACAATGCCAAGCCTTCCGTTCAAGAAAATTGGCAAAGTCATGGCATGAGCCTCAAGCATTTCGCGGAAGACAGGCAAGTTATTGGTATTACGGCGACGCATAAAAGAGCTGGCACGAGCACGGCAGCATTGCATTTGGCGAAAGCCTTGGGAAACATGGGTCTAAAAGTGGTCTTATTCAATATGAGCCCTACGGGCAAATGTCTGCTCCCCCAACGATCACCAGCACCAAAAACGGCTCTAGACCTCGTGCGCGGACAAGTAAACTACGACGATTTATTCGAAAAGGCCTATTCCCTCACAGTAATCGAATCAGGCGACTACTCCGCCGATCCCGCAGAGTTGTTCGAAGGCCACCTCTTCGGCGAATTGGTGCGCTACTTCAAACATGATTTCGACTACGTACTGATTGACCTGCCTCCTTGCAGTTCAATTGATATCACACGCCGAGTTCTTCCCTACGTTGAGCACGTGGTATTTTCATTTGCCGACAACCAATCGGAAACGAAGGAAATCCAAGTCATGAACGCTTTTCGTTCAAAGAGCGGTCTGCTCTCCGGAAACACCATCCTTATGAACTACCGCACCCTCGAAGTTCAATGGCCCTGGAAATCCGCCGACTGGGAAATCAATAAAAAATTGTACCTGGAATATCTACGCGGAATCCTAAAAAACCCATGGCAATCGATCTTCCGTTTGAGACAAAAAAAAGCAGCCTGAAAACAGGCTGCTCCTCAATTCAACCAAATCTCAAACGCTCATTAAAAATTTGGTCTTGTAAAAGTAAGTAAACTATATTAATATACTGTATATCAAAGCATGACTATCCGCAACTTGTCACCAGAAACTAACTAGGTGAAAAGCCCGCTCATTCTCTCAATTTACGTTTCTACGCCTTCCTTAGATCTACTGGATGAACTCCTGAGCTAGGCTAGCTTGGACGACAAATCCAGTTGCCCCAGTTCAGGAAAATGTTTAATGCTTCATGCGCTAATAAGCTAGCAATTGGTGTGTAATCTTGACGAAACGATCATCTTTCAGGATACTATCCCATACCTACGTCATGGCAAGAAAAAAACATCTGAACAACCGAATTTCTCAAGACTCGCTCTCGCACTCGCTCTGACCTTCAAGCTCTCCAACTTTAAATAGAGATAATAGAAAGAGATAATAGAAAGAGATAAGTATTGGTATTTCCGTTGGGTAATGATTAGGGCGTTTTAGGGGGCGCGCAAGGCAAATATCTAAATACTCGCTCTCCAACTCGCTCTGGCCTTCAAGTTCTGCTTTAAACAGAGAAAGAGATTTCTTTTCACAACCAAAACATGTCCCGTAGGGACTATATATCGGTAGCCAAAAACCCTCAACATGACATCCCGTGCCGTAGGTACGGAATTCCTTCGACATGCTTTTGCGAAACACGTACGCTTTTATGAGGAACGGGGAGCAATGGTTACTATTGGCGCTACTTTACGGATAGTCATATATCAAAGACACCCATCTCGAGAGACTGCGCAATCGCAGCCGAAATCAAATCAACCAGAAAAGTCACCAGAGAGATCGACCCCATTTTTCATTTTACATTTTCAATTTTCAATTTTCCATTAAAATTCAAGGGGGTGGTCAGGATAAAGTGATTTCTCCACAAAAAAAACGCCCAATCACTTTACAGCAATTGGGCGCATTCAATTATTTCGAATTCAATTAACTACGTTGATTGTAGTGAATCTTTCTCATTCTCAAACTAAGCGGTGTGATCTCCAAGTATTCATCTTCTCGGATGTACTCCATCGACTCCTCCAAAGAGAAATCAATTTTCGGATAAATCTTAGCTGCTTCATCGGCACCTGACGAACGCATATTCGACATCTTCTTTCCTTTGATAAGGTTCAAGTCAACGTCATTTTCACGTGTGTGCTCTCCAATAACTTGACCTTTATAGATCTGATCTCCCGGTCCGACGAAAAACTTACCTCGGTCTTGCAGTCGGTCAATAGCAAAAGCCAGTGCTTGACCTGCTTCCATAGAACATAAAGCTCCTTTGTTACGCCCAGGAAGTTCACCTTTGTACTTCTCGAATTGCATAAAACGGTGCGTCATGACGGCCGTTCCAGCAGTTGCAGTAAGCACTTGATTTCTCAAACCGATCAATCCACGAGAAGGAATAGTAAACTCAAGGTGCTGAAGATCTCCCTTCGGCTCCATTACCAACAAATCACCTTTACGTTGCGTAGCAAGCTCAATCACTTTTCCAGCGGCACTTTCAGGAACATCAACCACCAAGGTCTCGATAGGCTCCATCTTAACGCCATCCACTTCTTTGATAATTACTTGTGGCTTGCCTACTTGCAGCTCATATCCTTCTCTACGCATGGTTTCGATGAGGACCGACAAGTGAAGAATACCTCGACCGAAGACGTTGAATTTATCCTCTGTATCAGTAGGATCAACGCGCAAAGCCAAGTTCTTCTCAGTTTCCTTCATCAATCGGTCACGCAAGTGACGTGAAGTAACATATTTACCTTCCTTTCCATAGAACGGCGAGTTGTTGATCGTAAACAACATACTCATAGTTGGCTCATCTACTTCTATTCGGGGCAAGGCCTCAGGTACCGTGATATCGGCAATCGTATCACCAATTTCGAAATCATCAATTCCTACAACGGCAACCAACTCTCCACTACGGGCTTGAGTCACTTTCGCTCGAGCCATTCCTTCAAATACCATCAATTCCTTGATACGCACTTTCTTGAATTCGCCATTGCGCTTGCAAAGCATGTAGTCCTTATTTTCTTCCAATACCCCTCGGTAAATACGTCCGATTGCAATACGGCCCACAAAACTTGAAAAATCGAGTGTTGTAATCTGCATCTGAGAAGTACCTTGGTAATTCGGTGCTTCTGGAATTTCTTCCAAGATTGCATCCAAGAGTGGGAAAATGTTATCCGTTGGCGTCTGCCAATCCCTATCCATCCAACCGTGCTTGGCCGAACCGTAAATCGTCGCAAAATCCAGCTGATCTTCCGTGGCACCCAAGTTGAACATCAAGTCAAAAACAGACTCCTGTACAATATCCGGGTGGCAATTTTCTTTGTCTACTTTGTTGACTACAACGATGGGCTTCAATCCCAATTCGATCGCTTTAGTCAATACGAAACGCGTCTGTGGCATCGGTCCTTCGAATGCATCTACCAACAACAAAACGCCGTCGGCCATTTTCAGCACTCGCTCTACTTCTCCTCCAAAATCCGCGTGACCTGGGGTGTCGATAATATTAATCTTCACACCTTTATAGGTAACACTTACGTTCTTCGATAGAATGGTAATTCCACGTTCTTTTTCAAGATCATTGCTATCAAGTAACAATTCAGTACGCTCCTTGCGTTCATCAAATACCTTGCATGCGTCAATAATCTTGTCTACTAACGTCGTTTTACCGTGGTCGACGTGAGCAATAATCGCGATGTTTCTCAGTTGGTCGCTCATAAATTTCTTTTAACTCTTCCCTGCTTAATTTTCTTGATTGGCACTTCGTGCAAATGGATGGGTCCCTTGAATGGGCCTATTCCATATCCTTCTTTCTAGACTTCTTCGGTCGCTCGGCTGTGTCACCACTTTGATCACCATCGCGGTTCACACGTAGTTCTCTGCCATCGATTTCGATACCTTGAAACGAAGAATTAATCTTTCCTGACTTGTCTTCAGCTACTTCGAAGTAACTGTGGTTACGGTCGATTTCGATATCGCCGATATCACTCTTTCCAATTCGAGCTTCCTCACAAATAAAGTTCACCAAATCTCCAGCACGAATATCATCGCGCTTTCCTATGTTGATGAAATACCTGTGCATTCCTTTTGAAGTCTTCTTCGGTCCGCGATCCTTGCGGCTGCGATCATCACTTCTCTCGCTTGAAAAATCTCTATCTTTTCTATCTCTTCTCTCCGGACGCTCCCTTCTCTCCGGACGATCTTTTCGATCCCCTCTCTCACGACGGTCACCCCTTGGCGCACGATCTCGATCTCGGCCTCCACGATCACTGCGATCATTTCGATCGCGACGATCTCCACGCTCACTCATGCTCTCGTCACGTACTTTTCGCGCTGCCGACTGAATATCGTTTACAATGACCGATACCAGTTGCTCGAGTAGTTGCTCCTTGCTTACGTCGGCAAACTTCGCATAGACTTTCTCCAGTAATTCTGGCTCAACTCCTGTGCGAACAGAAGCTTCGAGAACTTCTTTGCTCCATTTGTTCACGCGCAATTCGATCAAATCGTTGGCGCTTGGTGGAGCAATCTCTTTAAAATCAACATCTAAATCTCGTTGAAGAGTGTTGATCTTTCTCTTTTCTCCTCTGCTGATGAATGAAATCGAAACTCCCTTCTTTCCAGCACGACCAGTACGTCCACTTCTGTGCGTGTAGTACTCCAATTGATCTGGAAGATTGTAGTGAATAACAAAATTCAAATCTGCCACGTCTATTCCACGTGCGGCTACATCGGTAGCAACCAATACACGAAGTGCGTTGGCCTTGAACTGCTTCATAACACGATCTCGCTGCGTCTGCGACAAGTCACCGTGCAATGCATCGGCATGCTGTCCCTGACCGCGAAGTTGCTCGGCCAATTTCTGACAGCCAAGCTTCGTACGGCTAAATATGATTCCTCGCGCCTCTGTATCGGCTTCTAGAAAACCACACAATGAATCCAGTTTGTTATCACGGTTGATGATTACATACTGGTGCTCGATGTTTTTGTTTACTTGCTGACTCGGGTTTACCTGAACTTCTACGGCATTTTTGTCCATGTAGCTCGAGATAATCCGACGGATTTCTTTCGGCATCGTTGCTGAGAAAAGCCATGTCGACTTTTCAGCGGGGGTGCCTTTGAGAATCTTATCGATATCTTCTTTAAAACCCATTGTGAGCATCTCATCTGCCTCATCCAAAATGAGGTATTTGATCGACTCCAACGAAATGGCTCGTCGCTCAATCAAGTCGATCAATCGACCTGGAGTTGCTATGACAATATGTATTTTCCCTTTTAGTGAACGAATCTGTGGAACAATATTCGCACCTCCGTAAACAGCCAAAGACTTAATGCCTCTCTTGTATTTACTGAACTTAGAAATCTGATCTGCAATCTGCTGACCCAACTCTCTGGTTGGTGAAAGAATCAATGCTTGAACTTCACGCTCATCCTCGTCGATGAGATCTAGTAAAGGCAATCCGAAGGCAGCAGTTTTACCTGTACCAGTCTGCGCCAATGCCACTAGGTCCTTCTGCCCATTGAGCAAAAGTGGGATACTTTTCTCCTGAATCTCTGTCGGCGTTTCAATGCCTAATTCTGGGAGCGATTTTGAAATTTGCTCGGACAAGCCAAGCTCTTGGAACTTACTCAAGGTATTCTAATGTCTGTGTTACCAAAGAATAGCCTCTGGCAAATTTTTTGCAAAAGTACGGGTTTTTTATGCGCGCCCGACATGCAAGCACTTACCCTCAAATGATTGATTAATTGGCGATTAAAGATCGGAAGAAGGTCATTTTTAATGATCTTTCTGCCGGTTTTCAACTTAAACCACTGCGGGAAGGCACTTTTTCCGTTGTTTGGCAGACTGAAACACTTCGAGCGGTATCCCTACCTGAATAAAAAAGTGACCAGAAAAGTCAGTTGTACGTACATAATCGCATTTGCCCGTAGGGCTGAAAAAAACTATTCATCCTATTGAGAAGGTGGAAGATAGTCGCCCAGAATATCAAATTCCAAGGCTGCTTGAGCCAATCCTACGACGTTGCGGACTTCGAGTTTTTGCAATAAGTTTTTGCGATGTGTTTCGACCGTGCTCGGGCTTACGAAGAGTTTCTCGGCAATCTCTGTGGTAGTGTGCTCCTTCATAATGAGGTACAAAACGTCTTTTTCCCGTCTGGTGAGCATTGGCTTTTGTGTGCTTTTTGAAGTGGCACCGCCTGTGCCCATCAACTTGAATATCAGATTATTCGATGCCTCCTTGCTGAAATACTTCATGTTCTTCATGGCGCACGAAATGGCTTCAAGAAGTTCTTCTGACTTGGCATTTTTAAGCACGTAGCCCAGGGCTCCAGCTTCTACCATGCTAGCAATAATACTTGCCTCAGAATGCATACTGAGCGCAATAATTTTTAGCGAAGGAAACCTAGAAAGCAGCTCAGAACACACATGTACACCATCACGATCGGGTAAATTAACATCGAGCAAGACCACATCAACATCAGCGCCATCGATAGACTCAATCGCGCTAGCAGCATCCGAGGCCATACCTACAACGTGAATACTCTTCGTCTTTGAAAGCATACTTTTCAAGCCTTCGGCAAATAAGGAATGATCGTCTACAATATACACTCTGGTCATCGCTTTTACTTTACTCCTGGATGTTTTGATATGGAAATGTCAGATTGATGGCTGTCCCATGATCCACACTTGACTCAATTTCCCAATTTCCGCCCATGTATTTCACCCGTGAATCTATGCTTTTGAGTCCAAGCCCTTTTTTCACACGCTCAAAATCGAATCCTTGGCCATCATCTTCGATGACAATATGCAATGAATCTGGGTGCCAATTGAATTGAACGATAATCTGTTTTGCATTCGCATGCTTTACCACGTTGGCTATGACCTCTTGGATAATCCGATAGATCATGGTCGCCTTGCCAGCTTGCAAGTTTACCGCATCCCCAAACTGCTGCGGAATCACCTCAATCTTCGAACCCGCCTGCAGTTGAGTCAATAAATCCGTGGTCGCCGAGAATAAACCCAATTTCTCCAAGGAGCTAGGCATCATGTCGTGCGCGATTTTGCGGACTTCCTTACATGCTTCGTCCAGTAGATTAAATGCAGCGCTGTGGGCGTCCAATCTTTTCATGGAATCGAGTTCTTCTTGAATACGGCCAAAATGAAGTTGAATAGTCGACAACAACCCACCCAAACCATCGTGTAAATCATTGGCAATGCGCTGCCTCTCTTCTTGCTGACCTTGCAACATGTCGTCCAGAGATTGGATGGTTTGTTTATTTCTCAGCTCTTCTATTCTCTGCTCATTCAATTGCCGTTCCTGCTCGGCGATGATGGTTTTCGACTTTAACTTCGATCGGTAGCTCCATACACCAAACATGCTCAAGGCCAACAACAAAACCAGGACAGCGATGATCAAAACCATGCGTGTCTGGCCTTCTTCAAATTGAATAGCATCCAGTACACGGGAGTGTTTTAACTGCTCATTTTCCTTTTCCTTTTCGGCAGCTTCGTACTGCACCCGTAAATCGTTAACCAGTTGCATCGTTGACTCAGAGCCAATTGAGTCCTTGAGTTCCATCAATTCTTGTGCATGAATATAGGCCGACTTATAATCACTTCGATCGGCATACACTTGCGACAAGTGCTTCAACAGCGGCAGACGGTCGGCGCGCAAGCCCAACTTCCGATTCAGTGCTAGCGCCTCTTCCATCATTTGAAGTCCGCCCGATCGATTAGACTTCTCATAAAAGTACCCCAGCTGGTGAAGAAAGAAGGCCTCTTCAATTTCATTCTCGGTTGCCCGCGCGATTTCCAGTGCTTCGGCCGAATTGAGTATGGCCTGTTCATACTGACCTTGATTGGCAAAGTAATCGGCCAAATTGGTGTGAGCGTAGGATACAAGTCGTTGATCTCCCAAGTCAATTGCTAGTACGAGTGCTTCACGGTATTTCTCAACTGCGCTTTCCGACTTGCCGAGAGCGGCTTGGGCAATTCCCCAATTGATCAAGGAGGAACATAAACTTTCATTTTGTTCGCTCAAGCGCGCCAAAGAAACTGCGATGGAATCATAGCGTTCGGCCTGGTCGTACATACTCAATTCGTAATACAAGACCCCCAAGTTGGATGCGCATTTTGAGACCGATAGCGTATCTCGTAAGTCGGTAAAAACATGGAGTGACTGACTATAGAACCGCGCGGCCGCTCCTGCATTTCCTTTGAATTGATGGATGGTGGCCAAGCTAAATTTAACCTTGGCAATCTGCACAGAATCCGAACAAAGAGTTAGAACCGAATCGGCTTTCTCCATCCAATGAAGGGCAGTATCCAATGACAAAATCTCCTTGTACAACAAGGCTTTGTAGCGCATATTCTTTCCTTTCTCGAGGTCCTGATTCGACAACGAGCTAAGGTCGATTGCCCGGTCGTACATTTCGATGGCCTTTCTAGGCTGGGATGCCTCCAAGGCCCAGGCTGAATCGCTCAGTTGTTGGATTCTCTCTAAAGAAGATAAATCCTGCCCCAAAAGCGATATACTCAGGAACGTCAGCACAGCCAGCATTACTCCCTCTATTGCGCGTCCAGACCGGACTGGCCCAACATTGCATCTAGGATAAGATTGCGGTAAATACGTGTTTTTGATATGATTCAAGGTGGACTTCCTGTTGGTCTGATCTACAAATATCGATTTTTCACAATAGAATCTCTTCCATGAAAACATGGATATAATCATGGTCTAAAACATATTCTTCTCATGGTTTTCAGGGAGTTTAAAATCCCGCTATGCCATGAATGATTCGGCACTTCATCGAAATAACTTTGTTGTTGACCAGATTTTATTAATCAATCAAATGCTAATCCCATGAAAAACGCTTTACTCCTCACATGTATGTTTATTGGCTTTCTTAATCTGCCAGCCCAAACTCCTTACATCGATTTTGGAATCACCTTTGGAGGCTCACAAAACGACCAAGTCAATGGTCTGATTTCAGACTACAGTAATAATTTCTACACCGTTGGAAAATTCTCATCCACACCTGCAGATTTCGACCCAGGCCTAGGACAAAGCAATGTGAATGCCAACGGATTTACAGATGCCTTTGTGGCAAAATACAACGAATCCGGAGAGCATGTGTGGTCATTTGGAATAGGCTCGAATGCGAATACTGAATTCACAGACATCGAGTTTGCCCAAAACGGCGTAACGGCCGTTGGGTATTTTACCGACAACACCGATTTCAACCCCAGTTCTGACTCCAACTTTCACACAACACAGGGAGGTCGAGATGCCGTAGTGGTTAATTACTCAGATGACGGAGACTATGTTTCAAGCTTTAGCTTTGGTGGATCGGGCAACGATTTCATCTCGGCCCTTGCCCGTGACAACTCCAATAATATTTATGTATGCGGAACATTCAGCGGGACAGTCGACTTCGATCCTGATCCTGTTGGAGAATACCTGGTCGCGGCAAACTACGTTGATGGATTTGTGGCCAAGTACAATGTGGTAGGTGACCTCCAGTGGGCCTTTGCACTTGGAAGTGCCTCAACCGACGAGTGTTTTGATATTTCCGTGAGTTCGAATGGCTCTGTTGCTGTCACGGGATATATCTTCGACGCAACCGACTTCGATCCAGGCATCGGCAATACGACCTTGACTCCCGTGGGATACCAAGATATTTTCGTAGCCGTATACGACTCCAATGGGGCACTCTCGTGGGCTCACGTACTGGGGTCAGATGGATCACAAGAATATGGAAAGTCGGTTACCATCGATACCGAAAACAACGTTTACCTCCTAGGAGAATATACTGGGCTGGTTGATTTTGATCCAAGTCCGAATATTCTGCAGAAAGCTCCAGTAAGCGCCCATCCCGATATCTTCCTGGCCAAATTCAATTACCAAGGTGAATTGGCTTGGGTAAACAGCATGGGGGGCGTAGGCAACGACTATGCTTCGGTGGTTCGGTATTATGGTGAAGACCAAGTGGTAATTGCCGGACAATACAACTCACAAGAGGCCAGTTTCGACCCAAATGATCCAAGCAACACCTTACCCACCGCGGTCAACAAGAACGCCTATGTCGCCCTGTACGACGAATTGGGCAACCACCAATTCTCCGGTGCCACCATTGGTGACCTTGAAAGTACTTATTCAAGCATTACTTTCAATCAAAACGGTCGATTCGCCCTGGGAGGTGGCATCGGCGGAATCCAAGATGTTGACCCTACAGAAGAGCAGCTAATGCTCAGCTCATCAGGTGCTGGTATGTCGGCATGCATCATCTCCTTCTTCCAAGATTGCACAGTCAATCCAACAGTAAGCGAGTCGAACGGCATGTTAGTCGTTGACTACACCGATGGAGATACTTACACGTGGTGGGAATGTGATGTCTCCGATGGAATCGTGGGATATGGAACGACTTTCACACCTGACGAAGATGGGCTGTATGCCGTTGAAATAAGCTATGAAAACTGTGTAGCGATCTCAAATTGTTACTATTTCTTGGTGTCAGAAATCGATGACCTTGATTTATCAGAATTAACCATTTCTCCCAATCCATGCTCCAAGGTGCTACACATCAATAGGACGAATCCTTCGGGAAAAGACAAGCTTGAATTAAGAAACACCAGGGGGCAAGTCCTTTGGTCAAGTGCCACGAGTGACTCCGAACTTTCGCTAGACGTTTCCTCATTTGCCGAAGGCTTATACATTCTCACCATTCAAAATCGAGATAGAGTTAAAGCGCACAAAATTATTATTGAATAGTTGCAACAATTAGGCCTGCGCGCTAGTCTTGTTAGGAGAATTCTTCTTGCGGACAAGTGCGCTACACAGAAACCAGTTCACTTACCAAATTAGAAAAGCACCCATGAGACAGCTACTAACCCTTCTATTTCTAATGACCTTTGGGGTCGCAATCGCTCAAATTCCTTCTTGTCCAGGAAATGGGTTTGGCGGCAATTCTGAAGTGACAATTTCTTCCATTTCCCCACAGATTCACTATCCAGATTCAGCGGGTGAAGCTCCGGTCGCCATTTATGTTTCGGCCTTCCAAACCACGGCAGTCGGAACCCTCGAACCCTACTACGATCTGGAATATTCCTGGGATTTTGGAGACAATTCTCCCACGGGCCAAGGCACCATAGCGCACCCGGTCGATGGCATGGTTCAATCGGCCAACACGGACCAACGCGGACCGGAAGCGTGCTATTTGTATGAGACGCCGGGGACTTATCAGATTACGCTCACCGTTCGCGGGTGGGACGGCTCCAATTACATCTCGACCTCAACTTCTAAATCTGTGACTATTTCGGCTTGGAGCGGACAAGATCGTTACGTCGACCCTATTTCTGGGGATGACCTCAACGATGGGCTTTCTGTGGCGACGCCTTGGCAAACTTGGACGCAGGCCATCTCGTGGATCAACGGAGGCAATAACCGACGCGTATTGTTCAAGCGCGGGACGACCGTTGATGTCTCTGCGACTTTGACCACGAAAAAATCGGGAATACGCATGGGAGCCTATGGTGTAGGAAGTGATCCTGTTTTAATGACCAATTCAGGATTATCCGCCAGCCGCACGATTTTTCTAAATGGCACAAATCAGAATGTTACCGATCATGTATACCAAGACTTAGTCTTTGATGGAAACAACGTGAGTGGAGCCTTGTTCTTCGCCTATGCTGATCCTTCCGGAAGCGTCGAGCGTATGGTATTCGCCGATTGCACCTTGCAAAATGGCAACAACGAAGGGTTGATCATCACGACAGGCTCAGGTACGAAGCAAGCCTTCCTCGTTTGGGAATGTGATTTCCACGCTAATCAAACGGCGAAACAAAGCTTTGTACCCGCCGACAATCCATATGTAGCAGTCATCGGCGGACATTTTGATGGTGGAAACGGCAACGCACTTCTCGATCACCACATGTATATCAACCACTGCGATCATACCGTCATTCGCTGGGTCACATTCGGACAATCAGTCAATCGGAATTTTTGTCTGAACATGAACGCGCCCAGCTACCAAGAAGACTTTGAATATTGTCTCATAGATGGTTGTGACATCACAGGCACCAACAACGGAATCGACTTCAGCAATGGCAACAACGATAACACCGGACACTTCAGAAAAGCGATCGTTCAAAATTGTCAAATTCATGATCTCACCACAGGAAACCAAGGTTTTGGGGTCTTCGGATACAGCGTCAAAGATGTCGCCATTAGAGACAATCACTTCTTCAATAACCCCATCAACGATATCTACATTCTCGACACCGATGTACAATACCGCGTTTACAGAAATAAATTTTACACCCCAGCGACAATGCCACACGATGCGGTAAGTGTAATAAGCGGACAACAGGGATACTTTTACCACAATCTATTCTACACCGACGCCACCTCCAACACCACACATATGTACGGTGATTTCAGCGTGAATTATCAAATCGACTACAACACCTATTGGAGTCCGTCCATTGCCTTACCATTCCAACCTACGAACCCCTGGCAATCGATGAATTTTGCTAGCTGGCAAGGATTGGGTTTTGACCTCAATGGCTCACAAATAAACCCTGCTTTTCCCGATCCAGGCAACGGTGATTTCGGTCAGTCACCAACGTCGGATTTCACTTATGTCACAAACGGACTTCAAGTAAGTTTCACCGATCAAAGTTCAGGAAATCCGATGGGCTGGCCTTTGACATACGCGTGGGATTTTGGTGATGCTTCGGCCCTGAACACCAGTAGTTCTCCGGTTTACGATTACGCTGCGGCCGGACAATTCGACGTCATGCTCACGGTGTCAAATAGCTGCGGAAGTCATGCCTCAACCCAGATCCTTAATCTGCAATCCGCAGGGTGTTTGGGCGACTTCAACAACGACAATTCCGTTGACACCGTTGACTTGCTGAGCTTTCTCGGCGGCATCGGCTGCGTGGATTTTTGTGCATTTGACTTGGATAACGACGGCATAGCCAACACCAGCGACCTACTTATTTTCCTTGGTCTTTTTGGCACACAATGCTAGCGATAAACGCAAATGTGTAAACAACATCCCCCAAGGTGATCACCTGATATAAATGTGTAGTGCAGCGATGGGAGATCGATGGTGCGTCTCCGCGCAATTTCAACTCTTCAGAATTTACCGAATTCTAAGGCAACTGAACCGAATGAAGAGCAAAGGCGTCGTCTTAATAAAAGAACGTAACAAACTGAGGAACATTCACTTACCTTTATATCACTATTCACCAAAACTTAAGAGAAATGAAAAATCTTAGAACAATCATTTCACTCAACAGCTTAATTTTGTTTTTACTACTCTCTCTGAATGTCGATGCCAAAAAAATCGTTTGCATTGACTCTGGAGGAGACGGTTTTTTGAACGCCCATGAAGGATGGGAACGTCAGAATGCCGACGACGACACGGTGATCCAGGTGGGAGGATCGCTTACCGACTGCTTGGCGCAATTGGAAGACGGGGACCAATTGGTCATCGTTGCCCATGGTATCAATGGTGGAGAGGGATTTAAATGGGGTAACGGATACTACTACGGCTTCGGAGACGGAGAAGATGAAATGCCGGTTCCCGATGGTTTCGACGAACTGGAAAACATCAAAGTCGACTTTTGTACGTGCTGGTCGAAAAAAGACCCAGATGGTGCCGATGGCGATGACACTTCTTTGTGCGATAAGATCGAAGACGCACTTGGCGCTGGATCGTCAGCCAACGGCTTTACCGATTTAGCTACTTCGCAGGCGTGTTACACTCTTACTCCTGTAGAAGGTGGAGGAGCGACCAAAGCCGATGTCAAGGCAGCACAGGACTGTTTGAATTCCGACGGCAGTTGGACCGAAGAACCTCCACACAACCGGGATCCAGCTCCTGCCACTACCGACAAGACGGCCGCTCAAGCAATTGTAGACGCCAAAATTGGCGCAGGGAAGCTTACGGTCACTATTACCTACTACAAGCCAACCAATACCACCGAACCTGAAGCGGAAGAAGAAGTGGGGGGTGTATATGTAGGCTGTGGATGCAGCGATGGGTGTGGATTGCATTTTTATATGACAGATACTCCAATCCTATTTCCAGGTGTTGTAGTTGAAAACCCAACTGTACTTCCCGAAGGTTTGTGGATCAACCCTACTCCTTGGAACTTCGTGAATCTCGATCCTGCGAATGCCGACATCATGTCTATCCAGAATGTTAGAATCCACAACATAGGACCTCCAGTTCCACTTTTCAATCCTGGTAGCGAACCTTTCTTCGTCGATTCATTTTTTGACATCTTCTTTGACATCTACATTGGGGGT
The DNA here is from genome assembly GCA_015665315.1 of Flavobacteriales bacterium. Taxonomy (GTDB): domain Bacteria; phylum Bacteroidota; class Bacteroidia; order Flavobacteriales_D; family Sanyastnellaceae; genus JADFAK01. The sequence continues at coordinate 37,807 of JADFAK010000021.1, read as the reverse complement.
GAATTGGTCGCCGATGAAGTTCAAGGAAACGGATTCATGCAGACCATGGTCATTCCAACGCCTTATTCTGATCCACTAGGTGCACAGTACTACGACCTAGAAATTATGGAGATGACTTTGGGCGGAGCTTCACCTTTAGGTCCGATTCAAATTCAACCAAATCCAGGCGCTGGTCCGGGTACCGGCCTTTTGAGCGCTCTTCCCTCACCGGATGGATTCACTGTAGACAGCTTCTTTGATATAGCCTACACGATTTCATTGGGAACTGAGGGCGGACAAAGTTGCGGTCAAGCTTCGCTCGTCTATCAATGTCAAGTTCCAGGAATTGGGTGTACTGATCAAGGTGCTGCCAACTACAATTCTTGTGCAGCTTTTGACGATGGTTCGTGCCAAGGTTCCGCAGCCGGTTGTACGTATATAGGTGCTGCTAACTACGATCCATTGGCCACGATTGAGGATGGCTCATGTGTCTTTATTGGATGTACGGATCCGACAGCAGTGAACTACAATCCTTTTGCGACGCACGACAACGGTTCTTGCTCTTATGTAGTTCCTTGTCTCGGAGATATGAATGGAGACGGAGTTCGAGACACCACCGACTTGCTTATGTTCCTTGGTGTGTTTGGACAAGCATGTATTGATATCGCTCAGTAAATTAATTACTATAGCTAACGAGAAACGCCCTGACGGAATCGCCACCGATGTCAGGGCGTTTCATTTTTATAACATTCCAAGAAGGATCAACAAGTCGAGGATATTTACAATGCCATCGTCGTTCAAGTCGACGGGCCCGCAATCATCCGCACATCCAAATGATCCTAAAAAATCAAGAAGGTCGTCGATGTCTATCATCCCATCGCCATTGAGATCTCCCAAAGCAGCGCAACTTCCATCGTCCAATTGTGCATTGGGATTGTAATTTCCGGCCGTAGAATCGGTACACCCGAATTCGGTTATGCTATCCGGCCCAAAGGGTAGATCCTCGGCCAAATCATAATCAAGGGGAATTCCATGGATAAAAGACTGTACATTCAGAACTCCCGAAAAAACACCGGTTGTAGTGAACCGTCCTATCCAAACCAATAGGTCGTCGCCAGCTTCATTGCATCCCTGGTCGGCATACGCCTCAACTCCCCATCCACCTCCTATGAAATCGTCCAGATTCACGGACTGACCATCGTTCAAATTGGCAACCCAATCATTTTGTTCTGAACTGATCAAATAAATATTCTGAGAGCTACACTCACTTTGGTCATTGTTCACTCCAACGCGCGTGGATGCCCGTATTTCAGGAAACAGGGAGGACATAAGTTCATAGTTATTCGGCGCGATGCCTAGCTCAGCAGCGACGAAAAAGCTTGTAGTTGTCTCGATGAGCATGGGATGAGTAGTATCTCCATACATCGTAGAGACCTTATCATCGCTATGCATCAGCTCTAAATACAGGTCATACACGACCGATCCGGCCTCTACGGTCCCAAAAGTTCCTACTTGCTCTTCGGTATAAACTGTATCGACCACCAACCACACCTGAGTAACTTGACCTTGAACGCCCAGTAGAAGCAGCATTCCTCCAATTAATGTGACAATTGATTTCATTGACATGCCGATCCTTTATAACGCATGAATTCAATATAGTCGGTAATCCCTACCGAGCCATTTCCATCAAAATCTTGATCAAAGTCTCCAACTAGGCCATATTTTGTTAGGAATATCAAGAGATCTTGGTTGTTAACTATCCCATCGTCGTTGAAGTCATAGGGACAGATCATCGCATCGAGCGAAGGAGCCTCAGGCTCACCTTGTGAACCTAGAGCAAGGGCCATGAAAAGGGCCATGCATAAGTTAGTCATGGTATCAAATTTAATGTTTGCATCATAGAAAAAACATCCCTATTAAAGGAACCTAAAAATCAATTTTAAAACTACCAATTAAGATTCTTGATCTTAAGCCATGCACTTTGTTGCTTTGCAAAGAAAGTGCAATAAACAAGAGGCCTAGCACCTTGTTCCTGATAGTCCGATCACCAAAATCAGGGCGTTTCATTTTATCCAAATTGTCCCAATAAAATCAGTAGATCCTGCGCGTTGACAACTCCATCGCCATTCATGTCGGCCGGTCCACAGTCGACTTCACACCCATATGCCCCTAAAAAGTTAAGCACATCACCTGTATTTACCTCGCCGTCGCCGTTTAAGTCACCTAAATACAAACAAGAGTCATCACCAAACAAAATACTCGAATCGTAGTTCATCGCCTCCGGATCCATACATCCCAATTCCGCTATATTATCGGGTCCAAAGACCAATCCTGTATCCAACGAATAATCCAGCTGAACTCCATGAATGAAGGTCTGCACATTGATTACACCCGAAAATACACCCGTGGTAGTAAATTGCCCTATTCTATACATGTGGTCTTCGCCAGCAGGAGTGCAAGCAGGGTAAAAGATGGGCTCCACGCCCCAACCACCGCCAATTATATCATCCACAAAAGCACTTTGCCCAAGCAACAGCTCATCCGTCCATGGGTTATCTGAATTTGACAGCAATAAGATGCTATTGTCAATACACGTTTCCTCCTCACCCGTAATTGTCAAATATGTACTCGACCCAAGTTCGGGAGCAATTGAAGTGAATAAATCATAGTTCGACGGAGATGGCGCAAGCCCCAATATAGTGGTGAAAAAACTCGTCGTTGTCTCAAGAACGAGTGGATTTGTTGCATCCCCGTAAATGGTCGACACAACATCATCGGCATGCAACATTTCTAAATAAAATCCATAAACAACTGATCCTGCCTCCACAGTTTCAAAGTCGCCGACATATTCATCGACATACACCGTGTCTGGGACTAACCAAATTTGAACAACTTGCGAACTAGCACCCGCGCTTATCAGCGCCAATGCTAAAAGAGCTAGTATCTTTTTCATGGACACACACCTCCTTTGTAACGCATAAACTCAATGTAATCTGTAATTCCTACTGAGCCATTGCCGTCAAAATCCTGATCGTACACGCCTACTTGGCCATATTTGGAAAGAAACAGCAATAAATCTGGGTTATTAACAACCCCGTCGCCATTGAGATCGTAGGGACAGAGCATCGCGTCCAGCGATGTAGCTGAAGGCTCACCTTGTGAACCTAAAACAAGGGCCATAAAAATGGCCATGCATAAGTTAGTCATGGTATAAAGTTTAATGTTCGAATCAGTAATATGATTCAATGTAATGGTTTAGACAAGATAGGAAAATTTTACTAATCTTTCCCCAATGTGCCACTTTTCTTACTTCACTGAGACCATTTTCACTGACCCAGCATTTTCCACGACCAATAATTTTAATTCTCCATTTACGGAGATCCAATTCATCGATTTTACATTCCCATCGAATTCCACTCCGAGTCTTCGGAGGTCCATCTCGAACCTTGCTCCGCTAGTCATCCGTGAATTATTGAAGAGCACAAGCCCTTTACCAGCATCATAGGGAACTGTTTCTACTTCCGTCCCCGTTTCATTGCCAGCCAACAGCAAATCCAAATTCCCATCCTTATCCCAGTCGCCACTGGCTAGGCCGTACAGAGGAGACATTTGCGCTTGTCGCGGCATATCATGCACCTTAAACTTGAACTCGCCGAGGTTCTCGATGACGACGTGAGAAAAGGTGTGAGCCACTCGATGAACCGATGTATCCAAAGCGCTCTTGCCCAGAATATCGTAAACAGAAGAGGAGGCAAACTGATCGTACGTTGGAAATTTATAGGCCACAAAGGGCATCTGAGCGGTCGAACATTCCTTACCTCGAACCGGAACCAATTTGTCCTTGTACTCCTTGCTCAATACAATATCCCACGTCGAACTCGCGTCGAAATCGCCGGCAAATAGATGCAAGGGATGGTCCTGACTTGGGTGAAACTTGTTGTTCTCCCCTATGTTTCCGAGGACGAAATCCATGTCCCCATCTTGGTCGACATCTACTTTATGTATGCTTCGCCACCAGCCTTCCGTATTGCGCAAAGCTTGATGTTCTACCAAGTCAAAATTGCTTCGCCGATTGATCAACACCGTGACATTCATCCAATCTCCAACCAGGATCAGATCTTGCAATCCATCGGCATTCAGGTCTTCAGCAACGACATCGGTCACCATGCCAAAATCTGCTATTCCATCCAAATACTCCTCGGTGCGATCGACTAATAGTCCGCCCTCATTTTTCAGAAAGACCGACGAATCGGAAGCCCCATATTTTCCCGGAACATTGCGCGTTCCCACGAAAACATCCATCCAGCCATCATTGTCCACGTCGATGGGCTGCACGGCACCTGAACTTTTCAAGGACACTGGAAAATCTGCTGCGGCATTGAAATGGCCCGTTCCATCGTTGAGATACAGCACGTCTTGCAATCCCGCTTCTCTATCGACAAACTCTCCACCTCCACCACTTGCAGCGTATAAATCCAAATCCCCATCGTTGTCGACATCGAAAAAGCAGGCGTCGATAATCTCTGCGTTGCGATTGAGCTTAAAATCGTCTTGAACAGCAGAGAAAATGCCGTCCTTTTGGATAAACAAGCGCGACGGATTGGTCGTGCCGGCGCCCAAGAAGAAATCCTGCAGTCCGTCGCCGTTCATGTCTCCAACTGCAACTCCCGGCCCCATTCGAGTCATTTGATGCGGCAAAAGGATCTCCTTCTCAAAATCGTCCCAGGCATTTTCATGGTGGTATACATTCTTGCCCAAAATCGCTTTGGACTCATCCTCGAAAAAAGGAGTGATTGGCGCTTCATCTACAGCGAGTTTCAAAAGCTCCGAAACTTGGACTTTCAAGCGCTGATTGGCCTGAACGTTGTTGATTTCTGATTGTGTGCCGTCACGCCAAGTGAACTGAATTTTGGACACTTGCTGCTCTGCCCCTATCCCAAAATGAATGACCGGTTCGACCGAAGAAGCATATCCTCTGGTGAATAAATTTTCGCATGTTTGACTGCCCGAGGAAGTTGTAATTTGAACTTCAGCCCCGTGGACCATGGAAGCATCTCCGATCAACTCCAATTGCACGAAATTTCCTTTTTCGCTTGCACTCGCATTGTTCTTCCATATCGTGGCGAGGTCGTCAAGATTGTTTGTGACCAGGTCCAAGTCTCCATCCAAATCCAAATCTGCATAGGCCGCCCCGTTTGAGAAGGAAGGCAAGGTCAAGCCCCATGCCGCCGATTTATCGTCAAAGGTCAGATCCCCCTTGTTTTGGAACATCATGTTACTCAAAGGAGTCTTTGGCGCTTTTTGCAAATGGTCGAAATACATCGCGCGATCGTAATCTGGATCGCCTAGCATCCCCAGCAATTCGATGCGCCAGTCGTTGTTCTTGATGTCCCTTTTCATGCCGTTGGTGACATAAATATCTTTCCAACCATCATTATCGAAATCGGCCATCAAAGGAGCCCAACTCCAGTCGGTTCGATCAACCCCTGCCAAATGACCTATTTCACTCATCTCGCCGTCTCCGCGATTCAAGTGCAGCATATTGGTCATGAACTGACCGATGTAGCCCAAATCATTTTTCAAAAACCGAAACTCGGGAATGCTCATGGAGTTCATGTTGGTCTTGCTGCGCACGTGATCGCGTGAGGCCATGTCCAAAACATAGAGATCACTCAGACCGTCGTTGTTCATATCGGCCGCATCACAACCCATCGAGAAAAAGGAGATGTGCTTGAGTTTCTCTTTGCTCACTTCTTTGAACTTCCCTTGTCCCTCATTGATATAGTAGAGGTCGGGAATAAAAAAATCATTGGCGACATAGACATCTAGCAATCCGTCATGGTTGAAATCACTCAACGAAATCCCCAAGCCGAATCCTGGATTTCTCAAACCCGATCGCGTGGTAACATCTTTATAATGACCATTGCCCTCGTTTTCGTAAATGGTATTGCTCAGGAGTCGCTGCTTTTCAAAAGGCAAGGCTTTCATTGCCCCAAGCCATTCGTAGGCCTGATTTCCCAATCCGCGCTCCGAATGATTCAGCACCCACAAATCCTGATCCCCATCATTGTCCATATCAAAAAACACGGCCTGCGTTGAGAGCGCCGGGTCATTGATGCCCATGGCTACGCTTTCATCGATAAAAGTCCCGTCTTGCTGATTGATCCACATTTCGTTCTCTGTCGATAAAGAATCGGCATCGGGACCTGAATTGCACACATAAATATCCAACCAACCGTCGCCATTCACATCAACCATGGAAACTCCCGTACTCCATCTATTTCCCGAAATCCCAGCTTTCTCCGTGACATCCTTGAATTGCATGTCTCCTTGATTGAAATACATCTTGCTCGGCACATCATTCCCCGCAAAAAACAAGTCTGGCAAATCATCCTTATTCAAATCCCCAATCGCAACTCCACCCCCATTGTAGAAATAATCATAGTCGGCAATATTTCGCGCTACCGTCTCAATTGAACGATTCACAAAATCAACATGCGAATGACTGGATGGTACTTGAGAGAACAATGCACCCGATTCCGTCTCGTTATTTTCAGCAGTGCCTAGATCATTGGCACTTGAAGTTACTTCATGCGTTTTGCAACTAGCCACAAGGGCAAATGCACATATGGACACAATCAACACTTTGTTCATGCTATAAAGATAAATGACTATCCTCAAAGTAGCACCAACGTTTTAACCGCTGACCCGGAGCATGAATGGATTTGATGATTTCATTGCAGTTAGCCATGGGAATCCAGTGCCGAAAAGCTCGGAAATTCTGTTGGGCAGACAAATTTCCACCTATATATTGTCTCAAGGGACAGGATTTACTCGAATTTCGGGATATGTAGTTTCTTCTTAACACGACACGATGCTTTACAACTTCATCGTTCTATACCTGGTGAGGACAAAAAGTCTTTGCGCCTCATATCGATCAAATGAGCAAAATTCCCACGGCGTTAGTCCCGGTGATACCTTGCGGACAGTCGTGTAAAAATAACCACAGTCATGAAACAATCCCTAGCCCTCGGTGGATCGATTTTACATCTTCTGAATAGCCATTTGTGTTGAATGGGAATGAACGAAGTTGTCTTGGCTTCAGGATATTCCCCCATACCTGTTCAATAAACAAGCTTGGGGTCTTTCGAGATCCTATGAATTTTATAATTTAGCATTTGATTAGTCGAACAACGGCTTCATCAACAAACTAATTATCAATTATCATGATCAAGCACTTCTTATTTATTCTAGCACTCTCCATTACTTTTATTGGCACTAGCCAAACTACTGAGGATGTATTTGCATCTGGCGACCATGACTTTTTCTGGTTGGGAATCGATTATTCACATGTCTCTTTGGTGGGTGATTTTTCAGAATTCGCTGAAGCTGGCAATCGCAGCGCGGTACAAGTTCAAAAGACCTATTTCCCGAAGTGGAACTACTTATTAATAAGTGAGCCAGACAAGTATGATGTACGTGGTATGTTGCGCAAAAGCAATATGCAGAATAGCATCGAGATGATAATGAAGAAGAATGCAAATGCGTCGGCCGATGACATGGAAACTTACGACGCTCCCAGTTTTTCAGAGGAAGACATTATTGCTTATTGCAAAGAGTATGAATCAACTGGAAAGACCGGCATTGGCTTTGTCTTTATCGCAGAAAGCATGAACAAGTTAACGCTTGAAGGAATTTACCACTTGGTTGCTATCAATCTAAGCACCAATGAAGTGCTAATGCAAGAGCGCGTTGTTGGCAAGCCAATGGGCATTGGTTTGAGAAACTACTGGGCTGGTTCGGTTTACAGTGTAATCAAGCAAATTAAAAAGACTGAATATTTGGCGTGGAAACGCAAGTATACGGGTAAGAAGTAATTGAAAACAGCAAGACTGTTTCGACGCACAGTGATATAAATCATCTTGTGCCTACAAAAACGCTGATTAAGTCCTACAGTTGATGTTTCGACACATCGACTGTAGGGCTTTCTCGTTCTATCAGGAGAATATTTTATATAATATCCTTTGGATTATCTCAATCTTTGCTACTTTGGGCCTTCCAAATTGAACTATTCTCATGAAAATCCAATGCCTTATCCTGCTCATCTTCGGATGCTACGCAGCCACTGGACAATACGCACTTCGCTTCGAACGACAGTTTAGCGACACCCTCCCGAAGGAAGCCTTCATTCAAGCATCCGAAATCCGCGAACATATATGGTCAACTATTCCCGAGGATTTAAAGGGAGGAGAATACGACCGGGCAGCTTATCGTTTTGCCGATCAAAACGGACTCCAAGCCGAATTCTCTTCGAAGAATGGCAAGGTAATTAGCGACTGGCCTGAGCTAAGCGATTATGTCAACCAAGTACTCCAGAACGTCCTTCCAGACGAGTTGAAGTCGGATAAAATGATCCGTGCTTTTCTGAACATTTCTAGTGATTTCAATGCCCACATGGGGCCTTCGGGATCCACTTATGTCGACCTTGGCGTTCTCGCAGAGATCAAAGATGAAGCAACACTAGCCGCGATCCTGGCCCATGAAGTAGCCCACTATTACAAACAACACTCGATCAAACAATTCGTCAAAAGAGAAGATGGGGAATTTGATCCGTTTTTACTTGGAAGAAACACCTCGAGGAACTCCTTTTCGCAAGACGTCGAGTTGCAAGCCGATTCACTTTCTATAGCTTGGATGTATGCTTCAGGCTACAACATGGAAGGCATTTCCCGTTCATTTGATATTCTTGCAAAGATCGAAAGCAATTATATCTCACGTTCACTTGAAATGTGGAGAATGACCGCTACAACCCACCCCCTTTCGTCGGAGCGAATCGATGCACTTGAGTCATTCAAAGCAAAGCATGCCGAAACGCCCGGTGCCGACTTCATCGTAGACCCAAATTTTCTCAAGGAAGCGCAGGAGAGCATCCGCGCCATTGTCCTTCGCGACTACCTCAACTCTTTCGATTACTCCCTATGTATTGAACGAGCATTTCGCTACCACCTCGATGACCTCTCCAATCCGATGTACATGTACTATATCATGGAGGGTATTCGAAGATCATGTTATTTACGCCCCGAATTATGGACAGCCAATTTTATTTCCTACCGCTATTTCGATGTCGTCGAGACCAAGGATAGGACAAAGAAAGTTCCTCGAAGATCCAATCTTTTCTCCTCCGACGTTTTGGGTCCGCTGCGGATGTCACAGGAAGAGTTTGACGCGTGTCCGGGCAAGAAGTACTGGAATGAAGTACCCAAATTCTTCAACAACGAACAAGCTTTCAACTATTTCTACAAGCTGAGCCAAACGTACAACGAGCCAGAATGTGTCCTGTCATGCGCTTTGAGCTATGCCGACATGAAGGATACAAGAAACACCCTACTGCGTCGATACCTTAGCTTTGAAGATATCGGCTACAGAGAGTACGCCGAACTCATGTTGGCCGATTCATTGCAAGCGGCATTGCCAGACCAAAAAATGGTCGTGTTTGCGGGTATGACGGCTCGTGTTCGACAAGGTGAAGAGGATATCCTTATTCGTGGAGAGAATGAAGACCTGCAGCCCCAACTTTCAAGTATGCTGCAAACTGTCTTAGCCGATCAACAACAACACAAATCACTTGTCCTAAAAGACCTGATTTATACCGATCTCAATGATTATCGGATGCTTGACGAATTGGAAGACTTCAGCTGGCTAGTTCTTATTTCTGAAGGCCAAAAAACCAGTCTGCACACACTTGACCCACGCTACTGGCAAACCCTCTACGACTTCGAGGTAAACGAAATTGAATATGTACGATGCTCCTACCTCGAATCACGTAAAAAGGAAAAAACCCGAGAAGCGTATGCCGAAGTCTTCCAGCTAGACTATGACAGTTTGTTCTCTCAGCAAAAAAGAACGAAATCGGTCGATGTATACATAACATCGGTGCGAGACAAGCCAGAGTCTGTGATGAAGATCCGCTACTTTGTGCGCAACGAACCACTAAAATTTAAAGACCCTGCAGAGGAGCAAATCATCGACTTGATAAGACTAGCCATGATCAGGAAGGAAGAGCGTGCCTATGTCATGGACCGTGAATATGGGAAGTAAAAACATTTGCGCATAGCGCCAATAACTGGCCAATCCACAGTACCAAATATCGTTTTTCAAGAATTGCCCGTTCGTTAAAAGCCTCGATTTCAGGACGCTGACTGGGCAAATATGATTTTTCACCATGGTGTTTCGCCGATGCGAACAATCTGTATCTTCGTTTCACAATTACTAAACGAAACAAATATGAAAAATCTACTATCTATCTTTCTCGCAACGGCCTTCGTTCTTGGAATGTCGAGCACGTCAAGTGCAAAAGTTAAGGTCACCAAAGGCGACCTAGGATTTCTTAAAAATGTAAAGGAATTGAAAGTTGAATTTGATTATTCAAGCATGAGCGTAGGAAAATACGCTACAGAGCAAGAGTATATCGACAAGAAAACTGGCGAGATCGCCGAAAAAAATCCTGCCGATGCCGACGCATGGTTGGAAGGTTGGGTGGCCAACCGCGACAATCGGTTCGAACCAAAGTTTACCGAGCTTTTCAACGAAATCTGCGATGGAGCATTGACTGTTTCCGAAGAGAGCACTTCAGGATTTCGTGTGGTTGTTAAAACAGTAAGAACCGAGCCTGGATTCAATATTGGCGTAACGAAAAAAGCTGCTTCGTGTGATTTCATCCTTGAATTCTACGAAGATGGAAGCGACACTCCATCGGCCATAGTTGAGATTTTTGGCGTACCAGGTTCGCAAGTAATGGGATACGACCTTGATGCCGGATCAAGACTGGCCGAGTGCTACGCCCTTTGTGGTAAGCAGATGGCTAAGTACATCCAAAAGAATGTCTTTAAATAAATCATTTTACAGACATAAAAAATGGGTAGATCTCGCGGTCTACCCATTTTTTTATTCCCTAAACCGACCTCCACCGGAAAGCCAGTAGTTTTTCTTAGTTCTTGATAAGCGTGATCGACTTACTCACGTTTCCTTCGCTGACAATTCGTGCGACATACATTCCGCCTACAAAGTCTTCCCCTATCACAATCCTACCGCTCTTTGATGTCAATCTCTCATGGTGGACCAACTGCCCCATCGCATTAAAAACTTGGATGACTGATGTTGATCCAAATTGCTCAAGCTTGTAGTTAATCACAAACTCCGAAGTAGATGGGTTTGGAGCTGCCGTCAACAGGATTTCACTCATCACTTCGGCTACTCCATTCGGATTACCATCGGTGATTAAAAAGTAATCTATCGCCGCCTCCGAAACATAGGTAAAGCTTCCCGGTGTCGAACATGTAAATGAAATCGTCATGTTTCCCGTCATAGGCATAAATTGCGACAAATCAACCGATCGCAATGCCCACCCCAACTGTGAGAAATTCTCAAATGGAACGGTGTCAATTGGCATCGATTGAAAACCGTCGGACATCGTCACAATCATGTCGTCAAATCCAGGATTGCCTTGATCTACATCGACATTCAAATACCAAACATAGTAGTGCAAAAATGGCGCGTCATAACTCGTTAAATCCATTACCGGACTGGTCAGACCAGCATCACCTCCAATAAGTACGCCGTTGAAAAAATCGGCATCATTTCCTGTTACGTAACAGTGATTCCCTAAATCTTCAGGAACATCAAATTCAGGAGTGATTAATTGCTCTACATCTGGAACTACAACACCTATAGGCGTTCCAATCTCCCACTCGCCGGTATATCCGCTAAAGAAGGTATTCCAACCGTGGTCCAATGAGAAAATATCCTCGTATCCTTCGGCAATTTCAATAGTGAGAGAGGCATTTCCTTCGTCGATTTGCTCGGCACTGATATAGGCCGTGTGATGCCCCCATTTTCCAGCGATCACATCATATTCCCCTTCAAAGAAAGTATTCAATGTAAACGCTCCAGCATCGTCGGTAGTTAACTCATAGTCGAAATCCTCGTTCACAATACGAACAGTTGCAAAAGGAATCGGATCACCCGAATTTTCGTCGACTACTGTTCCCCCAATGGAGAAGGCGTTGAGCGGACTAAGCGCTACGTCAACGATAACAATTTCACCGTTTTCGATATCAACTGCAATTGTCTGGGGAATATATCCCGCCTTGGAATAGGTCACATCGTAGGTTCCGGAGATCGCATATCCCGTGGCGTAATCTCCACCAATATTACTCTGATCTGCTACATTGGTCGACTCGATAACGATGCTTGCACCACTCAGAGCGAGTCCAGTAGATTCGTCCGTGACTTCGCCTTCGAGCCAACATGCATTCACGTAATTGGGCTCCAACACATACATTCCATTGCCAATATCGGAGATCAGTACCAAGCCAGAAGGCAAATACGGATATGCTCCCCAAGCGCCGCTAAATCCCGAACTCTGAGGAATAAATGTGTCGAAATTACCTACCTCAATTAAGTTGGTTGGATTCGAACCGTCAACCAAAATACAGCCATCAGTGTAATAAGATATAATCAACCAATCTTCCCATACATGGACATTGTGCGGAACTACGCCTGTTCCCAACGTTTCATACGGTAGAAAGTCATCCAAGTGAATAATGTTAGTTGGATCACTCACATCGTAAGATCCTACCGGCGAATTCGGCTGTTCATCCGTAGTATAGAGAATTGTCCCATCGTCCGAAAGCCAGCAGTTATGCGTGAATTCCCCAGTTGTGACTTGATTTCCCAAAAAGACGGTACTCGATTTATCTGTCACATCGTAAATACCAAATACGCCGTCATAGACTTCACAGGTGTAGGCCAAGTTATTGGCCGTATACACATCATGGGCGTAAACCGCGGGGCCTTTGCCAACGTATTCGGGCTGACCAGGATTCGTAAACACGTCGACATACACCATTCCACCATTGTTCACATTGCAACCGGTGAGGTAGGCGTATCCGAATTCATCAATCCAAATATTGTGGCAAGTTGAAAGCGTTCCAGACCCCGGAATATTAGGCGTCCAGTTGAATGACTCCACCGAATTTGGCAGGTCGCTCAAGTCAATCACTTCAACTCCATTTCCTTCCTCATTGGTCACATAGGCATATTCTCCCCACGTTTTAATATCGCGCCAAGTCGTTCCCAACCCATTCAAGAAAAATAATTCTGTCGGGTTTGTCGGATCAGCTAAATCTACGATCGACACTCCGTTGTAAACACCCACTATGGCGTACTCATGATCATCCGGCGCCGCGTAGCCCCATATATCACTCAAGTTTTGATTGTAGGTAATGTTGCCCTGGTAGGTCAGGTTTAACTGCGACTGCGCGCAAATGACAGACAATGCGAACAATAAAAATAAGTTGAATTTCTTCATGTAATTGGGTTTGATTTTGGTTGTTTCATGTGCAATTTAATCATTGAAGGCATCAACCCTCATGAATTGCTATTTAATAGACGACTAAAAGATGGAATTGTAACATTCCCAGCCAGATAAAACTGATGGTTCAAAGTAATCTAGGCTCATTCGTGCGCTACCCAATCATACTCAAGTTGATACGCTTGCGAGCGACGTCCAATTCAAGAACGGTCACAGAAACTTCCTGACCGAGATGCACAACTTCCATGGGATCACTCACAAATCTATCTGCAAGTTTCGACACGTGGACCAGTCCGTCCTGCTTCACTCCAATATCCACAAAAGCCCCAAACTTGGTAATATTGCTCACCTTTCCTGGAACTTTCATGCCTACATGCAGGTCGGTAATGCTACTCACGCCTTCGGCAAATGAGAACTGCTTGGCCTCGCCTCGAGGGTCTCTCCCAGGTTTTTGAATTTCGCCGGCAATATCTTGAAGCGTAGGCAAGCCCACATTCCCCGAAACATACTTATCTAAAGCGATTCCTTTGATCCAATCAGTACCTACTACTTGATTCAATTCGGCCCCATTCTCCTTGGCTATCTTACCTACCAACGCGTAACTTTCAGGGTGTATGGCACTATTATCCAGCGGATTCTTCCCGTTTGTAATTCGGAGAAAACCTGCGCATTGCTCGAATGCTTTGGGTCCCAAACCTCCTACTTTTAGGAGCTGCTGCCGACTTGAAAAATCGCCATTCATTTGCCGATAGGCTACAATCTTTTTAGCCACACCTGCATTCAAGCCCGATACATGTTGCAGCAAGTGCTCGCTTGATAAATTCAAATTCACCCCTACGCGATTCACTGCTCTCTCTACAATTGCATCCAGTTTCTCCTTGAGTTTCTTTTGGTCTACATCGTGCTGGTACTGCCCTACACCAATTGATTTCGGATCAATTTTCACCAATTCCGACAAGGGGTCCATCAAGCGCCTGCCGATACTCACGGCTCCTCGAACGGTCACATCGTAATCTGGAAACTCCTCGCGGGCAACTGTCGACGCCGAATAAATCGAGGCACCATCTTCGTTGACCGAGTAAACTGAAACAGGCCTTTTCTTGTATACCTCTCTGTTCACCCACTCCTCTGTTTCTCGCCCAGCCGTTCCATCGCCAATCGCGATTATGTCGATTTTGTAAGCCTCTATGAACTGACTGATTTTCGCCGCTGCTTCTTTTCGTTGGTTCTGCGGTGGATGGGGGAATACGGTGGCGTTGTGTTTGAGATTCCCTTGGGCGTCGAGACATACCACTTTGCACCCACTTCGAAAGCCCGGGTCTATGGCCAATGTTGTGTGCTGACCGACAGGCGGCGCCATGAGAAGCTGTTCGAGGTTGGCCGCAAAGACAGCGATTGATTCATCATCTGCCTTTTCTTTGAATTGCTGGCGCATCTCGGTTTCCATACTCCCTCGGAGAAGGCGCATATATGCATCACGAACCGCTACCTCCACGATCTGCCCCATTTGCCTTGTGCTCTTTATAAAAATAGAATTAAGCATCTCAATCGCCTCTTTACGAGGTGGCTCAATCCCTACTTTTAATACGCCCTCTTGCTCGCCGCGGAGGATTGCTAGCAAGCGATGACCAGGGGTTCGACTTAACAAAGACGAGTAGCTGAAATAGTCCTTGAACTTCACTTCCCCTTCCTTTCCTTTCTGCACTTTAGCGGTGATTTCGCCCTTGGTTAAAAACATGCGGCGCAGCTTGTTTCGCGCATAGGACCGCTCGCTCATCCATTCGGCCATGATATGTTGGGCGCCTAAAATTGCCTCGTCGACATCTTTTACTTCTCCTTTTACAAATCGCTGGGCATAAGACTCGGGATCATTGATTTCTTGCTTCATAAAAGCTCCTGCCAGAGGTTCTAGTCCGCGCTCACGGGCCACACTAGCCTTCGACTTTCGCTTGGGTTTATACGGCAAATAGAGATCCTCAAGTGAGATTAAATCGGAGCAAGCGTTGACCTTCCCACGCAGTTCATCGGTGAGAACACCCAACTCGGTCATAGTGCTCAACACGGTGTCTTTTCGCTTTGAAAGTTCCTCCGATTTTTGGTGATCATCCTTGATTTGGGCGATCTGGACTTCATCCAATCCGCCTGTGGCCTCTTTCCTATATCTGGCGATGAAAGGCACTGTTGCTCCACCCGCAAATAGATCGAGAACAGCCTGTTTTTGTTGTTGAGAAATCAAATCCGACAAGTTAAGTGCAAAGAAATGGTCGCTTCAACGAGAGGCGACCATTCATTCATATAAGTTCGTAATGCGAGTTTAGCTATTTACCGCCAGCTTCCACGTGGTCTGTGAGAAAATTGGTCATCAAGGTGTACAAATGTTTCGTGGTACCCTCACCTTCCCAAATGCCGTGCGAGCGATTCGGGTATGGCATCACTTGAAACTGTTTACCGTATTTCACCAAAGCATTGATCAATTCTTCGGTTCCTTGGTAATGCACATTGTCGTCGCCTGTTCCATGAATCACGAGCAAGTCTCCTTCGAGTCCGTTGGCATAAGTTACTGGCGAACCCGCAACAAAGTCCTCTCGGTTCTCTTGGGGCAAGCCCATATACCTCTCTTGGTAGATATTATCGTAGTATAGTTGATTTGCCACCGGCGCCACAGATATTCCACATGAGTACACATCGGGATATTGGAACATAAGGTTAAGTGTCGAGCTTCCTCCTCCGCTCCATCCCCACACGGCCATGCGCTCGGCATCAACGAAGGGAAGTTTGGCAATCTCCTGAGCAGCCTGAGCTTGGTCTGAAATATTCAGTCGGCCCACCTTGCGATAGACACACTTCCTCCACTCACGACCTTTCGGACAGGGTGTTCCACGATTGTCCATGGTAATGACGATATATCCGAGTTCGCTTATCACATTATCATAGCCAAAAGACCAATTATCTGCACAAGTTTGTCCCCAAGGCTCGCCGTATACATAGAACAATACGGGGTATTTTTTGCTAGGATCGAAATTCGACGGTTTGAGCATGCGCACATCCATTTCAATACCATCGGCCGTTGTGA
The DNA here is from genome assembly GCA_015665315.1 of Flavobacteriales bacterium. Taxonomy (GTDB): domain Bacteria; phylum Bacteroidota; class Bacteroidia; order Flavobacteriales_D; family Sanyastnellaceae; genus JADFAK01. Next base: position 21,383 of record JADFAK010000021.1, on the reverse strand, counting down.
TCTTTGAAAACTCGGCTGTCGGATAATTCAATGAATCCATCAAATGCTTGTATTCTTCATTTGCAACCAATGTGCGAACTGTTTTGTGAGAAGGCAATTGAATGAGGCGTACAGTTCTTGGTTCGTTGGCATTTTGGTGGTAGTGAACGGCGTATTTGCCATTCGGCGAAATCGAGTAGTTATTCACTCCACTGTATTCCTTAGGTGTCAATCGCTTGACAGCGCTAGCCTTGCTCAAAGAAGCCTGGTACAAGTAACGTTGGGTTGCATTTTCGGGCGATGCACAGATATAGGCAACTCCTTTATCGGCCTGGATGCTGTAGACTGCTGATATGTCTCCGGCGAAATCCGTCACAAGGCGTTCACCTGAACCATTTGCCTTTATGGCAGATAAATGTCGCCAACCATCCTTTTCAGTGAGGTGAAGAAGCTCCTTGGTTTTAGGCAACAGCGTCATCTCATCCATGGCATGTCCCGCGCTAAAATCGTTGTTCATGATTTCGATGTAGGCCTCGTCGGATTCTTTGTAAATCTGCTTCGCATCCCCAGTTGCAGGGTTGCACATCCAGAATTTTTGAACTTGCTGCTTGCGATCCAATTGCTGGACGAGTAATTGTGTGCCTACCCACTGCATACGTGGCAAGTAGTGCTGAACTTGATCACCTTCAATTTTCATCCAAGTGCGCGCACCTGAAGCCAGGTCAATCACCCCCACCCTGCATCGCGATGGATCCTCTCCCACTTTCGGGTATTGAACAGGAACCATAAATGGATAGAGTGAATCGGTATTGTTAATCATGTAGAAATCACGAATCTTAGACGCATCTAGTTGCCAAAAAGCAATGCTCTTCCCATCTTCACTCCAGCGAAAACCATCGCGGCACGAAAACTCTTCTTCGTATACCCAGTCGAAGGTACCGTTGATGATATCGGTTGTTCCATCGGTTGTAAGGGCTGTGATTTTACCGGTTTTTAAATCTTCCTTGTAAATATTGAATTCGGAGACATAAGCTACAGTTGAATGATCGGGCGACAATTTGGCAAACATCAGGGAAGATGCAGGCAGACCAACACCTAGCTGCTTGACTTTGTGTGTTTTTAGGTCGTACAACCAGTAATCGCCTTTTGTATTTGATCGCCAAACGCGCTTCGAATTTCCGTAGAGCAGCATTTTCGTGTAATCGTCGGAAAAGGTATGCGATTCAACATTCAGCTTTTCTCCATCCGGGGTTGTGAATACTCCACCATCGACTAGTACGGTTGTTTTCCCCGTTTTGACATCGGTAAGCAGGTAATCGGTGCCATTCTCGCCACGTTCTTGGGTTAGATACTGACTCCCGTCCTTGAACCATTCGATGGCCGACATACGTTCTTGTCGAAATTCACCGGAAAACCACACGCGATCGAGGGTAAGTTGGCCGATAAGATTTGAGGTAGAGAAAAGGAGGATAAGTGAGAAGAGGACAAGAGCTCTGCTACAGATAATTGTTGATGCTTTCATGGGCGCAATTTAGCAGACAATTAGAAAAACAGAACTATATTTTATGACAGGTTGTCTTATAGGGATGAATGGTACTATCTTTGCAGTCCTAATTACAACAGGCAGGGGCAATTCCAACGGGGATCCTTGCCGCACTTTATCAGGGCAACCTGGTGTACTGGGGCCGATTTGGCTTTGACATCGAGATGACTGGTTCAGTAAGCATGCCGAGCTTTTGTTTTGTTGGCTCGTAAATCTCAGCAACTCAGCCTGTAAATGGCAACACATCTTACGCGCTTGCTGCGTAATCTAGTCTGAGACTGATTACCTTAATTTGACCTACTAGGTAGGCAAACGAGCTGTCCCGCTAAAAGGTTGGCTCTTGACCTTTGGAATTGGGACATCGTGAATAAGAGCTAGCGATGGTAGAACCTGGATGCCTCAGCGAAACCAACAGGATAAGTTATTGGAGTGGTTGTTTCTTGCCAGTCAGTAATCGAAAACCAATAAGAAAATAAGCATGTAGAAAGCTCAATCTTTCCTTGTTTGGACGGGGGTTCGACTCCCCTCGGCTCCACAGTTGGATGAACCCGAACTCCGCTTTGCGGAGTTCGGGTTTTCTGTGTTGAAGCTGCCCGAGCTTTCTCGAGGTTGCGAAGACACACGAAAACAGCAAGAGCGCAGCGATCGGGTTCATGTACGAGGGTGACTAGGGATCATTGAAGGTAATCCCACCGGCTCCACAGGAGACAGAAAGCAGCTTTTAGCTGCTTACTGCATTTTGAAGAAATGAAAGGAGTAGAAGTTTATCTTGATGAGCGGGGTGATAGAATGAATTCCACTTCATGGGTTTGTAGTTCACCGCATTGCCTGAGACTAAGACTTTATGCAAATTCTCTTGAACATCAAAATCTCTGAAAAAAATCAGAGTCATAAAAAAAGGCTACCAAAATGGTAGCCCAGTATATCGCAAGTGGATATTCTTTCATTAAAACTTCAAAGGGAATTTTTAATCTCTCATTAAGACTGCGGATCATTGTGATACTCAAGGCTCTTTTTCTATTTAAGATTAATGAAGCTTTTGATCTTCCCCCAATAATTTCACCCAACTGAGTTTGATTTAAATCATTTTCTTCCATTAAATACTTAATTGCCTCAATTGGATCAGGACTCTCTATTGGAAAATGTTCCTCTTCATATTTTTCAATAAGAATGCTCAAGATTTCAGCACTGTTGTAATCATCAGAATCCAAAGGCGCATCCATCAGTTGATACAGTTCATCCAAGGCTAGTCGGTAATCTTTGCGACTTTTAATTGGTTGTATGTGATTTTTACTATTCACTGTGTTCTTTTTAATGTCCTAGTATTCTTGAATGGAAATTGGGTCTATTCTATCATATTTTTCGTGAGTCCCGATAAAACAGACAAAAACTATTCCCAACCTGTATTCGACTTTCGCTATTAACCTATAATCATTCTTGTTTATGTTGAAAACAACACGGCCATTTCCAATTGGCCTTGCATGGCTGAATGTCTGCAGGATATCTTTAGGCTTTTTCCAAGCCGCACCTTTCACAAGCTTAATCCATGTTTTAATTCCTGTTTCTGTCTCAGGATGTTCTTCATAGAATCTCTTTAGGTTTCCTACCGCAATAATCCTCATTCGGTACAAATATTAATTCGAGGCGATCTAACCCCATTCTTAATTCTTCCATTCCTTTCTCAATTGGTTTAACAATCAATTATACGCAAATATATCAAATAGTTTCCAATATGGAAACATTTTGACCTACTTATATTTTGGCTGTCAAGGTGAAATGGAATCATTCAGTCGAATTCAAAGCGTCATTCGACATGCCGAATGACAAAAGTCTATCTAAATCTTCCGGCAAAAGGTTCGACCTAGCTCCCGCCGGCTCCACAGATTAGTAATAAGTGTGAGCTTTGTGAGCGAGAATTATCTCTTCCATCAATACTCACACTTTTTTTTATTCTCAATACTCAAACCTAAATAGTACCGAGTACTGGAACAAGAAGCGAGAATCAAAGACTGTACAGAGTGCGAGAACGAGAAGCGAGAACAATATTCCCAAACCTCCTAAATACTCGCTCCATCCTTCAAGTCCAACTTAGAGAAACTGGAAGTCCACTTAAAAGCCAAAGAACACACCTGGTACTAATTCAAACACTCGCTGTTATTTTTAGTACGTATTTCAACAATCAAGTTCTTTTTTCAAGAAGCATTAGTCGCATACTGCACACATTCTTAAAATACGTTTTTTGTAAAAATTGAATTGTTCGTCACCGACTTCACACGTAGTTTTATCAAAACAAAAACACAAAGCCATGAAAACAATTTTGTCACTCTTTTCAGCAATCGTACTACTGTCCGTTTCTGCTTCAGGACAGAATTCCTCCTCCATTCGCGCCCAAATTGGTGGAATGTTTCACACAAACTCAGAAGACATCTTCCAATCGATTTTCGACGAAAATTCTCCATGGTCTGAAAACATCTCTAAAAATGCTGACAAGCATACATTTGATAATTCAACAACTATTGCTTTAGGCATGGAATGGAGTATTAAAAAGCTCAAAATTGGGTTTAGAAATCAAATTCAATCCCAAAGTTTCGTTTCCACTTTTACGAATGCAGAAAACAAAGAAATCACTCATTTCCGTTTCAATTCAGTAGCCTTGGACCAAGGAATGTCAATCGGCTACGAAGCATTCACGACAGTGAAATCAGAAAATGACAAAGGCCTTTCGATAACGCCTAGAATGATTTTGGGTGTAACCCGGAGGCTAACAAAATTCGACCAAAGCCACCAATCTATTGCAGAAAAAAAGGACATACGATTTAACTATTGGCTAAGCGCGGGATACGCAACTCTTGAAATAGGACTTAACTTCCACGTTTCTAAACACGTTGATATTATCATCACTCCGGGTTATCAATACATGAATTTCGGAAAGGAGTCGCTCCTGATTGATGAACCGACTTCATCCTCTTCTTATTGGGATAGCTGGCGAGATTATTATAGACCAAAAGCAAACTACAGCGCCTTCTATCTGAATTCAGGAATTTCTTTTACTTTCTAACTATACCCAATCCTCGAATGTTTCGATTCAAACTTTCATTACTTATGCAGGATGCATGGCGAAATTAATTCCAACTAAAGTCGTTAGACTAGCAACTCTCATTAATCCTTCGTATGAACAGTTTGCCTTCAATATTTGTTTTTGCATTATTTCTTGGTTTTGCAGGATCGACTTCGGCCCAACACAACAACGCCCGTGTTCTCCATTTCGGAACTCACCGCACTTTCTTCATTGAAGGCCATAATAATTTCAATCTCTTCTTCCCCAATTATGAAAATTGGGCCGCCGACCAATCTTCAGGGCTTCAAGCAGACCCATTTCTAGAACAACAGGGAATCAATACTGATCTCACATGGATTCACCAGAGTATGACCTATAGTGCAGAATTACGCTTTGCCTGGACCAATTTCAATTACGCTGCTTTTGTCGGCTCCAATATGCGCAGAGAATGGACCGATTTAAATTATCATCACCGTTCGATCGCTCAGCGTTTTCACGTCGGCTATCAAGTCCAACAACTATTCAAAAAAAGAAAGGTCAACAAACAAAATATTGTAAGTCCAAGCGCGCAAAGAGCCTGGCACCAGAACCTGATCATCGAACCGCGCCTTGTATTTGGCTTGCTTAGCTCATATTATTCCGTACAATATGCCGAGGTGGATGACGACCAAGTGGTTATGCGCTATTACGACGGAGATCAAAAAACACTCGAGGCAGCTTTCGAGTTTAGAACAGGCTATCAGTTTGCTCAAAAGATTTCACTGGTTGCAGTAGGGGGATTCCAACAGGCCGATTTCCGATTCACTCCTTTTCACTTAGTACGTGACCCTTTATTTACCGATGATCCAATCGCAGGAAACGGCAGCGATTATGTGCCGCGCGAGAATCATTCAGGCTTCTATGCGCAGTTCCTAGTAGGCGTACAATTCTAACGAAGTCCTATCGGTTAGACTTCTACAAATTCCCAGTTCAACCAGTCAAATTCACCCTTCTGGGTGAAAACAACACGCTATTCCTTGCGCTTCTTTGTGGTGGAAATTCTGATTTCAGAAAATCCTTAAAGCTGAATTATCTAATCTCACCAAAATGAATACACGCAACCTACTACTTTGGGTACTGGCCTGCACCCTCACCTTTTCAAGTCAAGCGGCTGTTATTTACGTCGACAAAGACGCCACAGGTACCAACTCAGGCGCATCCTGGAATAACGCATTTACCGATTTACAAGATGCCCTGGCTGTAGCTGGAGCCAACGATGAAATATGGGTGGCTGAAGGAATTTACAAGCCAACTACAACGACCGATCGAGATATTCGATTCGATATCAATTCTGGTATTGAGTTATACGGCGGTTTTGATGGTACAGAAACACAAAGAGATCAAAGGGACTGGGCAACCAATGTCACTGAACTTTCTGGAGCAATAGGCAGTCAATCAACTGCGGCTGACAACTCATACAATGTGATTTTCGCACATGGTTCTAATATTGTCGTCGACGGATTTGGCATTAAAAAAGCTTACCGAGAATTTACCGATGTATTTTATCCACGTGGTGGAGTCTATATGGACGACGGTGCCAGTATGGATCTAGTAAACTGCACGATATACAATAACCTAGCACTAGCGGGACCCGCCGTAGGAGGACTAACAGACACCTATCTCATCATGGTTAATTGCCTGGTGCACGACAACACGACCGACATAAGTGGAATCATAGATCTTAATGTGAACGCCGTAGCCAAAATCTATAATTGCACCTTATCCCAAAACAAATTTGAACAAACATTTGGGTCGGTTATCGGCGGACATAGTACCAGCCTGTTTATAGCCTACAACGACATTATCTGGGACAACGACATGCACAATCCATTCGGCTCTCCCAGTGGGGAAATCGACAATTGTGTTCTTGATATTATCCAAAATTCACTTAATTATACAATTGGAGACGTGCTGGATCAAGATCCTCTATTTGAAGACCCCGGCAGCAATAATTATCAACTTACCTCAGGTTCGCCAGCTCAAGATTTCGGTCAAAATGGTCTTTTTAACGAAAATCTCGATTTAGCCGGACAACCCAGGGTCTGGAACACAGTAATTGACGCAGGTTGTTATGAGATGCAAACCGACCGTCGACTCTACGTTGATCTCACCGCAACAGGTGAAAACGATGGCTCATCTTGGAACAATGCATTTGTCGATCTCCAAGATGCCCTAAGCTTCTCCAACAGCGGCGACCAAATTTGGGTTGCCCAAGGTGTGTACAAGCCTACAACATCCACCGACCGCAACATCAATTTCCAATTGGGGTCAGGTGTGAGTTTATATGGCGGTTTTATCGGTAATGAATCTTTCCGCGGTCAAAGAGATTGGAACGAAAACAAGACTATCTTATCCGGAGCAATAGGTGTTATTGGAGACATAACCGACAATTCTTACCGCATCCTAGTTGTCCAAGGAACCAATACTCTTGTTGATGGATTCGAGTTCAGATATGCATACAGAGATGTGAACGACAACAACAACCTAAGTGGCGCAATTTATATGAATACAGCAACCGAACTTGATATCCGTCATTGCGACATACGTTTTTGCACCGCCAACACACAGGCAGCTGTATTTGTTGGACCAAATAGCCACCTATCCATGGACAATTGTCTTGTACGACAAAACAACAACGACGGAGGCTCCATTGTATATGTTGGTACAAATGCAATTGCCTCAATTTTCAATTCCACGTTCTCCCAAAATATATTTGAACAATCATATGGTTCGGTAATTGGTGGAACATCGTTTGGTTCGGCGGAGGTCTACAACTCGATCATTTGGGACAACGACGACCACAAAGCTTTTGGCAGTACCCCGATCACTGCCGACAAGGTTATCCTCGATGTATACCAAAGCAGCGCGATAAATGTCATTGGCGACACGTTAATGCAATCGCCACTTTTTGCCGATGTAGCTGCAGGTGATTTTAGTCTGCTTCCCACCTCCCCAGCCATTGATTACGGATCAAATGCCTATTCTAGTCTGAACCTAGACCTCGCGCATGAGCAAAGAATTTGGAACGGAACTGCCGACGTGGGCTGTTTCGAATACTATTCAAGCAATACATTATACGTTGATCAAGATGCCACAGGGGCAAATGACGGTTCGTCGTGGCAAGATGCTTTTGTCGACCTTCAAGATGCTCTGGCCGTGTTCTCACCTGGAAACGAAATTTGGGTTGCTGAAGGAACCTACTTCCCTACCTCAACGAATGACAGAAGCATTACCTTCGACATCCCTGACGATTGCGCACTATATGGCGGTTTCCAAGGAAATGAAATTCTGCACAGCCAAAGAGACTGGTCGGCCAATCCAACGGTAATGAGTGGTAATATTGGGACGGCCGCCTCTACCGACAATTCTTATCGACTGATAGACCTGGCCGCGGCAGGCGTCATTATCTTGGATGGATTGATTATCAGCGATGGCTATGCCGATGGGTCAGGCAGCAACAACAATAGCGCTGCCATGCGAGTTGTAAGTACACAAGTCAACCTTGCGAATTGTACATTTACAGGCCACTATGCCAATTTCGCCGGAGCTTTCTTCTTTCAATCTGGAAGTGAAATCTATGCCGACAATTGCATTTTTGAAGATATTACTGCAGGTGCAACAGCAGTTGTACTAGCCTCTGCAGGGTCTGATTTACATGTTTCTAATTCTTCCTTTATCAACAACACTTCGGGCGGTTCTGGTGGAGCAGTTAGCACAAATGGCCTATTCGATTTTACAAACACACTTTTTCAAGGAAATGTTGCCGCCACTTCAGGAGCGGCGCTGATTCTCAATACAGGATCGGCCGGAACGATTAGTGAGTGTGTTTTTTCCGACAATACGGCAACAAGTCTTGGAAGTACCCTGACAATTATCGGGGCAACTGCCGAAATATCTAATTCAATTTTTGAAAACAACACCGGTGGAACAATCACTGGAGCAATGGATATCTATAGCGGCACAAGTGTAGTCGAGAATTGTCTCTTTTATCAAAACACGTCCAATACAAATGCCGCTCTCCGGGTTTTAAATCAAGCAACGTCCGAAATCATCAATTGCACATTTACCGAGAACATAGCTACCTCAGGCTCTGGAACTAGCCTCACAATAGATGGTGCTGGAGGTGAATTCACCAATTGCATCGTGTGGAATAACTTTAGCACCTACAATGTCCAATTCGGCGCGGGCAACATCATACCGTCACATTGTATTATTGAAGGAGGAGCCACTGGGACCAGTATTTTCGATTGCAATCCAAATTTCTTAGATCCAAGCGCCGGCAATTTCAAAATTTCCGCAAACAGTCAAGCATATAATTCAGGGCTGAATAGTGCCTCAAATTTGCTAACCGACCTAGCTGGAAATCAACGCATCTATCTCTCTACGGTAGACATGGGCTGTTTTGAAGCGCAAGTGTGCGAAGTGCCTCACGATGAATGTGCCGACTTTATCTTACTTCAAGTCAACGAAGATCCTTCCTTTGGCTCAAATGAATGTGCTAGCCAGGCCAATGGGCCTATTAGCTCTTGCTCGGTTAGTACTGGAAGAACGGTTTGGTATGGATTCACTGCCCCAGCTACTGGTAGCGTTGAAATTGTTACAAGCGAAGTCAATATGCTCACTCCAATTTTCAATATGCGGCTGACTGCTTTTAGCGGCAATTGTGAATCATTAAATGAAATTGCTTGTGTCGATAATTACGGAGATGAAACTGCGGAAACACTAGAGCTTTCTGGCCTGAACCCAGGATCAAACTATCGGGTTCGATTAGATGGCGTAGGAACACAGGAAGCTTCATTCAAAATTCAGGTTATTGAAACAACGGCTGCCGGATGTTTAGGAGACTTTAATGGTGACATGGTGATTGATACCAATGATTTACTTCAACTTCTTTCAGGCTTCGGTTGCCAATCGAGTTGCACTGTGGATTTGACCGATGATGACATGGTTGACACAACCGACTTACTTCTATTTCTCTCAGTTTTTGGAACAGCTTGCAACTAAAGACAGAATAGAGAGCGAGAAGCGAAGACAGTATAGAGTACGAGAGCGAGAAGCGAGAATTCAAGACAGTATAGAGTGTGTGAGCGAGAGGCGAGAATTATAGACAGCATAGAGTGCGAGAACGAGAAGCGAGAATTATAGACAGTTCAGAGAGCGAGATAAAACATGACAATCGCTGTAAAATAGTCAGTTGATAATGTAGCACAAGGCAAATGCCATTGAAGGAGAAAACACATTTGCCTTGTGCTAAAAGAAAAAGCCCCGATAGAATCAACTACTGGGGCTTTTTTAGGACCGAAATTCTCCATAGATGGATAGGTCGAAATGTTCATTCTAGCAAGCTCAAATCATTATCCAACTAGTCTTAGCAATTATTTCTATGCACAAGGCAAATGTCATTGAAGGAGTAAGCGCATTTGCCTTGTGCTAAAGAAAAAAGCCCTGATAGAGTAATTCTACCAGGGCTTTATTATTTTAAACCTATGCTCTTATGGGCAGTCCGTTCCGAACAGACCTAAGAAGATCAAAATATCTGCTGCATTGGTTTGATCGTCGCCATTTAAATCGGCAAAGCAGCTTGACTGACATCCAAAGTCACCTAAGAATATAAGCAAGTCTTGCACGTCGATCGTTCCGTTGAAGTCAAAGTCACCTAAGCAAGGTGCGGCCTCATCTGGATCGACTGTTCCATTGCAATCGTTATCAATGCCTTGCGCCGTTGGGGGAGCACCTGGGTACATCGCATCGTTCGTATCGTCACAATCGGTGTTATCGCTAACGTAACCTGCCGGAGCAGCTCCGCATACAGTAATTGACACGAGTGGATCACCATAAGTATCAGTATCCGTATCAGCATAGTACACGTTACTTGGATATGTACATGATCCATCGTCACATGAAGCACCTGAATCATAGTTACAAGCAGCTGTATCTATACAACCTGCTGTTGTACACGAACCGTCGTCGCAACCTGCTGTCGAATCATAGTTACACGCTGTAGAAATGGTACATCCTGGGTAAGTACATGAACCATCGTCACAAGCAGCTGCTGCGCTGTAGTTACAGGCCGCAGTATCCATACATCCTGGGAATACACATGATCCATCGTTACAACCTGCCGCTGGGTTAAAGTTGCAAGCCGCTGGATTCTGACATCCTGGGAAGGTACATGATCCGTCATCGCAACCTGCCGAAGCGTTGTAATTACAGGCAATAAGCGTAGTACAACCTGGGTAAGTACAAGATCCATCACTACATCCTGCAGTTGAATCGTAGTTACAAGCTGTAGAATCCATACATCCTGGGAAGGTACAAGACCCATCATCGCAATCGGCCAATGAATTGAAGTTACACGCTGCCGGATTGTTACATCCTGCGACACTTGTTCCTCCACATACTCCACAAGCATCGAACACGAGGCATGAACCATCGTCGACAGTTGCTGTTGAATCGTAGTTACACGCAGTAGAATCAGTACATCCCTGAATACCGCCTCCTAGGCAAAATTCGTGAGTTGCCTGTGACCCATAATTAGGATCTGGTCCCATTTCGAATAAGATGTTGCCACCGTCATCGGTCATGAAGTAGTTACCATCAATCGCACAACCAGAAGCAATTCCTGCAAGTCCGTCGCCGAATGAATCGTAAATAATAAAGGTATAACACTCACCATCTACCATACAACCATCCCACGTGTACGTAGTTTGGTTTCCGTAGGTGATTGGGTTGGTTGCAATTTGGTTACCACCCGAATCCAAGATCTCCCATGAAACTTCACCACCCCAACAATCTGTAAGGAGAGTAAGTGTTGGCGTCGCACCAGGAACGATACATGTTCCATCGTCACATCCTGCAGTCGAATCGTAATTACAAGCAGCAGAATCAGTACATCCAGGGTATACACACGAACCATCGTCACATGCAGCTACTGAATCGTAGTTACAAGCTGCACTGTCCATACATCCCAATGTTCCAGTTCCTCCACAGAAACCACATTCATCGAGGTACTCGCATTCGGTCGCACCAGTGGCAGTAGGATTGTAGTTACAAGCTGCAGAATCGTTGCAATCCACAGTACTAATTCCCAAGCAAAATGGATGCGTCGCCGAAGAACCGTAGTTTGGATCGGCAGCAATTTCAAACAGCAATGTGCCATCATCATCTACCATAGAATAATATCCATCCGTGCTACATCCAGAAGCGATACCAGATAGTCCGTCTCCGAATGAATCGTAAATGATAAAGGTATAACAAGCACCTGGCACCATACATCCGTCATAGGTGTACGTTGTCTGGTTTCCATAAGCGATTGGGTTGGTCGCAATTTGGTTGCCACCTGCATCTAGGATCTCCCAGCTAACTTCACCACCCCAACAATCTGTTGTCAATGTAAGTGTTGGACTAGCTGCTGATAGCAGACAAGAACCGTCGTCACATCCCGCAGTCGAATCGTAGTTACAAGCTGCTGAATCGGTACATCCCGGGTATACACATGAACCGTCGTTGCAACCTGCTGTTGAATCGTAGTTACAAGCTGTTGAATCATCACATCCAAGCGGACCTGGATTCGGATCACAGAAACATGGGGTATCAAAGGCCTCAGTTCCGTCAGAAACACTGTTAGACGAACCTTGATCGGCCGAAAATCCTAATCCTCTTTTAGCAAAAGCTTCCCAAATAAGACATTGGTTTGCTCCACCGTTGTTCAATTGATCGGCAAGCAAGATAGCATCTCGTCCGTCAACAAAACCTGGCGAACAAGGCTGAAGCTTCATTCCGTCCATAACCAATTGAAGGGCAATGTTGTTTCCGCCCGTGCCATTGTATACGTCTGCATCAAAACCATATTGGTCAATCAATGCCCAGGTCATCTCCCAAAGCATTTCACACCAAATAGAACCTACACCGTGAGGAACTGCTACACCGCCTACATCTCCGTAGGTATGTAGATTGACTCCTAAATCGGTTGAATATGGATACTGACGGATACCAGCACCAGTTGTAGGTTGTCCCAATACGTATGTTCCAATTCCCCTTGGGTCTGTTCCAGCATCACCTGGTTCCATGGTAAGCATGAGGCCAAGATAATCACTCCATCCTTCACCCATTTGCTCTTGGTTACCCAAGCAACTCGCCGACCCTGGACCACCAGTAAGTCGGTTCGACACACCATGACCATACTCGTGGATAATCACGCCATTGTCATAATCTGAAGTTCTATTTGGTGTAGTTTGTGTCCAAACATACATCTGCATTCTCGGGTTACCACCATCTGGAGGCGTTCCAAAGTTTGCGTTGTTCGTTCCACTTCCGTCCAAAGCATCTGCAATTACGTAATCCGCTCCTGCACCACCATTTCCGTAGTTGTTTTCTTGAAAGTTTCCACTGGCCTCATCGAAACCGTAGTTGTAGAGGACATCATGAATAATGTTGTTCCAGTAAAACAAGTTGGTAATAACTGCTTCCTGATATGTAGAAGGCGCACCACCTAAGTTCTCAGGAAAGTCGAAGTCCAAAGTTGCTCCTCCATCTGGGCTGAATCCAGCCACGTTGTTGGCATCCTGATCTTCTGAAGCCCATACGTTGTTACCTCTTGTAATGGTGTATTCTGCTCCTGCAGCACCATTGGTATCATGCCATCCGAAAGGAGAACCTACCCCATCCAACCAAGGAGAAGTTTGTTGCGAACGGCCACCATGACTTGGCGACTCAGTTGGCATACCATATACATTGTACGAGTTGGCCAACATAGGAAGATAAGCTGGGCCTTCAGCACAACTCGCTCCGTGAATATGTCCGCGACCTTCAGTCAATGAATGATCAACGTTACAGCTGCTCACCCAGTCGTTTTTATCAACGTACTGACCAGATTGCGCATCTATACGAATCTGCCACCAGTGCTTACTGCTGTTTTCATAAATAACGTACTCCCAAGTAAGTTTGATTCCCAGTTTTCCAAAATCTTGGTAAACAAGTCTGAAAACGATATCATCTTGCGAAATAGCTCCTTTTGAAAGAATACCTTTTTGCTCAGCTCCTTGTCCAGGCTCTAATACAACAACGTCGCCAATCTGCCCAAGCTTCAAAGCCATTGCAGCCGACTTCAATCCATCAATCGGAGAGATCGCTGGAGAAGTTGGAATATTTGAACGTTCAAGGTTATCTGCCAATGTTCCCGAATGACCTACGATCTTTCCAGATCCGTCATACATGACATTGATAATTCGATTGTGGATAGAAATCCCCCCTTTTGTCTGCTGCAAATAAGCAACTTCAAAGGCACCACGAGCGCCTTTAGTAACATGGGTTAATTGCATGCCGTCCAAGTCTTTTTCATTGACTTTTAGTTGCTCTGCGTTCTTCTTCAGGTAGTCTACACCTGAAGACAAGTGCTGTTGAGCCGATAGCCCAGTTACTACCAATAGGCACAGGGCAATGATTGCTGGTTTAAGCAAATGCCGAATACCCACTTGGATGTTGGATAAGGTCATATTGTTGATTTTTTGGAAAAGTGAAAGCATGACAAATTAGGCCATGACAGGTATGTTATGGTTTTGGTTATGTTCTACGTAAACAGGTGAAATTAGTTGTTGATTCATCCAAATTCCAGATGACAACCGATCCAATCCCTTGCTGAAGGCAGTGAATAGCACACCTTCGGCCGATTCAAAAAACGCATTTCCGCGTCTATTTCCTGAATTCATGCGGAAACAAATTAGTGGTTAAAGTATCGTATTCAGTAGGGATGGTGTTCCCCAAATATACGCATAATCCAGTACTTAACAGACATTGTCGTTCAAATCACTTAGAAAATCGAATTCCTATCGCGTGGAAAATATCCTTGGGACGCATCAAACGAACCTCCTTTTTCAATGTCGACTGACAGAAATCACCACAATAAAAACAGTTTTCTGCCCCCCACAACAACCTTGCTTTTCTTTTAGTCCTTCGTACTTTTGGCAACTGAAGCAAATTAGACATATGAAAATCGGCGTGGTCCGCGAGACCAAAAATCCACCAGACAAACGAGTTCCCTTGAGCCCAGCTCAATGCAGGCAAGTAATTGAACAATACCCGCACGTTTCGCTGGTGGTTCAACCCAGTGAAGTTCGAAAATACCAGGACTATGAATTTGTCGAAGCTGGGGTGCCTTTGCAAGAAGATCTTACGGATTGTGACATACTCATCGGTGTGAAAGAGGTGAATATCGATGCGCTGATTGAGAATAAAACATACATGTTCTTCTCGCACACCTATAAACTACAGCCGTACAACGCCAAGCTATTAAAAGCGATACTTTCAAAGAGCATCCGTCTTGTAGACTACGAAATAATCAAAGATCTCCAAGGGCATCGCTTGATCGGATTCGGTAGATATGCGGGAATAGTAGGTTGTTACAATGGATTTAGAGCTTTAGGCAAAAAGAAGGGCACTTATGATTTAAAGCCTGCCAATCAATGCGAAGACCGCAAAGAAATGGAGGCTGAACTGAGTAAAGTCGTATTTCCCGATGGATTCAAAACAGTTCTTACTGGATATGGTCGAGTAGGTCACGGCGCCCGTGAAATCATGGATCTTTTACCGATAGAAGAAGTAAGTCCCCAAGACTTTCTGGAAAAATCCTTCGACCGACCAGTATTTACCCATCTCGATACGGGTGATTACTTTAAAAGAGGCTCGGACAATGGCTTTGACAAGAGCGAGTTCTACAAAGATCCGACAGGTTATGTTTCTATATTCCCTCCTTTTTGCCATCAGGCAGACATGTATGTGGCTTGCCACTATTGGAGCGACCAATCACCCTTCTTCTTCACACGTGAGGACATGAAGAATCCAAAATGGAAATGCAGCGTGGTAGCGGATGTTAGCTGTGATATCGACGGACCTGTAGCATGCACATTGAGGCCATCGACGATAGCGGATCCCTTGTATGGATACAATCGCTTCACTGAGCAAGAAACAGACGTGAATGATAAAGACGCTATTTGCGTGATGGCCGTCGACAATCTTCCTTGCGAACTTCCGAAGGATGCGTCCGAAGATTTTGGCCAGGAACTCATCAAGCATGTATTACCTCACTTGTTGGGTTCAGACGAATTAGGCATTATCGCCAACGCCAGTGAAACAGATTTGAATGGAAAGCTCACCGAGAAATACAGTTACTTAGCAGACTACGTAAGCAGGGCCTAAGAATTATTGTGCAATAAAAAGGTAGGTAATTGTTCCCTTTTGCTTCTTTTCAGCCGAGAGGGCGCTGTTGAAGCGTGACAGTTCGGCATATTTAATCGACTGCTCGACAAGACATGGATCAGATGTGGTTGTGAGCGCGGGATTGACTTCTGCAGAGATGACTTCGCCTCCATTTGATACAACTATATTCAGTGTCACTTGTCCGCTTTGTTTGCAGGTGTACCCTGGCACCCTAAAATCTATGTCATGCCTTCCAGATAGGGCGTAGCTTCCCATCACTTTTCCTTCGTACGATGAATCGTTGAACCACTCATAATCCGACAAGTCTTTCTGTTCTTCTGAGAGAACTACTTTGTCGTTGGTTTGATCCTTCCCTGCCTTTTCCTGAGCCAGTTCATTGAGCACTTGCTGCTCTAAATTCATGAGATCATTGTAAACATCCTGTGCCATTTTATCGCTAGCACGTTTGCTGAAACTTTGCGCTTGCGCCGATTTAGCCGACTCGGCATTGGCAGTTAAGTTTTTGACATCACTCATGTCGGAATCAAACTCCAATTCGGGCGGACTCTCGACTGCCATTAACTTGACCTCAATGGGGGCTACTTCCTCAAGTTGTGTCAATACGAAATCACCTCCACTCGTATACCAATGAATTCCTCCCAGCACGATAATATGTGCTACTAAAGAGATGATAATCGCATGGTATCCTTGTTTCGTCAAAATGTTAGTTGAGTTTTACAATACTACCGGACCCGTCGTTGGATTGTTCCAGTTGTTGCGGGTTGCCTCTATAGCGTACGTCTCCACTGCCAGATAAGTTAATCGAAAGCACACTTTTTACTGAAACAACTACATTTCCCGATCCACTATTGTCAATGGATGCTTTATCGGCCTTAAATTCTGCCGCGTTGACGTTTCCAGATCCACTACTATCAATTTCCAGTTCACCAGCTCCACCTGAAATTTCGACATCTCCAGATCCATCATTCTCAATTTCAACTTCCTTTCCTTTGAATTGGATGTTCATATCACCTGAACCATTGTTGACCAATACCAATTGATCTCCTTTCAATGCATTCAGACAAAGCACATTGCCGCTGCCATCATTTATAAGCTTTTGCATCCCATTGGTGTACACCCTCACTGTCAAAGGTGTGATACTGTTCACACACCCCTCTATTGAAATGGTCAGCTTTTTTCCCTCAGATATCGACTTGATGTAAGGCAAGAGGTTTTCTGGAGCTTCCACCTCTACCCTATTTTTCTCACTCACTAAGTTCTCGCGAATTTCAACATTGACACTGCAGTCCAATTTCAGCACTTCAAAATCAACGATGGCCCTAGACTCTTTGATAGGTGCCCCTTCGCCTTGAATGCAGTCTACACAAGATTCAAGAGAAAAAATAATAGAGAGGGAAAGAACGAAAAGAAAAATTCTGCCTTTAGTCATAGTACAATTATTTTAGGGCTAAAATAACCAATCTTGCTCAGTGACTCACTATGTCGCTGGGGAAGTAAGTCAAAAACATCAGCGGCTTAAAAAGCGCTCAAGCCATGATCCGAGCAGCAAATCAACGCCCACTTCATGTCGCATATCGTCAAATCAATCCGAAAGATTAACACATATTCACAGGATTCACGCAAACTGTGGCATTGAAATTG
Organism: Flavobacteriales bacterium; assembly: GCA_015665315.1. Lineage (GTDB taxonomy): Bacteria > Bacteroidota > Bacteroidia > Flavobacteriales_D > Sanyastnellaceae > JADFAK01. Next base: position 3,909 of record JADFAK010000021.1, on the reverse strand, counting down.
CGTAAAAGGAATTATATTTACCTCCATTAAACGGAGAATAACCAATTTAAAAAATATTCAACATGAAAAAGTTTCTTCTAGTATTCAGCATGATGGTCTTTGTAGGATCAATGGCTATCGCTCAAACTACTGCTCCAGCTGCTGGCGCAAAAGCTGAAAAAGCTTCTACTGAAAAAGTAAAAGCACAAGACACAAAGGCAAAGACTGAATGCTCGAAAGATGCTAAAGGTAAAGCTTGTTGTGCCGACAAAGCTGCATGTGCAGATAAAGCGGCTAAGAACGACAAGTCTTGTTCAAAGTCTTGCTGTGACAAGTCAAAAGCTGACAGTAAAGGAAGTGCTCAGAAAGCAAAGCAAACTGCTAAATCTAAGGATTCTGCATCTCGTCAGAAACGTGCCAACGGAGGTGCTGTAGCTGCGAAGAAGGAGTAATTTCTTTCACACAATATTCAAAAGGCCAAGCACTCAGTGTTTGGCCTTTTTTGTTGCCCCGAATTTAGAATTAATCTTGTCCCACTTCCATGTTGAAATGCTCCTCTGCCATTAAGCGAATGTCATCTCCAATAGCAAGACATGCCGTCGCCGCAGGAGAGGGCGCATTAAGTACGTGAATACTTCTATCCGTATACTCGATGCGGAAGTCATCTCTCGTATCACCGTCTTGTCTGAGAAGCATGGCTCGAACTCCTGCTCGGCCTGGGCGCAAATCATCCATGGTGAGCGACGGAATTATTCGTTGAAGGGTTTTCAAAAATAGCTTCTTGGAAAACGCTCGTCTGTATTCATTGATTCCAAAACTCATATTGTTCATGAAGAGCTTCCACGTCCCTGCATAAGACAAAGCGTCAAGCGTGTCCTTCATGTTAAAATCAGTCTTGCCATACCCTTCTCTTTTGAAGGTGAATACGGCGTTCGGTCCGCATTCAATATCGCCATTGACCATGCGCGTAAAGTGGACGCCCAAGAATGGGAAATCGGGGTTCGGCACAGGATAGATGAGATTCTTCACCTTGTGCTTGGCTTCGTCGTTCAATTCATAATAATCTCCTCTGAATCCAACCACCTTCTCCTTTAGATTGACCGAATCTTTTTTCGCCAATCGATCGGCTTGCAATCCTCCGCACACAATCAATCGTTTCGTTCGATAACTACCCTTCGATGTGACCACATCTGTTTCAGTCTCGCCGCGAACAAAATCCAGCACTTCTTCTCCGAGATGAACTTCGCTTTCGGATTGAATTTGTAAGGCGACTTCGCACATCTTCTTGGTAGCCCCAGGAAAATCAATAATCCCGGTGCAAGGCACCCAAATCCCACCAATACACTCGACATGCGGTTCTATTTCTTTGATCTGCTCGGCCGTGACTTTCTCAACTCCTTCTACGTTATTGGCCACTCCGTTCTGGAAAATCTTTTCCATGTGCGGGAATTCTTCCTCGCTGATAGCTGCTACAATCTTTCCACAGATGTCATGGGCCACCTTGTGCTCTTTGGCAAAAGCTACCAATTCATGTCGGCCCTTGACACAGTTTATCGCTTTTTTAGAACCAGGCTTATAATACAAACCAGAATGTATTACTCCTGAATTGTGCCCAGTCTGATGTCCGGCCAACTCAGTTTCCTTCTCCACCAACAAGATCCGCATGTCGGGATGTGCTTCTTGGATCTTGTACATAGTGGCTGCCCCCACTATTCCTCCTCCTACAATTATTAGATCGAATTGCTTTTTCATGTCGTCTTGAATTCGGCTCAAAGGTAACAAAGTGACTATTCGATCTTGTCAAGATTCTTGAAAACGTCAAGCATTTCCTCCAATTTTATTTAGAAAACCAGCAGACCATGTGAGGGGTGGTATTCTGCAAAATTTCTTCTACTTTGCGGCACTATGTTAGAGAGGGGAAACAAGAAGTTGATCAACGCCTGGGCGTTCTATGACTGGGCAAACTCGGTGCATTCGCTTGTTATCACCACGGCCATTTTCCCTCTGCACTACTCGGCCATCGCAGTGACTCGCATGCAGGGGGAACAGAAAATGGTCGACTTCCTCGGACGGGAATTCAATGCTACCAGTCTGATCAATTACACGGGATCGGTCGCCTTCCTGCTCATTTGTCTGATCATCCCTATCCTAACAGGAATTGCCGATTACTCCGACAGCAAAAAGAAGTTCCTTAAATTTTTCTGCTATTTGGGCGGACTCAGCTGCATGGGACTTTTCTTTTTCGAACAGGTCGGGTTGTTTCTTGGACTCACTTTCTATGTCTTGTCGCTCATTGGTTTCTGGGGAAGTGTTGTTTTCTACAATTCCTACTTACCTCTTGTGGCGCATCCTAAAGATCAGGACAAAGTGAGCGCCAAGGGTTATACTTTTGGCTACATCGGCAGTGTCATTCTTCTACTTCTGTGTATCCTCATGATGATCTATGATGAGTCGCTGAGGCCCTACGCCTTCATCCTGACAGGAATTTGGTGGATTGGATTTGCACAAGTGACTTTCAAAAGACTACCCGATGGAGCAAAAATCCCTAAAGTCCGCAAAGAGCACCTAGTTAAAGGCTACCAAGAATTGAGATGGGTGTGGAAGAACATGGTGAAGACCCGCCGATTAAAACGATACTTAGCAGCATTTTTCGTTTATAGTATGGGCGTGCAGACGGTCATGTTGGTCGCCATCTATTTTGGTGAAGAAGAGATCGAATGGAGTTCAAAGGAGTTTAAAATGCTAGGCCTCATGATATGCGTGTTGATCATTCAACTTATTGCTGCTGTGGGTGCCCAAGTTATGGCCCGTTTTTCGAAAAAATATGGAAACATCAAAACCCTTATTCTAGCCAATGCCTTGTGGGTGATGATATGTATATGCGCCTATTTCATTACCTCTCAAACCCACTTTTTCATTTTAGCAGGAATGGTCGGATTTGTCATGGGTGGCATTCAATCCATGTCCCGTTCAACTTACGCGAAGTTTTTACCTGAAACGCGCGACACAGCCTCTTTCTTCAGCTTTTTCGACGTGAGCGAAAAGTTGGGAATTGTATTCGGCTTGTTCATTTTTGGTTTACTAGAGGAATGGGGCGACATGCGCATGTCCATTTTGGCCATTGTCGCCTTTTTCGCAGTTGGATTGATCATGTTGTTCCGCGTCCCGAAGGAAGAAATCACCATGAATTTAGATCACTGATAGCGTGTGAATTCAGGTTGCAGCATTTGAAATTCCACTCGCCTGTTTTGAGCTCGACCATCTGGTGTTGTATTGTCAGCAACAGGATCTGCGCTTCCTTTCCACACCATCTCCAATCGATCGGCCGCTGCACCTTTGTCGACCAAATACTTGATCACTGATTCTGCCCGATGTTCCGAAAGACCTAAATTATAATCATCTGAACCAACAACATCCGTATACCCAATGATACGGAGGTAAAACTCTTTGTTCCGGCTCAATAAATTCAGGATTCTGTTCAACTCCGTCCGAGCGTCGGCCGTGAGTGAATATTCATCAAAATCAAACAGGATACTCGTAAACTCTACTTCGCGCACATCGGCCAATTGAAGCGGTGGGTCGTGAACAGCCTCTCGCACGAGATCATTGACACAGCTGCATTCAGACTCATTCTTTACGGGAATAACACTCACAGCATCGATGTACAAATACGCCCAATCATTCGAATATTCTGCTCCGTCTTGAACTGTTCGCTGTAAAATCGTCAGCTCCTTGTCCGTCCTAAAATTTCCAATTGTCACATATTTCTCCCCTCCTCCAGCGACATAGGTATCTGAAATCTTCGTCCACGAATTGACATTGTCCACAACATTCAATCGCGGATTTTCAATCTGCCCCAAATACGGAAGAGTAAGTTGATCATTTCCTTGAATCCTATCCGAAGAAAAGTAAGCTCCAATACCATCGGTA
>JADFAK010000019.1 GCA_015665315.1 Flavobacteriales bacterium | reverse complement strand
ATTCAATTTTGGCGTCGATTTCGAATTTCTTGCCCGGCTTTTTGATGTTTTTACCGTTAACGAGCAGACCGAATTCCTTGATGTAATTCTCGGCGCGGGAACGTGTGTCGAAGAGCTCGGCCTGGAGTGCTAGGGCATCCAATCGAAATTCCGTGGGCTCAGCGGGTGTCTCTTCGATGTGCTCTTCATCCATTGGAATATCAGTGTTCTCAAGCATTTTTTCGATTTTTTCTAATGAATGTGAGAATGCCGAAGGAAACTAAAAAGCCTAGAATTCCAGCAGTCAGGGCAAGCGCAATGCTCCCGATAAGGTATTGGGAAAAATTGATGTAGATTGACTCCAAAGTCATATCTCGCCAGTGGTCAATTTTATTGGGATTGGCAATGAAGAGTCCGCCCATTTTGTACGAACCGTAAATGATAAACGGAATCATGGGAGGGATGGAAATATTGGAAAATGCCAGGACGACGACCTTGTTCAACTTGAGGGGAACAGCCAAGGCGGCCGCCACTAACATTTGAACTCCCCACAGTGGAGCGATGCCCATGAACAAGCCAAATCCAATGGCCGAGCTCTTTTTGCCTGTAGGTTCATTGATGTCGATGAGGTCTTCCTTGATCACTTTCCATACGCCTTGTCGCTTGACGTAGCGGAACAGACGTAGAGGCAATTGCCACAACAATGTGATCGTGACCAAAACCGTATTGAGCACGCTTATGCGGAAGAAATCGGGCCCCGGTCGGAAGTGAGAAACGCGCTCTTCGGGATCATAGATTGCGCGGACGGGAACGTTGAGAATTTTGACCTCTTTCCAGGCCAGTCGGACCAAAATTTCGATTTCGAACTCGAATTTCCCGGTGTAGAATTTCATGTCCTTGACAAAATTCAAGGGGTAGGCACGAAAACCGGTTTGTGTATCGGGAAGCTTTTGGCCCGTCTCCACCCAAAACCAAAAATTCGAGAATCGGTTGCCAAAACTACTTTTCTTAGGGGCTCCTTCGCCTTCCAAATCACGGGCACCAATGACAAGGCTGTCGGGATTTTCACGTAAGGCATCCAGGAACAAAGGAATATTTTCGGCGAGGTGTTGTCCGTCGCTATCAATCGTAACGGCATAGCGAAAGCCCATTTCCGCAGCGCGGGCAAGTCCGACTTTCAAGGCATCTCCTTTTCCGCGATTTTCGTCGAAATGGATGATTGTGGCCACCTCTTCAAACTCCTTGAGAATTTCTTTGGTATTATCGGTGCTGCCATCGTTGACGATAAGCACATCACTACAATACTCCAGCACACCAGAAACTACTCGCTTGAGTGTTTTGGCATTGTTGTAAGTAGGTACGAGAAGGCAAACTTTCAGATCGGCGCAGTCCTTAGGATACGTCTTTGAAGCTTGCGTTGAGTTTGAAGTACGTTGCTCCGTCATGATCTGCTCGTGAGATGATTTTTACGCCCTCGTCAGTATCTGTGCATTGTATGTGAACGTCCAATGTCGGGGTCGCATTGGGGTCAACAAATTTTAGAAATTTGATGCTGCGTGCTTCGTTCAGAAACAATTTCTTTCCGCTAATTTCTTCGGTGAGTTCTTTGATCATTGCTGTCAACATCACACCAGGAGCCACTGGCTGACCAGGAAAATGTCCTTTGTAAACAGGGTGATCGGTGTTCAAAGCCACGTTAAAAACCCACTCTTTTTCGTCTTTCGAAGACGCTGTTTTGTCGTAAAAAGCTGCCATAATTCAATTCGTGGGTTCAAAAATCGACATTTCGAGGGGAAGGTTGGCCTTTTGAGAAGAAAATATAATCTCGGTACTGTTTCCATCGGCCTCTGACATGGTCATGCTATTGAGGAAATAGGATTCTTTGGCGATGATCAATTCGATGTTGGCCACGAATTTCCGCACCATTTTTTTCACGGGGACGAGCATGACTTTGTACGCATTATCGCTTTCGAAAAAGGTAATTTCAAAATCGGTATTGTTGGCAAGATCTCCCGACACCACTGCCGACATCATTTCGTTGATCATGGCAAATTGTCGGTTCTTACTCAAGTCAAATTCTTCCGTCTTTTCCCCTTTTATGACATAAGCCATGGCGCCATTCATGATGAGCACACTGCTGTTGGGCTTGACTTCTTCCCAGCGAATTTTATCCTGTCCCGACGCATAAAATAGTCCGTTGGATTGGACGGGTTGGTTCATGTAACTGAGGTGCTTATTTTGTACATACGTGGCCGACAAAGTTTTGTGTGAATCGGCCGCTTGTTGGTACGCGGTGACAAAAGTTGATGCATTTGCCAACGGCTTAAAATCCTGAGCGAAACTTACGGAGGCAATCAATAATGCACCCAAGAATATGCCGAGGGTTTTAAACTTAAATCGAGTGGATAAATGCATGCGGATCTGCGAATTTAATTTCATGTTGCCCTGCCCACTGCAAAAACTCGTCCAAATTGTTCTTCGAGAAGTCACTGTGGTCGTGCAAAAGTACGATGCTGTTTTTTCCTATCCGAGTTTTGAGCTTTTTACTCACTTCCGAGCCCTTTTTCATGGTGTCGAAAGAACGAAGATTCCAACCCAATGTGAGCAGTCCCAATCGTTTGACCGCGCGTCCTATTCGTGGATTTGTAAGTCCGTACGGAACGCGAAAAGGAATAGGCGATTGCTTGGTAAGAGGAGCCAGCGCAGTGCCACACATTTCAATATCAGCCACGACTTTTTGGGTCGAGAGCATGGGGAAATTCTTGGGGTGCGTATGGCTGTGATTTCCCACGGCATGTCCGAGAGAGACTAGCTTGTGCACGATTTCTGGTTGTTGTTCTACGCGCTCGCCAATCAGAAAAAAGAGGCCTTTGACTCCGTGTTTGGTAAGCGTTTCAGCCACGTGTAATGTGTCGCCTTCTAGCGGTCCGTCATCAAAAGTAAGCAGCGCGCCCTGTCCCTTGGTCGAGTTGATATAGGGCAGGAAAAACTTGAGTTGCACATTCTTCACAGCGAAGAAAAGGAAGAAAGCATGGAGCAGCAATATCCCCACAATCACATACCAGCGCAGTGGGGCATCACATTGAAAAAATGCAAGCGCACAAAGAGATAAAGTGAGAATGTTGAGCAGGTATATTTTCAATGTTTTCTACAGTAAGTGACGCCAAATGATCGGTCAAGATACTGATTGAAAATGCAAACTGAATCGGGCTGACCGAGCTTGGTGGTCTTTTGGGTAAGAATGAGGAAGGCCATGTGCAGGGCAAAAGCCGAGTTGGACATGTGCAATCCGCAAAAGTCATTAAAATTGAGGGTCTCGCCTTTGAAGCTAGGAAGTTCGTGTGCCATAGGACCGGAATTTCCTACGAGCATCATGTGGGCGTTTAAGCCTTCGGCAAATGCGATGGCGTCTTCACGATTGGCAAACACTTCGCACTCAACCAACTCGCACTCGGAAACTTCTTTACTTATTTTCGCAAATGCGGCACCTTCACTGAAGAAATCCAACTGTTCCTGGCTCAGTCCCAAAGCCGCACCGATTTCCGATAGCAGGGGCGTCTTTTCATCGACACCTCCCACAAGAACAGCACTTTGACCAGAATTGATCCACAGCATGCCATCCATCAATGCGACCTCGAAAGAAATACCGTTTTGGACGTGTGTGATATTGTACTGGTGATTGGATAAGTTCAAGGCGATTTGTCCGCTCGCTGTATTGTGTGTAGACTGAATAAAAGGCGTAGGGCTCACAATGTCCGGCGCACCTCGCAGCGACTCAAGAAATTTCTCCGAGTCTTTGAGACAGCCCATACCGGAGCCCACGATAATGGGTTCATCGGTGCTAGCCCCCGCTTCCAACGCCGACCAAACACCCATCTTGACGGCATTGCCCATGCGGCGCATATTGGCCGGTGAGATGCAATCGCGGTAATTGGGAGCATTGATGGCACACGGAAAAGTGACGGGCTGAAGTTGATTTTGTTCTGCCTGAACTGAAATAGCTGATGTCGCGTGAATGAATACCATATCAGAGAGCAGAAAATATTACGGTCGAGTTATTTCCTCCGAAGCCAAAGCTATTGGAGAGCACATTTTTCACTTCGCAGTCCATGAGTTCGGTTTGCGGAGAGAGACCAGTTTCATTGAGGGGCGTAGTGAAATTCAAATTGGGCCAAATTTTTCCTTGACGGATGCTCATGACACTAAACACCGCTTCAATCGCTCCAGCGGCAGCCAATGTATGTCCGGTAAAGCCCTTGGTAGAACTAAAAGGAGGCACCTCATCAAAGACTTGTTGAATCGCTACCGACTCGCTTAAATCGTTGTTAGGAGTGGCCGTTCCATGCGCATTGATGTAGTCGATATCGCTTGCTTTGAGTCCTGCGCATGCAAGTGCCTGCGACATGCTGAGTACCGCTCCTTTTCCGTCCGGAGATGAAGCTGTTGCATGAAAGGCATCATTAGCGTTGGCCCATCCAGTAAGCTGAGCAAGAGGCGTATTGCCACTTTTCGCCGCCGATTCTTCGCTTTCCAAAAGCACGTAGGCAGCACCTTCTCCAAGATTCAACCCCGTACGTGTATCGTCAAACGGTCGGCACAATTCACGGTCGTAAATCATGAGCGATTCAAACCCACGCATGGTGAAGTTTGACAAGGCATCGGTACCGCCGACAATGATGCGGTCGTACTTTCCAGAGCGAATCATTCGCGCTCCGAGCATGAGGGCATTCGCCGCCGATGAGCAGGCAGTCGACAAGGTCGTGTTGTATAAATTCCAGTCGTAATAATTCAGGATTTGATCGTTGATCTGCCCCAAATTATGTTGAAGGAAACTGCTGTAGTCCCACCCATCACGATCGGTGAGATATTCCTGTTCGGTCGTGTCCATGCCGCCCACCGAAGTGGCGTTGATGAGTCCCGAGCCTTTTCCATCGCTGAAATTGACCGAGCTCATTAAATCCTGAATGGCCGACAAAGCCAAGGCTGTAGATCGCGACAAATTCGGGGGCAAGTTGTTGATACCAGCAGTCGCCAGAATCTCTGCTACCGATTGGTCAAGCTCACCACCCCAGTATGCATGTGGTAGTCCGCCCACACGCTTGACATCTTTGATGCCCGACTGGCGGTTGGCCAATGCATTACTGTGCTGATCTACGCCACGTCCCATAGAAGAGACGATGCCCATACCGGTAATCAGAATTTTTTTCAAGACGTATGTTCAAGGATGTATTCTGCCATAGAATCAATCGTGTAAAAAACACGTCGACCGTCTTCAGGATTGGTCACTTTAAGTCCGTAGTGCTTCTCGAGCATTACGATTAACTCAAGTGCGTCAATCGAATCAAGGCCTAGACCGTCTCCAAACAAAGGTTCGTCGTTTGGAATGTCTGAGGGCTTCATATCGTCTAAGTTGAGGTGTTCAATCACCTGCACTTTAAGCTTCTCTTTCAAATCGTCCATTTCACGTAATTATTTGCTTCAAATTTAGGGCGGTAAAAGGAATTCCACCCGCTATTTCTTTATTTTCTATCCAAATCAAATGAGCTTCAAAATTGTCGCTCAACGAATTTACTATTCCAAGCACGTAGGCCTTTGCTTTTCTAAAGGCAAAGTTGTTGCTCATTACATTATACAGAAAGTCGAAATCTGGTTCGTCGGTTACTGTAAATAGCTGCTCGCCATACCACTTGTGCTTAATCCCTATTTCACCCAAAACAATATTGGGGAGGGTGTATACAAAGATCGCCGGGCTGGCTGCTCCTTGGCTAAAGGACTCCTGGTGCTTTACGTCTGATTCCAGACTCGAGTCTCTATTATTGAACAACAAAGCGATGTCATCGTCTGCAAGTTCTTGGATCCGCGGATTGTTGCGCACAATGAATTCTGTTCCTAGAACTCCCAACTTGCACAAGCGGTCCATTTTGAAAAACTTCGGGTATTGCAAGTCGAGCAAGTCGTAACCTGCACGGATAATATCATCGTTGTGTGCGACTTCTTTTCCGTCGACAACAATTTTATCGGCCGTGATATGAACGTGCGTGCCTATCATGGTGCTTTGAATAATGCCGCAGCGTTACAACCACCAAAACCGCTGGCAGTCTTTAAAACAATTTCCGATTCGAGCGACATGGTTGCAGTTGCAATTTCCATCGTTTCGGTAGTTCCTGGATCTTCATATCCCAGGCATTCTAGTATCACTTCATTGCGCACACTTTGAAAAAGCAGGGCAATTTCCATTAGGCCAGCAGCTCCCAAGGTATGTCCGATATATCCTTTCAACGAATTTACGGGCGTGTATTGCAATTCGGCGCGTTTTAAAGCGATCGACTCCATGTCGTCGTTGTACTTGGTGGCCGTTCCATGGGCCGATATTTGGCTAATTTTTTCGGGCTTAATTCCCGCCGTTTTGATAGCTCTTTTGATCGCACGATAAAGTCCTTCTCCAGTTCGAGACGGGCCACTAATATGGTTAGCGTCATTTGCGCATGCGCCCCCTAAATAAGTAAAAGGCTCGTCTAGAAAGATGTTTTCCGACGATACACAAACGCACGCACTTCCTTCACCCAAGGCAATTCCATCGCGATCGGCGTCGTAGGGGCGACATGTTTCAGGGGAGATGGCAAAAAAGGACTCAAATCCCGAAACCGTGAACGAAGTGACCAGATCGACCCCGCACACAATCACATGCTCGTAGTGTCCGCGCCGAATAAAATCAGCAGCAGTGATCACCGCCAGCACACCTGAAATGCAGGCATTGGAAATGATCTGAACGCTGCCCTGAAAATCGAGTCTTTTACTAATTGCCTCTCCCAATTTGTGCAGTCGAGCGGCTTCAGGGTTTTCGGCAATCAATTCAATATCCCCCTTCGTTGTGCTCAAAAGGAGCAATGTTTTCGGATTGCTCAAGAGGTCGCGCGTGACGAGTCCGAGGCTGCCTTCAATGCATTTAACCGCAAGTGAAACAATAAATCTCTCGCCGTCAATGGCTATTTCTGAGCGTTGTTTGTCAGTGAATTTAGCCGCTGGCAAATGTGGGTTCTGGACACCCAAACCTTCATGCATTTCAACGGACGTTTCTCCGTCCATCGCGGCCATAAAAGCTTTTTCAGCAGACATGCCCAAGGGGGCTACAATATGTTCGGCGCCAACGTAGATCATTTTATTTCTTGCCAATTTTGTGTGGCCTTCCAGTCGACAAAGAACTGCGGTGTTATGAGTTGCAGCTCGCCATTGAGGTCAATGAATACCTGGGTGGTTTCTGCGGTGGCACACACTTGGTCTTGGTCGTTAATTATTTTGTAGTGGCACTCAATTTTGGCTGCAATGGTATCGATGACCGAAATATGAACGCGGTATTTTTTTTCGTAATAGAGCGGCAGTTTGTAGTCCAGATTCATTTTCACAATCGGAATCATGAATTTGTTTCGGTGAACGTCCATGTAGCCCAATTTGAATTCGGCCCCCATTTTTTCACGGGCATCTTCGAGGTATTTGACATAGTTTCCATGCCACACCACGCCCATGGAGTCGACCTCACTGAAGCGAACATTGATATCGACATAGGTCGACAGCGCTCTATTTGCCGAAGGCTTTCTCATTGAAGAAAGATCTTCATTTCACAGGTCGCGGCCAATTCACCATCGATAGTGGAGGTGCCTTGAATTACGGTAATTCCTGTCAGTTGGTGCGTCACCTCGATAGTTGTCTCAAGTTTTTGAGCGACTTTCGGTCGGCGCATAATCTGCAGCTTTGAAACGGCTCCAATGAAGCCAACGGGTGCTGGTTCATTCTTGGTGAAGTATTCGTATCCGACACCAGCCGCTGCGCTTTGGGCAATATTTTCAATGAGTCCTGATTCCGACAATTCATCGCCATCCAACAGAACGTGACCTGCAGGAACTACGAATTGGGTGACAGACTTGACTTGACTTTGTTCGAGTAGGTCGTCAATGAGAACCATAGGATCTCGCTGAGGGATTACTTTGTGGATGTCTTCTTTCGAAATAAGCATAATCACTGTTTATAGAAGTCGTAATAATTGAACCACTGCTCGGGATAGTCGCGCGTCATTTGTTCCAATTTGGCGGCATATCTCGTAGCTAAATCCGTTGCAGATGTAATTTCATCGCGCAAAGGAGCGGTTGAGCTCAACTGGTATTCGTAGTCTGACTTTTTCAAGTTAAACACGAAAGTAACTGGCGCTTTGAACTTAGCGCCCATTTCAAATGGCCCCGCTGGGAACTTGGCATCCTTACCGAAAAACGGAAGGGTGATGGTCTTCATGGGACCCATGAATCTATCGCCGTGAATGCACACAAATTCTCCTTTACTCAAGGCAGCATTGATGCGGATAATATGAGACAGATCATTGCCAATGGGAATCACATTGAATTTATTGCCACCCGTTTGGCTATCCATGTGCTTTTTAATGGCTTCCACCTCGTTTTCAAACATCACGACATTGACGGGGACCGTCAGATCGGTGCTTTTTAACATGTTTCCTGCGATGTCCCAATTGCCTAAGTGGGCTGAGATAAGGATTCCTCCTTTGCCGTCTTCCTCCATTTGTTTGAGGATATCATGGCCATCAAAGGCGAAGGTGTACTTTTTATCTTTTCCAGTGAGGAAGGCAACTTTGTCGATGATCGACTGACCTATCAGCTGGAAATTCCTTTTGGTTGCTTTTTTTGCCTGAGGTTCAGACATAGAAAGAGCACCGGTGTAGAAGTCCATAATGACCTTACGCGGTGCTGCGGCAAACAAATAGAAATAAAATGAAATGAACTTGAGTAAGGTATAGGCTAGTGGAACTCCACCAACTTTAATGGTAAACAAGAAAATCTTGTAACCGAGCAAGTTGCCTCTACTCTTACCGTCCCATGACGCCATGTTATGCTTGTTCCTTGACTTTTACGAGGATATAGTCATAGAAATCTTGGAAAGTTTTAATTTCCATAAAATCTTCACCCTTAACCTTAAAACCGAAGTTGCTTTCAATGACAACAACTAAGTCTACATAATCCAAGCTATCTAGGTCAAGTGTTTCCTGCAAAGGGGCATCCGGCTGGATATCAGCTGGATCAACTTCAAATTCATCAACTAGGAAGTCGTTGATTTTCGAGATTATCTCCTCTTGTGTCATCACTCTTGGTATTTCTTTATGATCAATGTACTATTCGTGCCTCCAAAGCCAAACGAGTTCGACAAGAAGGAGTTAATAGCCGTTTTTTTAGTTTCGGCAATAATATTCAATTTTGAGGATGATTCGTCGGGCTCCTTGAAGTTTATATTCGGAGCGATGAATCCATCTCTCATCATCAGCATGCAATATACGATTTCACTCGCTCCCGCCATCCAACATTCATGGCCGGTCATAGACTTGGTACTACTTACAGGTGTATTTAATCCCTGGAATATTTCGCTAATCGCCTCAGCCTCGTACCCATCACCCACTGGCGTTGAAGTTGCGTGCGCATTGATGTAGTCAATTGTTTTTGGATCCAAACCAGACTGCTTCAAAGCCATGTTCAATGAACGTACTTGTCCGTCCTTGTTCGGATTCGAAATGTGCTCACCATTGCTGCTAAATCCATAGCCCATGACTTCGCCGAGGATATTTGCTCCACGTGCCTTGGCCGATTCCAGTGACTCGATAATCACGGTCGCTCCACCACCGCTAGGAATCAATCCGTCGCGACTTTTATCAAAGGGCCTCGACGCTTTCGTTGGTTCATCTTCCCTGACAGAGAAAGCACCAATTCCGTCGAAACTTCCGAAAGCGTACGGATTCACCTCTTGGGCGCCTCCACATACAATCGCTTTCTGTAAGCCGTATTTAATCAACAGGTATCCAATACCTATTGAATGCGAACCAGAAGCACAAGCTCCACTGATCGTGAAGTTGATTCCTTTCAACTTGAAAATAGTCGAGAGGTTCATGGTTACGGTGCAATTCATCGATTGAAAGATGGATCCCGATCCCAAGAGGGTAGTATCCTTCTTTTCTCGAATGACATCAATGGCCTCGATCACAGCGCGCGCCGATGAATCGTTGCCAAAAAGTATTCCTACCTCATTGTTCGTGAGATAGTCCATATCCATACCAGCTTGGTCAAGGGCTTGCTTCGTAGAAACATAAGCGTATTTGGCCTCTTCTGATAGACCAACACGTTGTCGACGATTGAGCTCAGATTTCAAATCTGGTTCTTCGACATAACCAGTAAGTGCCGATCTGTACCCCATTTCTTTTCGGGCTGGATCGAAAATAATTCCGCTTTTTCCTTCTTGCAATGACTGAGACACTTCGTCGAGCGTAGTCCCCAAACAAGAATAAATTCCTAAACCTGTAATTACAACTCTATTGTCCATGGTCTACGAGTGGATTCCCCCATTAATATTGATAATCTCCCCAGTGATGTAGGCTGATTTCGGAGAGGCGATAAAGGACACCAAATCAGCAACTTCTTCTGGTTCTCCAAATCTAGCGGTCGGAATTAATTTGATAAGCTGATCTTTAGGAAGCTTATCGGTCATATCACTTTCGATAAAACCAGGGGCAATTGCATTGACCGTGATTTTTCTCTTGGCAACTTCTTGAGCAAGTGAACGCGTTGCAGCGATCATGGCTCCTTTGGCAGCCGAATAATTCGTTTGTCCTGGTACACCTTTAACACCGCTTACAGAGACAATGTTGATGATTCGTCCGTAACGCTTGCGCACCATTTTCTGAATGACAAATTTCGTGCAGTTGAACATACCTTTTACATGTGTGTTCAGCACGTCGTCCCAATCTTTCTCCTCGAGCCAAACCATAAGGTTGTCACGTGTGATTCCAGCATTGTTGACCAATACTTCTAAAACCGCATCCGGGTTTCTTTCGGCCCAAGCTTCCAAAGCGGTATCCACTTCAATTTTCTGTGAAACGTCAAACTGAATGCATTCACCACTGCCGCCATTGGCTTCTATCATGGCCAAAGTCTCCTTAGCGGCAGCTTCGTTTCCTTGATAGTTGATCAAAATATGGTAGCCCAAGTCTTTGGCCAGAGTAACGCTTATCGCTCTTCCTAGTCCGCGAGAACCTCCTGTTACAAGTGCACAATTCATAAATTCAAGTCTAAGTCAGAAAATCTTTCTTCGTTGGATATTAAGTCTTTCAGTGCTTTTAATTGGTGACTGATTGGCATGTCGGCCTCTACGCGATCAGCTACCGATCGAATTTGTCGGTATATATCTTTCGATGCCGGTGAAAGGCGATCTTTCAATCCGTCGAAATCAGCAGCTTGTGCCAATGCCAACAGAAGCAGACTCATCACTTGAGCACTGTTTTCAATGACGTGTTCCGCAACTCTCGCTGCGTTGGCGCCCATGCTTACGATATCCTGGTTGTCGTTGTTACACGGAATCGAATGGATATAAAGAGAAGTCGACAATGCCTGGTTTTCAGCAGTTGTAGATGTCGCCGAGAATACCATGCCTTGCAAACCGTAGTTCAAACCAAGTACACCAGCATTCAAGAATGGAGGGAATTTCTCGTTGAGTTTGTCATTCATCAAGAAGTTCAACTGACGCTCGGCCAACATCGTCATTTTGGTGATGGCTAGCTTCAATTTATCCATTTCGAAGGCGATGTAGTCTCCATGGAAATTTCCTCCATGGAATACATTTTCTTCTTCCATTGAAATGATCGGATTGTCATTGGCCGAATTCATTTCACGCTCTACAGTCTCAGCCGTGTTGTCAATCGTCTCAGCCACAGGACCGAGGATTTGTGGCACACATCTTAAACTGTAATATTCTTGAACCTTCTTTTGGAAGATCTGTCCGCTTTCCTCAACACGTTCATCAAAATCGTGCAAGTGACGTTTTTGGATGAGCTCGCTTCCTTTCACGTGATCGCGCATGCGGGCAGCAACGTAGCGCTGACCGGGATGAAGTTTCACGTAATTCAGTTCTTTAGAGAAGGAATCATCAAATGCTTCGACGAGCTCATTGAGCATGGCCGAGGCGGCAATTGACCAGAAGAGTAAGTGTTGTGATCGCTTGACATTCAAAGCAGCCATTCCCGTCATGCAGGAAGTACCGTTTACAATAGCCAGTCCGTCACGAAGCTTAAGCTCAGCTTTTTCGAGGCCTTCAGCTTTCAGCGCATCAGCAACTGGTACAACTTCTCCTTTGTAGTAGCATTCTCCTTCGCCAATCAATCCAAGTCCAACGTGTGCCAGTTGAACCAAGTCTCCACTCGCTCCAACACCACCGTGATAATAAATTATCGGTAAGATGTCGTGCTTGAGGTAGGTCATCAACTGGTGAATGATGCCTGGACTCACTCCCGAGCGCCCAAGGGCCAGGGTGTGCAACCGACATACCATCACAGCTTTGATCTGGTCAGGTGACAATCGTTCTCCCAAACCGTTCGAGTGGCTGCGGATTAGATTGTACTGTAGATTTATGTATTCTTCTGGCTTTACACGGTACTGAGCCATAGGCCCGAATCCGGTGTTAATGCCATAAATTACTTTTTTGGATGCGAAATCTTCTAGAAAGTCAAAAGCTTTGTCAAATGTTTCTATTTGCTCCGCCGATAGAGAATATTCACGTTCTCCTTTGATCAGTCCATTGATTTCTGCAATGGTCAGATAGCCTGTTCTTTTCAACAAGTTTGATTTAAGTCCTTATTTCGTCCCAATCGAGCCGACAAAATTAGTATTTAAAAAATAATTTTGCCTGCTTTGTGCAAGTGCAACTCAGGGAATAATTTTTAAAACATGGTTAGCGGCTGGATTAGTTGGTGGAAGAAGAGGAAAACATTGTTTGTTTTCTTGGTGGCGGGTGCGCTCGCTTTGTTGGGATGGAGGGCGTTACAGCTCGAAATCGTCAATGATGCACGCAGCACCTTACCCGAGCACGAGGCCTTCGATCAATTGAAGGAATTAATCGACTCAGTAGCTCAGTCGACTACATTATTTGTCGCCATTGACTCCCAAAACGAAGATTTTTCAGAATTGTATTGGGAGAAAACAGACGCAATTGCGTCAAAAGTCGGCGAAAGGTCCGACGAAAAATTTGCCCAAGCCTTCGATACCGATCTTGAAAGTTTGTACAACGGACTTCCCCTCCTGCTCACCCCGGAAGATTACGAAAAGATTGATGAACTTATTCAATCACAGTCGGCACAAGAAGCACTAGCCAATGGACTTGCACGCCTGTCGGAACCCGGTTCCTTCGTGGGTGGTAACTCCCTCGTTTTCGATCCCTACGGAATTGGAGGGCTGGCTTTTGATCGAATGCGTGCCGCCGAGAGCCTGGCGCGAATAACGGATTCGGGCGATGGGCTTGAATTGGTCTCCGGGGAGCAGGTGCGTACCTATCAAATGAACGAAGGACTCAAGTCGGGCGAGAAAGTTGAGCTCCTGGAATCCCTCAAAGCCCTTCGCGAAGAGGCACTTGAACAAGGAATCAAGTTGCATTACTTCTCCTCCATGCTCATCGAGGCAGAGAACGTGCGACAAATTGGCGACGATCTTGGGTTTACCCTGGTATTGGCGGTGATCGCAATTTTGATTCTGCTTATTCTGGTGTACCGACAGTGGCTCATGCCCATCTTGTTTTTGGTCCCCGGCGGAATTGCCCTGATTATGGCGCTCGGGTTTATTTCGATTTTTAAAGGTCAGATCGCTGGAATAGCCATAGGTGCTGGTTCGGTGGTGCTCGGAATTGTGCTCGATTACTCCTTTCACTTTTTCACCCACCTTCAAAAAACACAGTCGGTTACCGACTCGGTCAAAGAGGTCTCCAAGCCATTGTTATTGTCCTGCCTGACCACCGTTTTGGCCTTTGGGATGTTGTTCTTCACGAGCTCACCTATTTTGGCCGATTTCGGACTGTTCGCTTCCTTTAGTTTGATTGCTGCAGCGATTACCGTGCTGTTTATCATGCCTGTATTTATTGGCGATCAAACCGTAAAGCCGCTCAAATGGAACTTCCCTTCGTTTTCGTCGAAAATGAAGTTTGTCCGCCCTGTTTTAGTGCTAATCATCTTCGTCGTGACCTTTTTCATGATCGGCTTTCTCGACGAAGCCCAATTCGATGCCGATCTCGATAACCTCAACTACTATCCAGAAGACTTAAAGCAGGCCGAAGAGACCTTCAGTGGCATTAAAGCGGAGGAAGAAAAGAGGCTGTTTCTCAAGTTTGAACATGCTCAATTGGATGATTATTACGCTACTGCGCTATCGCTTGAGCAAATGAGGAAAAACGGCCAAGTGTCGGGCTATCTCCTAAAAGATTACAGCAATCCATCCAGCCGTATCCAAAAAGATGCGCTCGAAAGGTGGAATAGTTACTTCGCCGAAAAAAGTGATTCCATTTTAGCCGAATTATCGGCAGCAGGTCAACAATTGGGATTCAGTGAATCGGCCTTTGAGCCATTTGCGAAGCTCATGCATATTGAAGCCGAAGAATTGCCCATGAACAAACAGGCGGCGATGAGTTTTCTGGTGGTTCCAAAAGAGGAGCTGGACAATGTCAAGGAGAGATTGGAAAAAATTGGGAATGTTGAAGTCATCGATATGCGAGCGAGCGCCTATTCACTGGTGAGCGCCGTGGAAGAGGATTTTAACTTCATATTGATCGCCTCCTCTTTGCTTGTCTTTCTCATCCTTCTCATGATTTACGGAAGAATCGAATTGGCCATCATCACCTTCTTACCGATGGCTCTCAGTTGGATCTGGATTGTCGGCGCCACCGTTTTACTGGGCATAAAATTCAATTTTGTCAACGTGATTTTGAGCACTTTCATTTTTGGACTCGGGGACGATTTTTCGATTTTTATTTCCGACGGATACTTGAATAAACATAAGTATGGCAAAGATTCATTGAAGTCTTACACGTCGGCAATCGGCCTATCGGCTATGACAACCCTGATAGGTATGGCGGCATTGCTTTTTGCTGGTCATCCCGCTATCCAGTCGATTTCACTTTTAAGTGTGATGGGAATTCTCATCATTCTGTTTATCAGTCTTACTTTGCAGCCCGTTCTATTTCGCTGGCTCATTATCAACCGCACGGCCAAGGGCTTACCACCTTTGACCTTGCACGGGATCATTCTTTCAATATGGGCATTCGGAATCTTTGTCACGGGCAGCATCGTGGGCATGGTTGCGACCATCATTTTGCGCTTGCTACCTACCAATTTGGCCAAGAGAAAGCGCTTTCTTCGAAAGATTCTCCAGTACCAATGTTTGTTCCTGCTTTACGCGTGCATCAACGTTCGTAAGCGGCATGTTCTAAAAGATCGATTAGACATGAAGAACCCCTCTATCATTGTCACGAATCATCAATCGTTTATCGATATATTGGCCATGATTAGTCTGTCCCCTGACCTGGTAATCATGACCAAGAAATGGGTGTATAAAAACCCACTATTTGGTAGCGCGGTGCGGTTTGCAGGCTATCTATACACCGAAGACTCGCAGGAAGTTACCGAAAAGAGAATTCAGGAAAGATTAAGCGAGGGTTGTTCGGTGATGATTTTCCCGGAAGGCACGAGAAACCTAGAGGGAGAGCATAGGAGATGGCACAAAGGGGCTTTCTTTATGGCCGATCAATATCAGTTGGACATCACCCCAATTGTGCTACATGGTTATGGATTTGCCATGCCAAAAAATGATTATTTGTTGAGCAATGCGTATATGACGACTGTGATACTCCCGCGGATTAAGTTTGATGATAAAACATACGGTGAGGGCCATAGAGAGCGCACAAAGCTTATTTCGGCGCACGTGAAAGAAGAGTACCACAAGTTCGACAAGGAGCAAGGGCTTACCGATTTCCATTTTCATAGAATTTTGGGTGCCTTTTTGTACAAAGGACCTATTGTTGAGTGGTATTTTCGTGTGAAATGGATGTTGGAAAAGTCCAATTTCGAGCATTACGACAACCTAATTCCAGATGAAGGAGTTGTATACGATTTGGGTTGCGGTTATGGGTATTTATCACTGTATTTATCGGCGCGAAGCGCAAATAGAGAGGTCATTGGAATTGATTACGACGAGGAGAAAATTCAGGTGGCGGCCAATCACTATTTGGTCAACGACTCCTTGCGATTTGAGACGGGAGACTTGAGAGTTTTTGAACCTAAACCTGCCGCTGCAATCTTCTTGAATGACGTGCTTCACTACATGCCAGAGGATGAACAGTTGGCCGTTCTAGACATTTGCGCGCATGCGCTATTACCCAACGGAACATTGATTATTCGAGATGGACTGCGGGATTTAGAGGGAAAGCATGGAATGACAAAGCTCACAGAGTACTTTTCGACCAAGCTGCTTAAGTTCAATAAAACTAGCGATAAACTTCATTTTTTTGATCGAGATTTTATCGAGAAATTCGCAGAAAGGAATCAGATGTCGGTGGACTATACGCCAGCATCCAAGAGGACGTCTAATGTGCTCTTTGTCCTAAAGCCTAAAAACAAAGTATTTTAATGTACGATTTCGCGATAATTGGAGCAGGATTAGGTGGTTTACAATGCGCTTATATCCTTGCTAAGGAGGGGCACAAAGTCGTTGTTTTAGAAAAAAACCATCAGCTAGGAGGTAGTTTGCAAGTATTCAGTCGGGACAAGACTGTGTTTGATACAGGTGTGCATTACATTGGCGGACTAGACGAAGGACAAAATTTGAACCGGTATTTCAGATACTTCGGATTGATGGATAAGATCAAGTTGCGCAAAATGGATGAGCGTGCATTCGATCGAGTTCATTTTGGTGATGGTGACGAGTATTACAATCATGCGCAGGGATACGACCTCTTTATCGAAGAAATCGTGCGCCAATTCCCAAAAGAAAGGGAGGCCGTGACGAAGTATTGTGAAAAGGTCCGAGCCGTATGTGATCGCTTCCCTTTGTACAATCTAGAAGTTACTGAACCTGATTATTTTTCTGATTCCCTGCTGGAACTTAGCGCCTACGAATACATCAATTCACTTTCTACTGATAAAGTTTTTTGCAGTGTATTGGCCGGTACAAATGCCTTGTATGCGGGTGTACAGGACAAAACGCCCTTTTATATCCATGCTCTTGTCGTGAACACTTACATTGAGAGTTCATATCGCTTGGTAGACGGAGGATCTCAAATCGCTAAACACATGGCACGGAGCATTCATGCCATGGGTGGTGAAATTAGAAAGCGCGCTGAAGTCATTGGCGCCGATGTTGCTGGGGGAGAGATCAAAGCATTGAAATTGGCCGACGGAGAATTAATTGAAGCCAAAAACTACATCTCGAATGCACACCCTGTGACGACCTTCAATTTAGTTGGACCAGAGCATTTTAAAAAGGCCTACAGAAACCGAATCATGAGCCTAGAGAATACCATCTCTTCGTTCACATTGCATTTATCGTTCAAAGAAAAGTCTTTCCCATACTTGGATTATAATGTCTACCATTATGACAAGATGGATGTATGGGGTGGAATGAATTACACAGAAAAATCGTGGCCTGGGTGCTACATGCTCAGCTGCCCAGCCAATTCCAAAACTCCCGATTATGCCGATGGATTATCGGTCATGGCATACATGCACTACGACGAGATGAAGCCATGGATTCAATCGTACAACACGGTCGCCAGGCCAGAAGGTCGCATTGATTCGTATGAAAATTTCAAGCAAGCCAAATCAGAGGTGTTACTTGATGCCATCGAAAAATCAGTGTTCCCTGGAATTAAAGATAGTGTGAAAGGCGTGTATGCGTCGACTCCACTGACTTTTCGGGATTACATCGGTTCGCCAGATGGAAATATGTATGGTGTGTTGAATGACCATAAATCATTTCTAAAAACATTCATCAATCCAAAAACTAAAGTTCCGAATCTGTACCTTACCGGTCAGAACATTGGAGTGCACGGAATACTCGGTGTAACCGTCAGTTCACTTATCACCTGTTTTGAATTTATCGATCGTGATAAACTCATGAAAGACATCAAGGAGTCGTAAACAATGAAAAAATCTGTTCTTATTATCGGCGCTGGACCTGCCGGACTCGTCGCAGCAGCCAATTTGCTAAACAAGGGTTGTGAAGTGACGATTATTGAGCGTTCGGTATTTCCACGAATTGTCGTGGGAGAAAGTCTGCTTCCGTATAGCATGGAACATTTTAAGGAAGTTGGTTTTCTTGAGCCGTTGATGGCTGCTGGATTTGCAGAAAAACCAGGGGTGCGCTTTATTAAGAAAGGAGTGAAGTTCGATTTTTGGTTCAATGAACAGTTTACCAAAGGCTGGACGTATACTTGGCAAGTTCCTCGTGCCGACTTTGACATGATCATGGCAGAGGAAGTAAAGAAGAAAGGAGGAGTGATTCACTTTGGTGCCAATATTTCTTCGCTACAAACATCTCCCTATCCGTCAGTTACCTTCGAAAAGGATGGAACTACACATACGGTCAAAGGCGATTTTCTAATTGATTCATCGGGTTTTGGTTGCGTCGTACCAAATATGCTCGGCCACAAAGTTGAAAAGGGTCAGTTCCCCAATTGGGCTGTTTTTACGCACGTAAAAGATGAGTTCAAAAACGATTTCCCTGAACCAAACCGCATTTCCTTTGATATCCTTGAAACAGATTTGTGGTTTTGGATGATTCCATTTTCCAACGGAACTACCTCGCTCGGCTTTGCTGGGAACAAGGTGCATTTTGAAGATGCGGAAGACGGCGGTAAAGCATATTTCAAGAAGAAGCTTGAAAAATCAGCTTGGTTCCACGAAAGATTCAAAAACACCGAAATACTATTCGAACCAGTCTGGCATCGAGGCTATTCTCAGTCTTCGGAGACGATGTACGGTGAAAACTGGGTGCTTTGCGGCAATTGCGCCGAGTTTCTTGATCCTGTGTTCTCTTCCGGTGTCGCACTGGCTACAGCTTCTTCCATGAAAGCTTCCAACATGGTGATAGAGGCTTTTGAAGGTAAAGAGGTCGACTGGTCTGAATACAGCACATACATGCGCCAAGGAATAGATGTCTTTCGCACATACGTAGACCATTGGTACGATGGCAAACTGCAGGACATCTTCTTCTCAGGACATTTCAATCCTACCTTCAAAGAACAAGTTTGCTCCGTGCTTGCAGGCTATGTGTGGGATATGGACAATCCATTTGTACGCCGACCCGAGCAAGGACTTTTATCCTTGCACCGAGTGGTTACAATGATGATTGAGCAAGAAAAAAATTAAGCCAATTTACATTCGAAGATGGTGTGGTAATCACCCACCTGATCGTGGTCTGCAACGACCTTCAATCCGGCTTGCTCCACACATTTCATCATAGCGTCTGAGTGGTACATACGGCTGTTTCCGTTGGCCATGGCCGTGAAATACAGACTTGTTCCGTGCAGACAATAAGTAGAAGCTTCATGTGATTGGCGATCCCAATAGGTCTCCATGATGAAGAGCTTGGTATCTGGACCCATTACTTTGGCCGCATTCGATAGAATATGAACGATCTCCTTTTCAGAAAAGCAATCGAGAAACTGACTCATCCAAAAAGCATCCATTCCCGTTGGGAACTTAACATCTTCGCGTAGAACATTCGTCTCGTGTGCTTTTATTCGATCTTGCAATCCGCGCTCTTTTACATTGCGCATAGCATCGTTCAATTGACCAGGAAGGTCAACGATCGTTACTTCAACGTCTGGATTGTAATCGGCACACATCATCGACCACTTACCGGTGTTTCCACCTACGTCGGCCAACTTCTTTATATCGGTCGAAAATACTACTTTCAATGCCTGAGGAAAAGCTCCATCTGAATAGTAGTGATCAAAGGCAAACCAACTCTTTCTAACATCTTCAGGAAGATGAGCCAAAGCCTCGTAAATAGTCTCCCATTCACCAAACACTTTCAATCCCTCAGGAGCGTGATTTCTGATTGAATCCTCAAGCGCCAATGAGCCAACATAACATACATCGTTGACGAAGTCAAAATTCACTTCTGTCTGCTTATCCGAAAGTAAAAATCGTCCCGCAGGAGTAATTGACCACAACTCTTGATCTGCCGATTCTACGAGCTGCAAACTTAAACCCGCTTCCAAAAGAACGCGAACGCCGTATGGCTTGAGGTTAGTTTCTGTAGCAATTTCTTCAACTGTAAGCTGACGTTTTCTGCGATTGGATTGCATAAAACGAAGAATTCCTAGATTCTTTAGACTACGCGCAGCTTGAAACATGATCGGATAAAACGACATGCGTTGCACGTGAGATTTTGCAGCTTCGAAATCAGAGAGATCCAAATTTTGGGTCATCTTGTTTAGTATTTAAGTGAGGGTTTTATCGACCCTGTATGTGGTTCATATTATTGGATGCCAAATCTATAAAATCAACCCCTGAGATCGGCGAATTTTAACGGTTTTCGACTTTTTTCCGGGAAAAGCTTTGTTTTCAATAGGGTTTGCGGGATAAACAAAATTTCTGGAGTGACGCGCAATCGACCTTTGAAAGCGTCTTTCACCTTGTATGCAAAGTCGAAATGATCAAGTTTCTCGTCCAGATACACACATAAGTGATCGTTTCCGTACTCGTTGGTCGACGCTTCAACTACATATTCTTCCACCTCTTCAAACTGATCCAACATGTCGAAAATGAGCTGAGGAAACAAGGTGGTTCCTTTGTATTTGATCATCTGCTTTTTTCGACCTAGCACCGGCCCCAATCGAGGCGTAGTTTGCCCACAAGCACAGGCTTCGTAATGCACCGTGCATATATCCCCAGACTTATACCGCAACAAGGGCATGGCCTCAACGCCCAATGTCGTAAAAATTACTTCACCCGATTTTCCCGATTCAACCGGTTGTCCCTCATCATCAAGCACCTCCAAATACATTAAATCCGGACGAAGATGTCCTCCACATCCCTGAGCACATTCCGTAAAGGCAGTGGCCATTTCAGTCGACGCATAGGTAGAATACAATTCGATGTCCCACTTGGCCTTGATCCGCTCACCGAGTTCACTCAAACTAAAATCGTCATTGCGAATAGGCTCGCCAATACAAATGATCGCTTTGACCGACGATGACGCATAGTCTATCTTGTTTTCCTCGGCGTATTTCAGCAAGGAAGGGATAAACGAGGGCACAGCAATCAAATAAGTAGGATTGAAACGCATGATCGAATCCCATTGCAAATAGGGCACGCCCGGACCATTCCGCACGATGCCTGCACCCAATTTTTGCACGCCTAAGTAATAGGCAAGACCCGCCATGAATCGTTTATCGATGGTGGTCATGAGCATAAAAACATCCGAGCCAGTTGCCCCCGCACACGCAAATGATCCGGCCTCATTATAAGCCAGACGCTCCAAATCCTGAGCGGTGAGATAATAACTTACAGGATTGCCCAAAGTGCCTGAGGTAGTAACAAAATCAGAAATCTCTGATGTTGGAACACAAAGAAAATCCTCATTGTGACGCGATAGATCATCTTTATCTGTACACGGTATTTTACGAAGATCTTCAAAGCTCTGGATGTCTTGTGCTGCGATGCCATGTTTCTTGAAAACCGACTTGTAATACGGCGAGTTCTTTGAAACGTAATCGACGGTGCTTTTGAGCAAGTCCAGCTGTCGAGCCGCTATTTCGTCAGGCGATTTTGTACTTAGATATTGCCCCAAATTTGGATCGTCAGTGCTGACACTCATGGATAAAAGATTTGATTTTCGTTCTTTCGTTCGGCGACGACACTTCTTTGTCCAAGGCCATTTTAAAATACGACTCGGCTTTAACTTTATCTTCCTTTTTCAGATAGTATTGCCCCAAGGTCATGTACGGAATATAACTTTCGGCATTGCTTCGAAGAAATGCATCTTCCGTTTCTTGGGTCAGTTCATATTCTTTCCCAAAATAGATCGCCTTACCTAGCTTTTCCTTGATTTCTAAGTAGACTTGAAAATCGGCGTACCTTCGACTAGTATACAACGCGCGCGCCCCTAGTCTCAGCGAGTCAATATCCAAGTCGGTGTCATCGTCAATTTTTTTAGCTAGCAATTCTTGCAAATGAAATGCCTGCATCCCACTAATTTGATTGGGGTAGTTCGAGATCCAAAATAGCTGCTGGGCAGGCTTGAATATAATCGCGTGGTGTCCGATGAGTTGGTTGATCGATTTCTGGTTTCCTAAACCAATGTCTTTGTCCTCCAAACCCTTCGTCTCACTCAATATAGCAATCGCATCTCGAGGGTCAAGTGGCGCCTTTTTCTCCAGCAGACCTTTCATTAGCTCAAAGCGATAAGGTGAATCCGACTCAATGATATTTGCTTGATTTGCCGCGTCATCCGCATAAAAATCGCTTTGGTAGTGATTGCTGCATACCACCAATTCAGTATGCGGATCGTACACTCCAAACTTCATGGGCGATTTCTCGAGAATGGCGGTGCGGTTGTCTTTCGTAGATCCAATCATCAGACTTTCCGAAACAAAAACTTCCCGTTTGTTGCATATCTCAACAGCCTCCTCAATCGTTGAGGCATACTGCAATACTTCTCTCGCCAATATCGAAATAGGGTCCTTGGCTCCCGTGGGTAGGTCCGACTTGGCCGCGTTGATGGTGACTGTAAGTCCAACTTCATTCATGCCTGAAACCACTCCCATCAATCCAGCCCACGAATAACTGCTGTACGCATATCCTTCAGTCGGCTTTACGATAGATAGTAATCTCTGCTTCGCAAACTCCGGTCCCATGTAAAAGTCGAAATTACGACCCACAATCAGGGTGGAATCAGCAGAGTAAGATCTACTGGCTCCAAAGGATGTGCAACCTACCACGGCCAATTCTTGAAGCGCATGACCTATATCGTGAGCCGCGTGGTAATTGATTACACGATGGTATTTGGGAGCTACCCAATCAAAGTCATCTGAAAAGGACCGAGAGACTCCATAGATTTCTTGCTGATACTCCAATGGCACGAACTCTTCCATGTCTTTGTTGAACCAAGCGACGAAGAACTTGAGAAAATTGAGAAAGAAATCCGAAGGGATCATTTCTTGAATCTGACC
Organism: Flavobacteriales bacterium; assembly: GCA_015665315.1. Taxonomy (GTDB): domain Bacteria; phylum Bacteroidota; class Bacteroidia; order Flavobacteriales_D; family Sanyastnellaceae; genus JADFAK01. The sequence goes on along the minus strand of JADFAK010000019.1, from coordinate 66,003 downwards.
AACAAAGATGACCTCTTGGTCACGAATAAGCTTTTCGCAAAGGGCTCCATAGGCCAGTCCGCGTTCATAAGGCTTCCCTTCAATATAAACCACCCAAATTCCTTCTTCGTCCTGCCGAAGCCAGTTATTACCACAGGTGAAATGTGTGTCCGAGATTTTCTGAACTGCAGGGATTTCCGCATCCGCCACTTCGGGAGGTGTGATTTTTACGAGAAGGGAAAACAATATCAATGCAACGACGAGGAATCCGATGAATGCCTCAGTCAGTAGAAAAATGATATAGAATGCCTTTTTCACGAGCTTCCAAAGTTAACTTTTCCGACTCGTTCCAAAAGCTAAAATCTCAGAAGACTTCCAACATGTGCCCGCACCTCGTCATCCAGTTCGTCAAGTACGTCACCCACAAATGCCTGAACCAGCATCTGACGGGCATTTTTGTCCGAAATACCACGTGCTTTTAGGTAGAACACAGCTTCTTCGTCAAATTGTCCCGTGGTCGATCCGTGGCTGCATTTTACATCATCTGCATAGATTTCCAATTCTGGCTTCGAATTCATCGTCGCTGAATCAGACATAAGGATATTCGCATTTTGCTGAAACGCATTGGTCTTTTGCGCATCTTGTCGCACAAATACTTTACCGTTGAATACGCCAGTCGCTTGATCATACACAATCCCTTTGTAGGCCTCGTTGGACTCACAATGAGCCTTTTTGTGGTCAACTACCGTGTGGTTATCGACGAGTTCTTTGCCCTGAGGCGCATAAGCTGCATACAAGTTGGTCATGCAATTTTCGCCATCCACAACTATAGCTAGGTCATTCCGCACAAATCCACCACTTGCTGTGATCGTATTGATGTGAAATGTGCTGTTCGATTCCTGTCGCACATCTTCCCGCGCTATCGTAATTCCTTCGGCGTTTTCTGCTTGGATTTTATCGATGGTTACCTGCGCATTTTCAGCGACCCAAGCTTCGGTAAGAACGTTGTTGTAGGTACTCCCGCCACCATTGCTGAAAGACTGAATAACCTTAACCTTACTGCTCTTTTCAGCGACTAGAACATGTCTAAAAACTGAAGCAGAATTGGTGCCAACTGTCTTGTGAATGATGTGAATAGGCTTGCCAATTTCCGTATTCGCGTCAACTTTTATCAGCAGTCCGTCGGTCCAATAAGCGCTGTTAAAATGGTTGAATAAGTGCGCGTTACTGTTTTCGTTTTTTTGAATTAGCCTATCGGCAAATGCTGCTTTATCGCCGTCACATTGGCTCATAGGACACACCTCAAGACCGGTTTCCAACGTGAGATTGTCGCTCAATGTGGGTGAATAGTGGCCGTTGACAAAAACGAGGTGGTAACAATCCAATCCAGAGATTTTCATGTCGTCGATCGCAACCTCATTTGCCTTGTGCGAAATATTCCAAACCGCATTTATAAGCTTGCCGGTGCGTGTGTATTTCCATGTTTCTTGACGCGAATGGGGTAGTGGAATGCTGTCAAGTGCCGCTCTCGCTTCACTACGTCGCAGGGTGCTCATCGCGCCTAAAACTGGAAACTGCTGGTTGTCGAAAGGAGCTAGAAATTTCTCCTTTTTGTCAGACTGTATGTCAATTATCTTCTCCATTAAACTACTTCTTCCTTGAGCCAATCGTATCCTTTCTCTTCTAATTCCAACGCGAGTGTTTTGTCGCCCGTTTTGATGATCTTCCCGTTGTGCAAAACATGAACAAAGTCGGGAACGATATAGTCCAGAAGGCGCTGGTAGTGCGTAATGACAATGAATGAACGCTTGCCATCCTTCATGGCGTTTACCCCGTTGGCCACGATGCGCAGGGCGTCGATGTCCAGACCTGAATCTGTCTCATCCAGAACAGCCAATTTCGGGTCGAGCATAGCCATTTGAAATATTTCGTTTCGCTTCTTCTCACCGCCCGAAAATCCTTCGTTGACACTTCGATTGGCTAGCTTTCCGTCCAGTTCAACGAGGGCCGACTTCTCCTTAACCATCGCCAAAAAGTCCTTGGCAGAAACAGCGTCTTGTCCGTGGTACTCACGAATTTCACTGATGGCCGCACGGAGGAAATTAATATTGCTGACACCTGGAATTTCAACAGGATATTGGAATGCGAGGAACAAACCTTCTTTTGCGCGTACATCTGCATCCATCTCTAAAAGATCTTTGCCATCGAAATCGACCGAGCCTTCAGTTACTTCGAAAGCATCGTTGCCAGCAAGTACGGAGGCCAAAGTGCTTTTTCCCGAACCATTTGGTCCCATGATAGCATGCACCTCTCCCGGTCCTATTTCTAAGTTCAATCCTTTGAGGATCTCGTTGTCCTCTATTTGAGCGTGCAGATTGTTGATTTTCAATTTCATGTCCTTCCAGGTATTCTTGTTCTTTTCTTGCTTATTATTTTATCCTACTGATCCTTCCAAACTAATGGCTAGGAGTTTTTGTGCTTCGACGGCAAATTCCATTGGAAGCTTGTTAAGCACTTCCTTGGCATAACCGTTCACAATGAGTGCAATCGCTTTTTCTTCGCGAATACCTCTTTGCAGACAGTAGAATATTTGATCTTCTCCAATTTTTGAAGTGGTCGCCTCGTGCTCAACTTTCGCCGTGCTATTGTTCACTTCGATGTATGGGAATGTGTGGGCGCCGCAGCGGTCGGTCATGAGCAATGAATCGCACTGACTGAAGTTGCGGGCGTTGGTGGCGGTTTTATTGATTTGAACCAAGCCGCGGTATGAATTCTGGCTTTGGCCCGCCGATATACCTTTCGATATAATGGTGCTCTTCGTATTGCGGCCGATGTGAATCATCTTGGTTCCTGTATCAGCCTGCTGGTAGTTGTTTGTCACTGCCACAGAATAAAACTCACCGATACTGTGGTCACCTTTCAAGATGCAAGAAGGATATTTCCACGTTACTGCCGATCCAGTTTCTACCTGGGTCCAGCTGATCTTGGCGTGATTTTCACAGATCCCTCGCTTGGTCACAAAATTGAAAACACCTCCTTTACCTTTCGAATCTCCCGGATACCAATTTTGAACGGTAGAATATTTAATCTCCGCTCGGTCCAGCGCGACCAATTCAACTACCGCAGCGTGCAATTGATTCTCGTCGCGTTGAGGTGCCGTACAACCTTCTAGGTAACTCACATAACTGCCTTCGTCGGCGATGACCAAGGTTCGCTCAAACTGACCAGTTCCCTTCTCATTGATTCGGAAATAGGTCGAAAGCTCCATAGGACAGCGCACACCCTTCGGGATATAACAAAACGAACCATCGGTAAACACGGCCGAGTTCAAAGCGGCGTAAAAGTTGTCCTTTTGAGGAACAACGGAGCCAATATATTTTCTCACCAACTCGGGATGCTCTTGAATAGCATCGCTCATCGAGCAAAATATGATGCCCAATTCGCCTAACTTCTCTTTGAACGAAGTCGCCACCGAAACCGAATCAATAACAAAGTCAACGGCAACACCAGACAAGCGTTTTTGCTCATCGATAGAGATGCCAAGCTTATCCATTGTTTTTCGCAATTCAGGATCGAGTTCATCCAAACTGGCTAGCTCTTTCTTCTGTTTTGGGGCAGAGTAGTAGCTAATTCCCTGAAAATCCGGCTTGTCGTATTTCACATGCGCCCATTCAGGCTCGGCCATTTCCTGCCACGCATGAAAAGCTTGTAGTCGCCATTCAAGCAACCAAGCTGGTTCGTTTTTCTTCGCAGAAATGAAGCGAATGGTGTCGTCGTTTATTCCAGGAGGCGCCGTGTCACTCTCAATATCGGTCGTGAAGCCGTATTCGTATTCTTTGTTCGTGACCTCGGCTATTATCTTATCTTCTTCACTCATATGATGATACTTTCGAAAATGAAAGTTTTTGGAGTCCTACTTAATCGTTCTTTTCTTCGGCTTCTAGATGGAGAAACTTTCCCCACATCCGCAGGTTCTATTGGCATTCGGATTTCTAAAAACAAAGCCTTTTCCATTCAAGCCGTCTGAATACTCCAGTTCCGTTCCTACCAAGTATAAAAAGCTCTTTTTGTCGACAACCACTTTGACACCATTGTCCTCGAAAACTTGATCGCCTTCGGTCATCACGTTGTCAAAATCCAATTCATACATCAATCCACTGCAACCGCCGCCCTTCACGCCAACTCGTACAAAGGAGTCGTCTGGATGACCTTCCGATGCAATCAAATTAGCTACTTGAATGCGTGCGCTGTCGTTTACTTTAATCATGACATTCTTTCTTTTTTAGCCGTCCTCATAGGACTTGCTAGTGCAAAGATACTCATCTATTTAGACGTTTTCTAAATAGTATAGCCAATTTTTCGAGTTTTGTGATTCCTTAATTAGGAAGAAGGGATGCATAGAATGGCAATGGAAAGCAAACGATGTTTAGCTTTGCAAAAAAATTGACACATGTCTGAGACGAGAACTGAATTAAGTGAATTGGGAGAATTTGGGTTAATACGACACCTTACCTCTACCATATCTTTGAGTTCACCCCACACCAAATTGGGCGTTGGTGACGACGGGGCAATACTAGATTCGAAAGGAAAGCAGGTGGTGATATCTACCGACTTACTAACGGAAGGAATTCACTTCGACCTATCTTATATGCCATTGATGCATTTGGGTTACAAGGCCGTTGTTGTCAATATTTCAGACTTATGTGCAATGAACGCTACTCCTGCGCAGATCTTAGTCTCGATTTCCATGTCCAATCGCTTTTCTGTTGAAGCTGTGGAAGAATTGTACGCTGGTATGCTTAAAGCGTGTGAAGTTTACAATGTAGACTTAGTAGGTGGTGATACGTCGGCCAGCGCTGCCGGATTGGTCATCTCAATCACAGCAGTGGGGTATGCCGATGAGGGAGAGACTATTCTGAGATCGACGGCCAAGGACAAAGATCTACTCGTTGTTACAGGTGATTTGGGAGGAGCGTATATGGGTCTGCAAATCCTAGAAAGAGAAAAAAGTGTGTTTGTCGACGCCCCTCAAATTCAGCCCGACCTTGCGGGTCACGACTATATCCTTGAACGGCAATTGAAGCCAGAGGCAAGAGTAGATGTCATTCGCGCTTTCAAAGAATTGGGGATCAAGCCTACGAGTATGATTGATATTTCGGATGGGCTGTCTTCGGAAATTTTGCACCTGGCGCATGATTCCGGTTTGGGAAGCGTCCTCTATGAAGAGAAGATTCCTATCGACCACACTACGTACGATACCGCAAGGGAATTTGAACTGGATCCTACTATGTGTGCCCTTAGTGGAGGTGAAGATTATGAGCTCTTGTTCACGGTCAGCCAAGACGATTACGAAAAAATTAGAAATCATCCCGACATGACTGTTATCGGTTATATGACCGACCAAGCTGCCGGAAATCAACTCATCGCCAAAAACGGACACGTCACAGAATTGAAGGCGCAAGGTTGGAATGCGATGAAGGGCGAAGATTAATCAGTCGGCGACCAACTGATCCTCCTTAGTCTTGCTCTTGCATCTGCGCGTGTTTCTCGGCCCAGGCAAGGAAGTCGTAAAAGTCGAATGCATGTCGCTCAAAGTGATCTTTCTTCAGCTTGGTTAAATCCTTGGCCAATCCAGCATAAAGCTCCTGTGTGGGTTTGGTTTGCCGCTTTTTCAAAACCTCATTGATAAAGGCCAAAAAGACACTTTCGAATTGATACACCTTGTTCCGCGTTTCTAGATAGCGCTGCGTTGAACGTAAAGTGTAAGGCAACAAGCTCTTGTTTCCAAGTTCCAAATGAATGATCAAATTCAAGATTTGCCCCATGCAGTGAATGTCTTGGGATTTGTCGATATCGATGTTATTCAACAATTGGTTGGTCCATTTGAGCGACTCGTTGTAATCCCCGTGTCCGAAAAATGCGATGGCGATATTAAAGTACAATGACGCCTTTCTCACCGAACTGAGTTTCTCCTCATACTTAACTAGCCCCTCCTCAATTTCAGGTATCATGTTTAAACCTTCGGCAAATTTTCCTTGCTGGATGAGTAAATTCAGCTGTGCACTTCGTGAGATTGAAAACATACGCATCTCTCGATCTTCATTCGTCGATTCGTTTTCGGCCTTGCTCGCTTCCTCCAACAAGTCAATATGTCCGTACGCTTCTTCAACTTTACCCAGTCGAGTCGCCACGTGAATGGCGTTGGTCAATACACTCATATACACATTGGGCTCTTCGTCGAAAATGTGCCGCTTGGATTGTATCAAGTCGATGTTTTTCACCAAAAATGGATAGCACGTTTCGTAGTCGCCTAAACCAAAATAATAGGCGCTCGAAAGATGGTTTAAGAGGTACATATTGCCAGGGTGGTTCAGGCCAGCACCTTGGTCATGCTTGGTCTTGTCAAGAATCGCTTTGAATTGTTTCAGTTCAGACTCCGATCGAACTTTTCCTTTGACGTAGAGTGTTTTGAAAATCTGACTCTTCAAATTCCACAGCTTGTCATAGGTCTTCAGGATTTCAACAAGATCTTGATCTTTGGTGAGAATGGCGGCCAGGTCTTCGTCTGTAACATTGTCATAATTATCTTTCTCCAACAGCCTCTTTTCCCAATTTCGGATCTCAATCAAGGTCGTCACTTTCTCATACTTCTCGGCAACTTTCTTAGAACTTCGAAGCAGCTTGTAGCTCTGGTCATAGAGGGATTTGTTGTACAAGATCTCTGCACAGTGAAGCTGTCTCTTGAGTTGTGCCTCCACCGAACTGTTCGAGTGAAATGCATCCAAGCTTTTGAGAATTGATTGGTAGAGCCGACTTTTAGCAATGGAGAACCGATGAATGAATGCCTCATTCTTAAACTTCCGCATTAGTTTGTCTTCGTCGTACTCATCGAGCTTATCAATAGCGTCGAACAGGATCTGATAATTGTTCTGATCTCCTATCACATGCCTAGATGAAAACACCTTGAAATACCTTTTTTCAGGCTTAGACATGGATTTGATCAACTTGTGTAGGTTGTCTGAGGCTTTGTTTGACATGTGACTATTGTGTTAGTTCGTGACTTGATAGAAATGTAATAATTAATTTCTAGTTGCAAGTTAAATAACGAATCAACAGCGGCTTTTATTTATACATGTCTAGTCGTACTCATTGAAGTGTTTCCACACAGCTTGGGCGATCTTCAAGTTGACCACCGCCTCCAATTCTTTCTTGGTGGCTTCTTTGATGTTTTTGACCGACTTAAATTTTACGAGTAACTCTTGGGCAGTCTTCTCGCCCACACCAGGAATTTCTGTTAACTCGGTCTTCAACGCTTCCTTGCTTCGCTTGCTTCGATGATGCGCCAAACTAAATCGGTGTGCCTCGTTGCGCAGCTGCTGGATCAGCTTTAGGGATTCAGAACGCTTATCAATATAAAGAGGAAGTGAATCGCCCGGAAAGTAGATTTCTTCTAGCTTTTTGGCGATGCCTATAATCGCAATTTTACCTCTAAGTTCTAAGCGGTCCAAAGCTTTTAGAGAGGCGCTGAGCTGACCTTTACCACCGTCTATTATAATCAACTGTGGGAAGGGTTGGTTCTCTTCTTTTAGTCGGCGATATCGTCTAAAAACAACTTCTTCCATCGAGGCAAAATCATCAGGTCCATCGACCGTCTTGATGGTGAACTTTCGGTAGTCCGACTTGCTAGGCTTGGCATTTTTGAACACAACACATGCCGATGCCGGATTGGTGCCTTGGATATTAGAATTGTCAAAGCACTCAATGTGCCTTGGCATTTCTTTCAGTTTAAGATCGTCTTTTAAGGTGCTCAATATGCGATTCTGACTTGCCTCGGGATCAACTTGGTCTTGCTGCTTTTGCTGATCGAGCATGTAAAACTTAGCATTTCTTTCGCTCAACTGGATCAGGCGTAGTTTTTCTCCCCGTTGAGGAGCATGAAAACTTACTCCCTCCATTTCGAGTTCAAGCTCGAAGGGGATATACACTTCCTTGCTGTCGCTTTGATAACGCCTTCGCAGCTCTGGAATAGCATAGGACAACACCTCTTCATCTGTCTCACCCAATTTGCGTTTGAGCACCGAGGTTTGACCTAAAATAATCGCCCCATTGTTCACCTTCATGTAGTTCACATAACTCGCTTGGTTGTCTGAGACAATGCTAAATACGTCAACCTTGTCTATGTTCGGATTGACTATAGTGCTCTTCGCCTGGAAACTCTGTAGAAGTTCAATTTTAGACTTGTATTCGGCGGCCTTTTCAAAGTGCAAGCCCTCGGCTGCCGATTTCATTTTATCCTTCAGTTCTTTGAGCGGCCCGTCCCATTGCCCCTTGATTATCTTGCGTATTGCATCAACATTTTGGTCGTACTCGGCTTCAGAGATTCGAGCTTCGCACGGACCTAGGCAGTTGCCGATGTGGTATTCCAGGCAGATCTTGTACTTGCCCGCGTCGACATGCTTCTCGGCTAGATTGTAACTGCAGCTGCGAATAGGGTACAATTTCCGAATGAGGTCGAGCACCTTGTGCATGGTCTTTACACTGGCGTACGGACCAAAATACTCTGAGCCATCTTTGATCAATTGGCGCGTTGGATAGATCCGTGGAAAGCGTTCCTTCTTGATAACAATTGAAGGAAATGACTTGTCGTCTTTGAGCAGTATATTGTACTTAGGTTGATTCTCTTTGATCAAGTTGTTTTCCAACAACAGAGCATCCATCTCGGTCTCTACAACCAAGAACTTAATATTGTCGACCTTCTTGGCAAGAATCCTCGTTTTGCCGCTGTCATACTTGTTTTTATTAAAATAGGAGGATACCCGACTTTTTAAATTCTTAGCTTTTCCTACGTACAAGATGGTCCCATCCGAATCGAAGAATTGATAAATCCCTGGTTTCGTAGGTAATCGTTGTAACATGGCTGCTATGTCTTTCTTTGCGGGCATGGATGCAAAACTAATCACTTGTCTCGACTCTGCGAGTTGTAATCGACTTTCCTAGTTCGGCAATCACCTATTCATTAGCTTTGTCCCATGAATTTGGTCACGGGAGGCACCGGAATTGTCGGATCTAGAATACTATTTGATTTACTTGCTCAAGGCCAGGCCGTACGTGCAATTTATCGCGATGAGCAAAGCAAGTCTGGTATGGCTCGCTTGTTCGAGCATTGGGAAGAAGGCGCCGGAACTCGAGCCGACCAAATTCAATGGATTGAAGGGGATGTCCTAGATATTGAATCACTCTTAGCGGCGATGGATGGCGTGCAAAATGTCTACCATGTAGCTGCTATGGTGTCCTTCCATAAGAAAGACCACGATCAAATGATGAAGGTCAACTCAGAGGGTACTTCCAACGTAGTCAATGCTTGTCTTGATGGCAACATCGAGAAAATTTGCTTTGTAAGTTCGGTGGCTGCGATTGGAAGGAGCAAACCGGGTGAAGTGATTCATGAAGAAATCATGTGGAAGAATTCACCCTTGAATAGCCAATACGCAATAAGCAAGTACTCAGCCGAACGAGAGTTGTGGCGTGGCAAGGAGGAAGGATTGAACGTGTGCATTGTGAACCCATGTATCGTGGTCGGACCAGGAAATTCTCCTAGGTCGAGCATGCAGATTTTTCATCGAGCCTGGAAAGGAATCCCCTTTCACCCCACCGGCAGCAATGGCTTCGTTGGAGTAAAGGATGTCTCCAAAGTTTGCATCAATTTGATGGAAAAAGAAGTTTTCGGTGAGCGATTCGTGCTATGTGCCGAGAACCTGCATTACCACGAGTTTTTCTCCAAAGTGTCTACCGCCTTGGGTAAAAGGCCCACGACCAAGAAAATTTCAAAAAAGATGTTGAAGTTCGCGTGGATTGTCGACTCCATCCTTGCAGGAATTGGTTTGCGTAAAGCAACTCTCACGCGCGAAAGCATTAAAAGTGCTACGAATAATGTGAGCTACCTAGGTGGGAAAATCACCGAGCATATCGACTTCGCTTATACCCCTATCGATGAGGCAATTCATCATACAGCTCAGTATTTTCTCGCTGCGCGCAAATGATTAAGTAGGTCGTACACGTTTCTGTAAGGAGAGCTTAGTCCCAACCTCAGGCTGATTTCCAGGTGATAAATTATTCTTTTTATACAAGGCTGAAAGCTTTATCCCATATTTCTGTGAGACATCATGCATCGTTTCGCCCTCTTTCAAGATATGCGTTTCTTGCTTCGCTCTGTTCCTTTTGGGCTTGATGTAAATCACCTCACCTTCTTCTATTTTCGAACTATCTTCGAAATCATTGTACTTCTTGATCTGCCAAGGCATTAAGTCTAAATCCTCTGCAATCGTATTAAACGTGTCGCCACTTTTTGCCTTCACGTAGAGGATGTTATTCTCTGATGTTAGTGTTGCCCTGCTGAAATTCACCTCCACACCCGGTAAGGCTTCGTCCGCTTCACTCACATTATTGTTCTTTCTTTCCTTGCGTGTGGGTTTAGTTGCCTCAGCCAATTCTACAGGGATAGCACCTTTCTTAATCATGCGCATTCCCTCTTCATCATATTTTTCCAGACCATTGGCTTCAATAATTTCTATAAGCCGAGCAGCGTATTTTGGATTCGTTGCGTAACCGCATTTTTTTAATCCCTTTGCCCATCCCTTGTAATCCGTTGTTTTCAGTTCAAACAATGGAGCATATCGCTTCTTTAAGAGGAAGTCACTGTGGTCGGCAAAAGAAGCCGCGGCATCGTCGTATTTACGAAAGCACTCATTCTTCTTGTCATCGTTTTCACGAATTGATTCACCCGTCCAATCGCTGTGACATTTGATCCCGAAATGATTGTTGGCTTCTCGAGCCAATCGACTGTTACCATCTCCGCTCTCAAGGATTCCTTGAGCCAAAGTGATACTCGCTGGAATCTTGTGAACGACCATCTGGTAGATGGCCGCATCTTTCCATTGATCAATGTACTCGTTCCTGCTAATACGCTTATCCGTGGCATACAATGCCAAGGTCAGCGATAATGAGATAATCGTGGCGATAATTGATTTCATCATTCACTGTATTACAATAAACCTTATTCTAGCAAAGCTAAATACGGATTTACCTAACCTGTAAATGAATAAACGTCGGATATGAACAATTTGGTGTTAATCCATCAATCGTTCTTCGACAAATTGGCCGTTTTCATCAAAGACTGTCCACTTTCCAGTTTCCTTTCCCTTTTTGTATTGACCCTTTAATTTGGGGGTGCCGTTTCGATTGAACATCTCATATGACCCATCTAAAACACCACCTTTGTAGTTGTTTTTAGTCCATATGGTTCCGTCATCATAATACGAAGTCCAAAGTCCGTCACGCTCACCGTCCAACATAGCACCTTCAATTTTAAGGACTTGGTTGTCGTACATGACCTTTTGGTAAACAAGCTTGTCACTTCCTTCTTCATAAACCATGATCGTCTCCGGATTGCCCGACGAGTAGGTCTTGGTTACTTTGTCATAAGTCTGCTTACCACAAGAAACAAGCAGTAAAAATCCGATCCACAAGAAATATTTCATTTTTTTCGACTTATTGTGTATTCCACTAGTCCGCGCAGGGCAGACTTTGCTTCTGACTCAGGCAACTCCTCAAGAATAGCAAGTGCCTTGGATTGTAACTCGTTCATCTTTTGTACGCTGTACGCTATGCCACTCGACGAAACAACAAAATCCACAACCTCCTTGACTCTTTTCGGATCTTCATTGTGATTCTTAATTGTATTGATAATCTTCCGCCGCTGCCCGTTGCTGGATTGGTTCAATGCGTGTATCAATGGCAAGGTCAATTTACGCTCCTTAATATCAATCCCAGTCGGCTTTCCAATATTGTCACCGTTACCGTAGTCAAATAGGTCGTCCTTTATCTGAAAAGCCATGCCTACATATTGACCAAACAAACTCATTTTCACCTGCACTTCTTCCGATGCTCCAGACGATGCTGCACCACTTTCGCAACAGGCTGAGATGAGAGAGGCAGTCTTTTGGCGAATGATGTCATAATACACTTCTTCAGTGATATTCAGCTTGCGCGCCTTTTCAATTTGAAGTAGCTCCCCCTCGCTCATTTCCTTGACCGCCTTGGAGACAATTTTTAAGAGCCGAAACTCACCGTTGTCTATGCTTAACATCAATCCCTGGGAGAGTAAATAGTCGCCCACAAGGACGGCTATCTTGTTCTTCCACAGAGCGTTAATGGAAAAGAAGCCGCGGCGTGTATTGGCGTCATCCACCACATCATCATGTACCAATGTGGCCGTGTGCAATAACTCAATTAAACTCGCTGCTGTATAGGTAGAATCTGTGACTGATCCAGTCGCTTTCGCCGTCAAAAAAATGAAGAGCGGCCGCATCTGCTTACCCTTCCTTTTAATGATGTAATGAGTGATTTTGTCAAGCAGCGGTGTGTTGCTTTTCATGGCCTGACGAAAACGCGACTCAAACATTTGCATTTCCTCAGCAACCGGGGCTTTTATTGAATCTACAGTTGGCATGTGCCGCAAAGATATTTTAAATTGAACAATGCGATTTTCATTAAGGCATAAATTGTGCGTAAAAGTTGTACAAACTTGTGTGTATTTTTGACCTAAATATGAATCCAAAGAACATTAAATGAAAACAACTTTACATTCCTCCTTTATTGGGTCAGCCTTATTCATGCTTGTAGTCCTCCTTGGGACGACTTCTTTTGCCCAATCGGGTGTTAAAGTGAATGGTACTATTTCGACCAGTCTGCAAGGTGTTACCGAAACAATGAACACATATGTTGCTCCACCAGCGAATTTCGACTTCGGTGGTGAGCGTGATGTGGTCATTAGCGTTACCTACAACGGTTTCACTACAGCAGCCCAAAATGCGTTTCAATACGCAGTTGATATCTGGGCCTCGCAACTTACATCCAATGTGCCTATCTTAATTGATGCTACTTGGTCCGACCTGCCGGGAAATACCCTCGGTTCTGCAGGCGCAGAAGGGTTTTGGTACAATTTTACTGGAGCACCAAGTTCCAATGTGTACTATCCTTCAGCACTGGCAGATAAGCTTGCTGGATACGACCTTGATCCAGGGTTTCCTGACGTCGTAGCCAACTTTGATAGTGGTACCGATTGGTATTTTGGTACGGATGGTAATCCAGCCTTTGATGAATTTGACTTTGTGTCTGTTGTTCTTCATGAATTGGGACACGGACTAGGTGTTCAAGGATCTGCCGATAAAATTGGTTCGACTGGATACCTTGGCTTAGGGTCTTTTGACTACCCAATCGTCTATGACCTCTATGTTGAAAATGGAAGTGGTACGGCAATAACATCCTACACAAATCCATCTACAGCCCTAGGGACACAACTTACTGGAAACAGCTTGTACTGGAATGGTTCAAATGCCGAAGCTGCGAATAGCGGAATTTCACCGCGCTTGTATGCCCCTTCTCCTTGGGAGCCAGGTTCTAGCTACTCACATTTGAATGAGTCAACCTACATGGAAGGTAATGCAAATTCCCTCATGACTCCACAAATTGGATATGCTGAAGCGATTCACTCCCCAGGACCTATTATTCTTGGCTTGATGGCCGATATCGGCTGGGAAGTTGATAACAGCGGTGGCGGTTGTGCTATGGCATCGGTTGATTTTGAATCGACTGCCTGCAATGGCGACAATCCGATTATCACGATGTATTTTAACATCGATGGCGGATGTACTATTGATGAAATTTGTTCTTCCGAAAATGGAGGCGCATTTGCCTGTGAAGATATTTCAGGACTTCTCATCGGAGATGGCGGGGGTGTGAACTTCAATGCTGCTCTAGCCGATACCGATTATGAGTTCTATTTCACACTTTCTGATGGCACGCAATCAGGTGTTTACTTCTATGCCAATGGCAATTGTGGCGAGCTTGAAACTATCTGCGATTGTGCAGGAACGGAGCATACAATTGGAGTTTTGGGATGGCTAGGTGATGGCTATGCCGATAACAATGCCTACGAGTGGGATGGTCAATTGGTTGACTTTGAATGCGCAACTTGGGGCTATGACTGCGGTGATATCGCTGGTTCTCCTTCGGATGACCCTTATAACACCTGTGGTGGTGACTTGCCTCCTAACAATGGTTGCGCTGGGGCAGGATGTGTCATGGCCGACGTGGCCTTTGAATCGACTACCTGCAACGGTGTTAACCCTGTCATTACGATGTTCTTTACCATCGACGGTGGTTGCACAGTTGACGAAATTTGTTCGTCTGAAAATGGTGGAGCCTTTACCTGTGAAGATATCTCAGCCCTACTCATCGGAGATGGCGGAGGTGTGAACTTCAACGCGGCCTTGGCCAATACAGACTATGAATTTTATTACACCCTGTCCGACGGAAGTCAGTCAGATTTATACTTCTTCGCCAATGGCAGTTGTGACGATTTTGAAACAATTTGCGATTGCGCGGGAACGGAGCATACAATTGGAGTTCTTACGTGGTTAGGTGATGGCTATGCCGATAACAATGCCTACGAATGGGAAGGTCAATTGGTTGACTTCGAGTGTGAAACTTGGGGCTACGACTGTGGAGATATCGCTGGTTCTCCAACCGATGATCCGTACAATACATGTGGTGGTGACTTGCCTCCTAACAATGGTTGTGCCGGCGGTGGATGCGTGTTAGATGTAGTTTTGTCTTCAAACTCATGCAACGGAGTTAATCCGATTATCAATATGGTATTCTCAATCGAAGGAGGATGTACGATTGATGAAATTTGTGCTTCTGAGAATGGCGGAGCCTTCGCTTGTGAGGATATCACGGCCCTGGAAACAGGAGATGGCGATGGTGTGAACTTCAACGCCGCTCTTGCCGATACCGACTATGAATTCTACTACACCCTTTCTGATGGTAGTCAGTCAGATGTATATTTCTTCGCCAATGGCAATTGTGACGATGTAGAGACGATTTGCGACTGCGCCGGAACAGAGCATTCAATTGGAGTTCTTACGTGGTTGGGCGATGGCTATGCCGATAACAATGCCTACGAATGGGAAGGCCAATTGGTTGATTTCGAATGTGCTACATGGGGTTATGACTGCGGAGACATCGATGGTTCTCCAACCGATGATCCTTACAATACATGCGGTGGTGATCTTCCTCCAAACAACGGTTGTTCCGGTGGAGGCGATTGCTCGTACAACGGAATCAACGTGTATATCGACGGATGCGGGGAATCGTTAACCGATGTGATGTTCTTTGAATTCGACTACGAAGGAGATTGCTTGGTTACAGAAATTTGTTACCAATCTACTTTCTCTGCAGACGAAGGCTGCTTCCCTATGATTGGAAATGATCTTGGTTCAGGAGATGTATGGGGTATTAACGGACTAGGCGAAGGTGTTTGGGAATTCTATTATTCACTTGACGATGGTTCTTCTTCACCTCTAGGATCACTTACGATTACCTCTTGTGTTCAAGTTGAGGGTTGTGTGAATCCATACGCTACCAACTACGATGAAAATGCCGACATTGATGATGGCTCATGTACGTACGATGAGACAATCTGCGACTGTGCTGGAACAGAACATACGATTGGTGTTATTGTTTGGATTGGTGACGGTTTTGCCGACAACAACGCGTACGAGTGGGACGGTCAGTTTGTAGACTTCGAATGTGCTGCATGGGGTTATGATTGTGGAGATATTGACGGTTCACCAACGGATGATCCAAATAACGTTTGTGGCGGTGATTTACCTCCTAATAACGGTTGTGAAATCATTGAAACTCCTGGTTGTACCGATTCAGAAGCCTGTAACTACGATGCCGATGCAACTATAGATAACGGTAGCTGCGAGTATAGCTCGTGCGCCGGTTGTATGAACCCATCTGCATGTAACTACGATCCAGACGCAACACTTGCCGATGGAAGCTGCGAATTTGATTCGTGTGCCGGTTGTACCAACCCAAATGCATGCAACTACGACGAAGATGCCATTCTAGAAAACGGTTCTTGTGAATACAATTCATGCGCTGGATGTACCAACGAGGAAGCGTGCAACTACGACAGCGAAGCGACAATCGAAAATGGAAGCTGTGACTTTAGCTGCTACGGTTGTACCGATACTACGGCCTTGAATTATGATTCTGAAGCGACCATTGATGATGGTACTTGTTCTTATGACCAAGTGGATGGCTGTATCGACGACAGTGCGTGTAACTACAATCCATTTGCTACGAACGACGATGGCTCTTGCGAGTATTTAACTTGTGCTGGCTGTACCGATTTCTTGGCGTGTAACTTCGATGTTGAAGCCACAATAGAAAATGGAACATGTGACTATAGCTGTTATGGCTGTACCGATCCAGATGCCTTGAACTACGATGCCAATGCCACAATTGATGACGGAACATGTTCGTATGAGGTGGTTGAAGGTTGTACCGACGATGAAGCCTGTAACTACAATCCATTTGCAACGGATGATGATGGTTCTTGTGAATTCGTGTCGTGCGCAGGTTGTACTGATCCTCTAGCCGATAACTACGATTCAACAGCTACTATCGACGACGGTTCATGCGTCTACGGAGGTATTGAAGGTTGTACCGATAGCGAAGCATTGAACTATGACCCAGCGGCAACTATCGACGATGGATCATGTATCTTCAACTGCGATTTCCCAGATATTACCTACACTCCTTTCTGTGAGCCTGGTGAACCAGATGTTTACTACATTGAAATGGATATATCTGACTTGGGTAATGGCGCGCCATATTCGGTGACCAACAACGCCAATGCCAATGAATTCGAAATTTCTTTCAACGGATCCATTGAACTCGGACCTTTCGGTAACAACATCGAAGTGGTTATCCTGGTAAGTTCGTTGACGCTTGATGGTTGTATCGTTTCTTCACCACCTCAGAATAACAACTGTGATGTGAGTGTTGACGAATTAGAAGCATCTTCGTTTGCCCTGTATCCGAACCCTACGAACGGACTATTCACTATCCAAACGAATAATTTCGAAGGAAAGACAATTGTAGAAATACTAGATGCCACTGGTAAGCTGGTTGAAAGCCACGAGTTGATTTTGTCTGCCGATCAGAACCAAGCGATGGACTTAAGCAATTTGGCCAACGGTATTTACGTTATCCGATTGAGAAGCAATGAGACTGTTGCAGTTGATCAGTTGATCATCCGTCGATAGTCATTTCAAACTAAGTAAAAGGGTGGTTTCCAATTTGGGAGCCACCCTTTTTATTGTCCGCTATTTTCACCCCTGTTGAGTGGTACATGTACAATCATAGGCAGGTGTGAATGTTCTTTTCTTTAGCACAAGGCAAATGCATTAACACAGGTCGACATGCATTTCCACCCACCGACCTACTTGACCATTTGCCGAAGGCTAAAGCCGCGAAATTTTAAACAGTTTTAAGCCAATTGTCACCATCACACCTCGCAAAAGTCGTAGACCCCATTTGAATTCCTATTTTTGCGGGAAAGATGAGCACATGATCAAATCTATGACAGGCTTTGGCCGAGCGGAAGGTACTATCGGTCCGCGGAAATTTACCATCGAAATTCGTACGCTCAACAGCAAGTTGCTCGATGTCAATTTACGCATGCCTAGTGTGTACAAGGAGAAGGAAATGATCTTGCGCTCCTCGCTTGCCGACCGCGTTGTACGGGGTAAAACCGATATGACGATCTTCTACGAATCGGACGCCACCGAGAAGAAGGTCACCATCAATAAAGCGTTGATGGAGAATTACTACAACGACTTGAAAGAGGTTTCTGATGCGATCGGACAAGAGAATACCGACTTCATGGGAATTTTGCTGCGTATTCCAGACATCCTTCGCCCTGAGCGCGAAACTTTGGATGAAAACGAATGGAAAACCATAGCAGAAATGGTGAATGAAGCCGTTGATCGCTTGGATGAATACCGAATGACTGAGGGGGCAAAGCTCGAGCAAGATTTCAAGGATCGCATTCAGACCATCATGAACTTATATGATCAATTGGAAGAGCCTTTGAGCACGAGAATGGTGCAAGTACGTGAGCGCATTCAAGGCAACCTAGATGAATTCCTGGATGCTGAGAAGATTGATAAAAATCGCTTTGAGCAAGAGTTGATTTTTTACCTTGAAAGACTCGATGTGACCGAAGAACGTGTCCGCCTCAAAAGCAACTGCGATTATTTCTTGGAGGTACTCAAGAATGAAGATGCCGCGGGAAAGAAACTTGGTTTTATCGGACAAGAAATTGGTCGAGAAATTAATACTATGGGCTCCAAAGCCAACAATGCTGAGGTGCAAAAGATTGTCGTTCAAATGAAGGATGAACTTGAAAAAATAAAAGAACAGGTACTCAATGTCCTTTAATGGAACAGGAAAGCTCACATAACGGAAAAGCAATCATTTTCTCGGCGCCATCAGGGGCAGGAAAAACGACGATAGTTCACCATCTTCTTCACCGTAAATTGGGATTGGAGTTTTCAATCTCAGCGACAACTCGCGAACGTAGAAATATAGAACGCGATGGCAAAGATTACCACTACATGTCCATTGAACAATTCAAGGCTGCAGTGGCAAACGGCGAATTTCTAGAGTGGGAAGAGGTATACACCAATCAATTTTATGGTACGCTGGAGCGAGAGATTAATCGCATCTGGGCTGCTGGAAACCATGTTATTTTCGATGTCGATGTAGAAGGCGGGATCAATTTGAAAAAGCACTTTGGCGATAAAGCTCTGGCCATTTTTGTCATGCCGCCATCGTTGGAAGCACTTCGCGATCGCCTCAACTCGAGAGATACCGAAACAAAGGAGAGTATTGCGCGCCGATTGGCCAAAGCCAAAGACGAAATGTCCTATGCCGATAAATTCGACGTCCAACTGTTGAATGATAATCTGCACGAAGCCATCAACACGGCCGATTCACTAGTTCGAGATTTCCTAAAGTCGTGAAGCAAGTAGGGCTGTATTTTGGAACGTTCAATCCGATCCACATCGGGCACCTGGTCATAGGAAACTTCATGGCCACACACGGACAATTAGACGAAGTATGGCTGGTCGTTTCACCACATAATCCCTTAAAGGATATCAAGAAACTCATGCCCGACGCCCACCGATTGCAAATGGCGCGTCTAGCCATCAAGGAAAATGAAAATCTACAAGTATGCGATGCTGAGTTTGATCTACCGAAGCCTTCGTATACCGTCAATACCATGCGCCACCTGAAAGATCTTTACCCAGATATCGAGTTTTCTATTATCATGGGAGAGGACAACCTGGTCGGTCTGCAAAAATGGCGCGACTACCAAGAGCTTCTTGCCAAGTATAAAATCTTAGTCTACCCTCGCATTTCAACTTCGGCCGGAAAGCGTGATCTGAAGCAAGAACTCCCAGTTGAATTCAAGGATGCCCAAATAACCTTGTGCGATGCTCCTTTGTTGGAGATCTCGTCGACCTTCATTCGTGAATCTATCCGCGATAAAAAAGACGTTCGTTACCTGCTCCCTGAGGCAGTCATCAACTACATTTCCAATAATTTTCTGTACGAATAGGATGTCCTGTATCCCTTTGTGAGTGAAGGGTGCAGACTGTTTTAAGTTTTTTTCACACTGCCATGAAATGGTTTTGGCACGGTCGTTGCAAGATGATGGGTAAGTTTAACTTAATACCTACGATCATGAAAGAACTAAAGAACAGATATACAGCCCTCAAGAGTCAAGCATTAGAACTTATGAGTGCAGGAAAAATAAGCGCCTACCTCGCAAAACTTCAAGAAGTACACGACGTACGCCTCCAATTGATTCAAATAGCTGCTGGTCACTAGACCGGTGTGGTTAAATAAATAGGTTAAAGGTTGAAAAGGGCTATCTCCATTGGGGTGGCCCTTTTCTCTTTTGTCGATTGGCGGGGGATGCAGGAGGAACAAGTTTTAATGAAATGGGTGAGTTGATTTGCTACTAGGGGCATTTTGGGGGCAGTAAGCATTGGATTCCCAATTCTGAATAGAAATATTTTTATATTTTTGTCTGAGAAACATAAATTATAGCTTATGACATATCCATCGGCAATACGCGTCTACTTTCCGATTCTTTTTGTGTTGCTACTAATTGTCGGTTGTAATTCGGAAAAGGCGGAGAGTTGTAATTCGGAAAAGGCGGAGAGTTGTAATTCGAGAGAGTCGGACTTTGTGGGTTCTTGGAAGTGCAAAGGCTGTGATAAAGAAATCGTGATTCTTCCAGTTACTGATGACAGTTTTGATGTTAAAATTTATGACAACTCTACACGAGAACAGGCCGCTAAATATGTTTCTGGGAAGTATTTATTTTCTGGAGAGGACTGCTCGAAAATAAAACGGCATAAAGGGATTGACCAAACTTTTGAATTTACTGTTGATGGTGATATTTATGGTGGAGAGGAGTTCTACAGACGGATTCCTGAATAGCCTTAATTATTTATCTAAAGCAGGCTATATGTCGAAGGCAATAGAAGCAAACGAGAATAAAGAAGACAAAAAGAATTCTCGTAGTTATACTGTGGTTACGTTTGGGCTGATTGTTATCGTGGTTATAGCTGGGTTTATTCCCCTAATTGAAAATGGGAATACCCTTTGGAACCTATTATGGAATGAAGGGGACTGGATTGACATAGTTTTGGCTGGAGGCCCACTGATACTAGTCGGCTCAGGATTATTATTATCACAGTACAAATTCCTTTCATTGATTCTCCTCTTGGGAGCAATTATATATTCCGTTTTCATAGTCAGTTGGCTGGACTCAATCTTCATTGATAACTCTCGTATTAGTGTCGTTTACTCCGCTGTGTCATCATTGGCGGTTAGTGGATTTTTTGAGACGGTCTGTGGAGAAGAGTGTAAACACCAGAAGAAGTTATGGGTATTTCAAATCGTCGCGGTCGTTGTTGTAATGGTTCTTTGGGTTTTACTCGTCAAGTTTTAGCTCACCCCTCTCCAAAAAATGACTCATAGCACCTATGGTCCCCGAATCCGCAGGGGATTGATTTAGCGTATTTCTAAAAATTATGTTCTCCTCTGAGCCGCAGGATTCATGTGGTTAAGCGAGTAATGGAGAAATTTCTTCTACTAACGGATTTCTGGGCGAAATTGGGTGTGAGACACATTCAGACATAACCCTTTCAGAGCTAATTGGATGGCGGACAGATACTTGAAACGTAATAAATTTCACACACCAAGTCGTACATGTAAACCCGAACATTCACATCTGCTAGATGAGTATATGATGGATTAATATTTCCTTTGGACTTCATCTGTCTTTTCTCCTCAATGGACTTTGCCCAGGTACCTGCCTGTTTAGCCAATTCAATTCGTCTATCAAGGAATTCACGTTCGATATACCTTTTCAAATCAGTCTCTGCATTCTCATACTTATGGGCAAACCCCTTAAACTCAATGTTTAGTTCTAAAGAATCAATTTTGGTTAGAACTTCAACATGTTCTTGCTTCTTTTGGTTAGGAAAGTCATTCCAATAGGACTGTTGCGACCAAAGATTCCCGCAGGTAACAATAAGCAAAAGGGATGGTAGGAACTCCATAGTATAGTTGGAATTTTAATTGGTTGATATAAAAAAAGTATTCACTATTTCACTCCCCCTCCAAATTCTGACTCATTGTAGGCATGGCAGCCAGAATACGAGTATCACTTATCAAAGTCCCAGGTAAAAAGAAGAGGGCTATTCAGCTTGCCTTAAATGCAGGATTTCGCAGCCAGGATAGCATCACTGGAGAAGTCAAGTATCAGACCCTCAAGATTCAACTCAAGCATAGGATTCTACCCCAGTTTTGGAATGTAGAGTTGGGTCGGCCGGCGGCAGAATACAGCGCAAGGGACAGATTCAAACTTCATCGTTACCTGGATGAGCAAGTCAATTTCTTGACCCAGGCTCATGAGCAAGTGATGGACAACCCATTGATAGAATTAGTTACCACTAGAGACGTTAAGCAGTGTTATCTGCAGATGACTGGACAACTCAGAAAAGTTCAGGTCCAATCTCGAATTCCGCATTTCGTCAACGATTATGTAGCCAAGTCGAAGTCTGAAAAGTACTCGACCCAGGTTCAGTTCACTTTACTGGCAACCCGCATGAGAATGTTTGAGTCTGAATCCAAGCAAGCATGCTATTGGCAAAACTACACGCTGGAGCTGCACGAAGAGTTTCTGGCCTGGCTGCAAACACGATTTGACCTTTCTGTCAATACGATTTGGAATTGGGAAAAGCTCATTTTTAAGTTTAGGTCTATTGCCAGGGAAAGAGGTTTGCTAAATGACGCAAATGAATGGCGACGAACAACTCGGTATCAGCAGACTGACAAGATGTACCTGGATTGGGAGATGGTTCGTAAGCTAATGGACTTTGAAGCAAAAACGCCTCAGATGAGGAACACGAAAAGCGTGTTCCTTCTCCTTCTGTTCACGGGTATTCGAGTTGGTGACTTGCACAAGTTCGTGATGAACTACCATGACGATGTACCCTTTGGTTGGTCACGATTCAGATTGAGTAAATCACCTTGTCCTGAAGTGGTGATTCCTTGTGCTGAGCCTGTTCGACAAATCATGTTGAACGACAGACCACATGACGTGTCCATTTCTACCTTGCACAGGAGAATCAAGCTTCTCTTGACCAAAGTGTTCGATAAGGAAACCGCAGCTAGAATCAGCGCTCACACTGCTCGCAGAAGTTTCATCACCAATCTACTCCCATTTGTACAAGAGTCAGTCCTTCGACGTGTAGTTGGCCATAGTATCCCAAGCGCAACCAGAGTCTTTGCGAGTTATGATAGGCTTTCTATAAAGGATAATGCAGTATTGTTTATGAAGCAGCTCCGTAATATACCTGTCGAGGAAACAGCGGGCATTCGACTAGCTCGATTCACAGAAGAGATTCAGCTCAATTGAGACGTGAGGCGAGTAAGCAATTGCAAATTCTTTGAACGTAAAATACTCCTTTCTGATTATTACTGGTTATAGATATTTGTTTAACCCGCTAAGGTTGTTTTCTCTCCTGGCTTTCCTTCTTCTGTACACTTTCAATATCCAATTCAACACCTCCCAAAAAATCTCTCTGAATATCAATAGGATGAATATATTCTCAAGAAAGTCCAGACCTTCAAAGATTATGAGGTATTCTAAACCAATCTTACCAAGTCTATTTCTTCATTCAAAAGAACAAGAGAAATATAAAATAGAGGAAGGATTATCATATTCCTATACCATCGAAATATATAGTCTAGGTTACCGACTACCCACCATCGTATCAGGTTTTTAATGATTTTCATTCAGACCTACCCGTGAAGATTATTAACCTTGGTAAAGGTGGATTCAAACCTACATGGCATTTGGAATTTGCTCTCAATTCTAATATTTCGCCACTCCGCAGCGCTCAACACTAACGTCTTTTCCATATTTAGATTCAATCAAACGACGCGCATCTGAACTGTTTGAAGCCTGAACTTCTTCACTGTAGGGTCCTCGACCATTGAGTCGATATATAACTTTCCATGTTGGCATAAGAGGAAATTTTCAACTCAATGTACTAAATTTTGATTTTTACAAATTGATACGTCGCAATAATCCTTACAAGAACTATTGCAATATGCGTGGAAAGTCTACGAAACAATCGTTCTGACTTCTCCTCAAGTTTGACCTTCTAAAAACCTTCCAAATAGTGGTCTTTTAGCGAGGTTTAAGGCGATAATTTAGGACAGCGTTTCAGTGTTCAATTCTTTCCTTCAGCGTAAAGGTGTGCAAGCTTCCAGGTCCTCCATACGGAGAACCATATACAGGAACCCAAGTTTCAGTGTTCTTTAACCCACCGTTGATGGCATAGTGCTTTTTGGTCTTCTTCGAGTGGCCATAAAATGAATTACCTTCTCTGTCGCGGTATGTCGTGATTTCATAATCACATTCTTCCTTCAAAATACCATCCACTTCGTAGTTCTTCGATGTTCCAGTTTTTACACATTTGGGCTCTCCTTTGTACTCGAAGATGAATACTTCGTATTCCTCATGAATTTTGCCGTTGCGCCATTTAGTTTGTCTCTTTTCTGTTTTCATATCATAAAACTAGAAACAAACGGAACAGGATACTTGGATTAGGAGTATTCGTTACTGTTTCTCTCTTATCCGTTTCCCCCGTCAATTGGTCATTACTGTAAAGCCATTGACTGGGTCGTAATTGATGTCTCCATTTCTTCACTAAAATGGTGCGATTTCATGCAGGTTTGGTTAGGATTCAACTTGCTGGATTCAGCCAAAAAGTGGGGGTCAACAAGAATCAGAAGGCTAACAAAACATTCGACCCTTAGCCCAAATGCACAAAATTTATCCCAAAAAAGGGCAATCCGTTATTCTAACGCAAGAAAATGAGGGTACTACCGATTCAGAGGGGTCAGATAATGAAGCTAAAAAAACTAGAAAAAAATTTCTGAGGGGTAGGGTCACCACTAAATGTTCGTTGCTAATTAGCCTCTTACTATTGATACGCTTATTTAACCCCCTAATTAGGGCTTAGCCGTCCCTGGGGAAACTGAATAGGCAGGTCACCACGCCTATTGCGGTTTTCGCAGCGTGCACTAACAAAGACCAGAAGTAGGGCCAGGTTGGAACTTCGATGGATTCACGCAAAGTGTCTTGGCTATGGGATGGTTCGGTCGATAAACTCAACTCTCTTTCAAGCTTTTCAGCTAATTCAATTGCTGCTTGCGGCTCTGCCGCTTTCTTTTCTTCGTTAAATGATTCATGATATTCTATCGTGATGGGTGGCAGTTCTTTGAGGCCAGCTTGCTTAATCACATAGCCAATGTGCTTTCCCCTGTTGTCTTCTCTCCTCACATGGAAGATGGCATCAAAGTCTTCGTTGGCATTCAACGCATCGATGAGTGCATTGACATCCTCATCGGTAAACACGGATAGGTGAAGGTGCATCCTTGAGGGATTGTAATCACCCTTGATACCCGTTGCTGTATCTCGTTCAAACTCTGGAATGCGAATGACCCTGGCATTCTCAAAACGAATTTTATCCTCGTAGGGTATCAGCTTGGCGTAGTCAACCCAAAGATGGTGTCTAGGCAACTGGATAGTGACCATATATCCATAGAACTCTGCAGGCAGGTCTCTGGTGACGATGTCGAAGGCATCCTCTATTTGATTTCGTTGCAGTTCTTGTGTATACATCTTTCTGGATTAAACAGACCCCAACCTTTGCGGAGATGGTGTTCCTCTGCTCATTTTATAATGTTGGAATAGCTGGAATTGATATGTAACCACGCATTTTCCCGATGTGGCGTGGAGGAAGTTTGAGACTCCTCCTTAATCGCCGTGGTTACTTCATCGAGATGATGCTGCTAATAATTATCATAGATTTTCAGAAAATCAAGTTGCCTTCTATGATTTCCTACGGAAATAGGGTTGAATCCCTTGTCAAATGGGCAAAAGAAAAGTTCTTCACATCTACGTCGAATCCTTTCACATTCTCCAATCCCAATTTCACGCATTATCAAATCCAACTCTCATTGGGATTTTCATCTATATTAAATCTATCTTTATGCGCATAGAAAGAATTCCATTGAATAAGCTCAAGGAAATCCTAAAAGCTCAGGGGCGAAGTCAGAAGTGGCTGGCTCAGCAACTGGGTAAGAGTGAGAACACCATGTCCCTTTGGGTCACGAATCAGGTGCAGCCTGGTTTGGAAGACCTGTATCGGGTCGCTGGATTGTTGGATGTCGAGGTGTCCGAGCTTTTAGTGGAACGCAAAGACTTAAACTGATTTACATGTTCGAACAGACGTTCAAGAATATAGATGACATCCTGTACAAGGATGCAGGTGCTGATAGTGAACTGGATTATGTTGGGCAGTCGTCCTGGGTACTCTTTCTTCGTTATCTGGATGAGCTGGAGCAAGAGAAGGCGGATACTGCTGCATTAGAAGGAAAGCCCTACCACTATATTCTGGACGAAAAATACCGATGGCCTATCTGGGCTATGCCTAAAGGCGGCGATGGCAAGCTGGACCATCATGTGGCTAAGACAGGTCCTGACCTGGTGCAGTTTGTCGACCTGGAACTCTTTCCATATCTCGCAGGATTCAAAGCGAAGTCCGATAACCCCGACAGCATCGAATATAAAATTGGGGAGATATTCTCTGAGCTAAAGAATAAGATTCAAAGCGGGTACAACCTTCGTGAGATTCTGGAATTGGCTGATGAACTCCCGTTTCGCTCTTCCAAAGACAAGCACGAACTGAGCCACCTTTACGAGACGAAAATCAAGAACATGGGGAATGCTGGTCGCAATGGTGGACAGTATTACACTCCCCGACCTTTGATTCGAGCCATGATTCAGGTGCTGAAACCGAAGATTGGAGACAAGGTGTACGATGGAGCAGTGGGTTCTGCAGGCTTTTTGTGTGAGGCATATGAGTACATCTATGACCGCATGGAGAAGACCACTGATAACCTAAAAACACTCCAGGAAAAGACGCTTTATGGAAAGGAGAAAAAGAACCTGGCTTATGTGATTGGGGTCATGAACATGATTCTTCATGGAATCGAAGCTCCAAACATACAGCATGTCAATACCCTTGGGGAGAGCATACGCGATATCCAGGAGAAAGACAGATACAATGTGATTCTGGCCAATCCGCCATTTGGTGGAAAGGAGAGAAAAGAAGTCCAACAGAACTTTGACATCAAAACTGGTGAGACTGCCTTCCTCTTCCTACAGCACTTCATCAAGAGTTTGAAAACAGGTGGACGTGCGGCTATTGTTATCAAGAACACCTTCCTGAGCAATACAGACAACGCTTCGGTTAGCTTGAGAAAACATCTACTGCAAACTTGCAACCTGCACACGGTTTTGGATATGCCTTCAGGAACTTTCCTTGGTGCGGGTGTGAAAACGGTTGTGCTATTCTTCAAGAAAGGTGAGCCGACAAAGAACACTTGGTTCTATCAGTTGGACCCAGGTCGAAATATGGGCAAGACCAATCCTCTCAACGATAACGACCTCAAGGAGTTTGTAGAGTTTTCCAACACCAAGCCAGAGACAGAGCAATCCTGGAATCTGGATGTGACCAGTATCGACGAAGACACCTTTGACCTCAGTGTAAAGAATCCCAACGAACCAGAAGAAGCTCCGTTGAGAAGTCCAGCTGAGATTCTGGCGGAAATGGAGAATTTGGATTCAGAGACAAAGTCAATTCTTGAATCAATTAAGGAGTTGATATGAGTGAAGATTGGGTAATTAAATCGTTAGGGGATATTGGCAAAGTTTCGATGTGCAAAAGGATTCTTAAGAAACAAACCAATTCTGAAAGTGGAATCCCTTTTTACAAAATTGGAACTTTTGGAAAGGAGGCTAATGCATTTATTTCGAATGAAATCTATACGGAATTCAAAGAAAAGTATTCATTTCCTAAAAAAGGAGACATACTAATTTCCGCTTCTGGAACAATTGGAAGAAGAGTTATTTATGATGGCGAACCTGCCTATTTCCAAGATTCAAATATTGTTTGGATAGCGAATGATGAGTCACAAGTTTCTAATGAATACTTGTATGCTTTTTATGGTTATTGTGATTGGAATCCATCTAAAGGGGCAACTATTTCAAGATTGTATAATGATGATTTAAGAAGAATTCAAATCGCCCTCCCCCCTCTCCCCGAACAAAAACGCATCGTAGCCATCCTGGACCAGGCCTTCGAGGCCATCGACCAGGCCCAGGCGAATATTGAGCGGAATATTAAGAATGCGGAGGAGTTGTTTCAGAGTAAGTTGAATGAGCTGTTTGGGCAGGAAGGTGATGGTTGGGAGGAGAAGACATTTGAACAGCTCTCAAGCCGAATAGGTGATGGCCTTCATGGAACTCCAAAGTATGATGAATCGGGTCAATACTTCTTTATCAATGGTAATAACCTAAATAACGGAGAGATTGAGATAAAAGAGAATACGAAGAGAATCAGTGAAGAGGAATATCATAAGTATTCTCGACCGCTTACTCCAAACACAGTGCTAGTTTCTATAAATGGCACTTTAGGGAAAGTCGCATTCTATAACCATGAACCGATAATTCTTGGAAAGAGTGCATGCTATATAAACTTTCATGATGAAGTAAATAAGCATTATATCAAGTACTTGATTAAGAGCCCACTTTTTTTCGACAATATGTCAGCGGAGTCAACAGGGGCCACAATCAAGAACTTTTCCTTGAAGTCTATGCGCAACTACAAGCTTCATGTCCCTCCCCTGGACTACCAGGATAAAATTGTGCAAGAACTTACAGAACTAGAGAGAAGCATTCTTGATATATCAATGAAATACGTATCCAAGTTGGTCAAAGTGAGCATGCTAAAAGAATCCCTTCTCCAAAAAGCATTTTCTGGTGAGTTAACTGAGAAGGAGGTTGTGGTATGAGTGTTCGTTCGCCAGAAATATCAATTGACGAGAACAACCCATTTTCCAAGTGTGCGCTTGGTCGGAAACGCTATGCTGAGATATTATCCGAAATCGTTAAGACCCATGATGACGGAATGGTATTGGCCTTGGATAATCCCTGGGGTACAGGGAAAAGCACTTTTGTGAAGATGTGGCGTCAATACCTAAGCAATCAATCAATAGAAACCATCTATTTCAATGCATGGGAGAATGACTTCGAACAGGATGCATTAACCTCGATTCTTGCTGAATTGAGCGAGCTGGAGTTCTTCAAGAAAAAGAATTTAACTTCCTTCAAGAAATTAGTCAAGAGAGCTGGGCCTCTTGCTCCAAAGCTTATCCCTAAGCTTGCTAAGGCAATCGTACGAAGGTTGACGGATGAGGAATTTGCCTCTGGGCTAATTGAAGGAGTCACCGAAGCTGCTTCAGACGGATTGGCCGAATCTATAAAGGAATACGCTGAAAAAAAGAAAGGACTGTACGACTTCAAAAGTGACTTGACCAAGCTTCTATCGAAACTCGAATCGAAGCCTTTGGTATTCTTCATTGACGAGTTGGACCGTTGTCGCCCAGACTATGCCGTGCATACTTTGGAGGTGATGAAACACTTCTTTGATGTCAAGGGTATCGTCTTTGTTTTGTCTATAGATAAAACTCAGCTAAAACACGCGGTACGGGGTGTATATGGCAGTGAACAGATGGATGCTTCAGAGTATTTACGGCGCTTCATCGACCTTGAATACTCCTTACCTAGACCGAACAATCTGGATTTCGTTAAATTCCTGTACAAACACTTTAGTTTTTCGGAATACTTCGAGTCAGAATTTCGCTCCAACCATGAAGAACTTAAAAACGATGGCAGGAATCTGATTGTACTATCCAATCTAATGTTCATTGAGCTAGACCTCAGCTTGAGAGAACAGGAAAAAACTTTAGCCAATCTAAAAGCTGCCATCCTGTGTTTCAGAAAAAATAGCTACGCGTTTCCAGAGCTACTGCTGGTTCTCCTTGTAATCAGACTCAAGGACAAAGCCTTCTATCAAGGCATAGTATCTCAGAAATTTGAGGTGAAAGAAATTCAGGAAAAACTAAGAGCGTTTTTCCCGAAGAAAGTTTCAGAGGAGTTTGAAGATGCTCTATTAGGAATGGAGGCTCGGTTTCTTTTGACTTACCACAACTCCCTCAATTTCAAGTCGAATGACTTTCAGTTTAGTGTTCATATCGATGGAGATGAGGATAGCCTTCAATCACTCTTTAGTACAAAGGAACCTGGTCGTTTAGGAGAATTCGTCCGAGCATATGGAAACAACTTCAGAGGTGGAAACTTGAAGATACACGCTCTAACTGAAAAGATTAGCCTGATTGCAGACCTTCAAACGAACGATGATAACTGAATCGACAAAACCTTAGATATCTATGAGCTATAAAAAAGGAGACCCCGAATACATCTCAAATGGACATTACAGAATCGATGGTGAGGACTGGATGTCAATCTGGACTTATAAAAAGAAAGTAGGCCATTCTGATAACAGCACAGCTACCAATGGTCGTGAGGCAAAAGAACTTTTATCCCTCGGCAAAAGCACGAAGAACAGTGAGC
Source organism: Flavobacteriales bacterium (assembly GCA_015665315.1). Lineage (GTDB taxonomy): Bacteria > Bacteroidota > Bacteroidia > Flavobacteriales_D > Sanyastnellaceae > JADFAK01. Next base: position 35,972 of record JADFAK010000019.1, on the reverse strand, counting down.
CTGATTTTGGAAACTACGGTACTATCCTGCTGTACAGAGAAAACGACTTAAACAGTTTTTACGACTGATTGACTTCGATGGAATCCAATTTCGACTTCACATATGGACAGGCATTTTATAACAACTTAGTTGAAGCGGAGAAGTATTGCCTCACTATACCTGAATTATCAGGCTGGAAGGCAAGGAGAGCTTTAGAACAAATCGTCCATAAATCCTATGCCTCTCACCCATTACTGTCCATTCCTAGAGAAGGCAGAAAGAAGCACTACACGATAGGTGAACTCATTTACCTAGAGTGCTTTGAAGAATTAATGCATGATACAGACGTAGGAATATTTAATAAATGGGATACCGCAAGGGATTTAGCAAATAGTGCTACCCATGAATCTTCAGGGAAGAAACTTGCCCAATTCAACGACAAAGAGGCGGTTCGGCTATTGGGGCTTTTAAGAGATGTACTTGAGTGGTTCTACGTAAATGTTCTCGACAATCACGACACAATCCCAGTTTTTAATAAGGATTTATTGCCTATTAAGCTTCCAGAAGAAATGGTTGAGGAGGAGTATCTGGCTAAATTTCAATCTCAGGAAGAAGAACACATCAAGCAGCTCGAAACTCTTCGACAAGAGATGGAGTCTGAAAGGGCAAACATGCTTTCAGAGTTTCAGTCCCAGGTGGAAGAACCTGAACCTGAATTTTTGGATGTTGGATTGACAGAGCAAACAGGGTTGATTTGGGGAAGAGTTTATTTGAACTTCAAGTATCTGGAGAATCCTTTCTATGCGGTCAAGTATTTTCAAAATGAAGGAGGAGCAAAGGAAAAGCTGTTGATTTCTAAAGGTCGCTACCAACAGAGTGATTTCTATAAAATGTTTCTTGAAAAGACTCCTGGCTGTGCAGTGAATGCTGTGCTGGCTGGAACATTTGATGAAATGAACCTTGTTCTGAAATTTGACAAACGTCGATTTGGAACACCCTCCCTCTTACTTCAAAAGTTGATTCAAGAGGTCTCTGCCAAAATGAAGGACAAGAATCGCCAAATGGACGAATTAGCTCAGCAAGACAAGCTGAATGAAGAGTTTGATTTTTTCGGTTCTTACTATAAAGTGAAGCATGTAGGGTATAGAAATTTGCTCACAGTGAAAAGAAAGGAACAAACAGCAGTGAGCTATGATGCCCTCGTGATTATGATAAACCCTGGAGGTAGTTATCCCCTGAACTCCGATGACTTTCAGGATAAAGTTCCACTTGACGCTGAGAAAACTCGGCTAGTTCCGTGCAGCCCAGATTCTACTCAATATCAAATTTGCAGGTTAATGAACTTAAGGGGGTGGAGTTTCGTCGCTGTTATCAACCTATTTGACATTTGTGATACTGATTCGAGAAATGTTTTTGAGCGATATATCTCGGACAAGTCATTGCTTGAAGAATCGATTTTTCATTCTGACCGAAGAAATGAATTGGATGGCTTACTAACTGAATTGTCGGAGGCTAGTCCTGTCATCATGGCGTGGGGAATGAACGAATCAGGCTTCAGCATAAAGAAGCAGATATTCAACAAAGTCCTTGTGCCATCAGGCAGAGAGATGTTCGGATGGACGAAGCCTGGCAAAGAATTTCACTATTACCACCCATACCCAAGAGGTGAGGAAAATCAGTGGATAAGAAATGAATGGCCAGCAAAGATTCACGGGCAACTGCAAACTTTAAAATCTGATTGATGAACGAATCCAACACCAAAGCCGAATTAATTGAACCTGCTCTAAGAGCTGCAGGCTGGGGTGTTGTGGAAGGAACTCGCATTCATCGGGAATACCCTGTAACCAAGGGTAGACTCATTGGTCAAGGTCGCAGAAAGACTCCGCTCTTTGCGGACTACGTATTGTACTACAAAGGTCAGCGCTTGGCGGTCATAGAAGCCAAAGCAAGAGATAAATATTACACTGAAGGTCTCCCTCAAGCCAAAGACTATGCTGAACGATTAAGACTCAGATATACCTATGCCACCAACGGAGATAAAATCCGTTTTGCGGATATGGCCTCAGGCATCGAATCGGATGTGACTGGCTACCCTACTCCAGAAGAGTTATGGAAGATGACTTTTACTCATCCAAAAACGGAGGAGACTATTGAAATTTCGGATTGGGAGAAGCGCTTCTTCGATACCCCGTTTGAAACAAATGGAGGATTCTGGCAACCGCGTTATTACCAAGAGAATGCTATAGAAAGTGTTCTCAAAGCTATTGCAAGAAAAGAGCAACGTGTCCTGCTCACGTTAGCAACGGGAACAGGGAAAACAGCCATCGCTTTCCAGATAGCCTGGAAGTTATTTGAATCGCATTGGAACCTGCAACGAGATGGTTCCAGAAGACCGCGAATTCTATTCCTAGCAGACAGAAATATTTTAGCGGACCAGGCATTTAACTCGTTTGGAGCATTCGAAGAAGATGCCTTGGTCAGAATCCGACCAAGCGAAGTCAAAAAAAAGGGAAGAGTGCCCAAGAACGGACATCTCTTCTTTACCATCTTCCAAAGCTTCATGTCGGGGCCTGATGACACACCATACTTCGGAGAGTACCCAGAAGATTTCTTCGACTTCATCATTATAGATGAGTGTCATCGTGGGGGTGCGAGTGATGAAAGTCAATGGAGAGCTATTCTTGAGTACTTCTCCCCAGCAGTTCAACTGGGTTTGACCGCTACACCAAAGAGAGATGTGAACGGAGATACCTACAAGTATTTCGGAGAACCAGTGTATCAGTATTCTCTGAAAGAAGGAATCGAAGACGGCTTCCTTACGCCATTCCGTTTGAAAGAAATCAGTTCGAATATCGATAGCTATCAATTTGCTGCAGGCGACAAAGTGGTTTCAGGGGAAATTGATGAACAAAGAACATACACAGAGAACGATTTCAACAGAATAATCGAAGTCCGACATCGGGAGAAACACCGTGTAAAGCTTTTGCTTCAGCAAATGATTCAGAGTCAGAAGACACTCATCTTTTGTGCAACCCAGCGTCATGCCGCTATGGTTCGTGACCTGATTAATGAGCTTTCGGATACGATGAACTCGAACTACTGTCATCGAGTAACTGCAGATGATGGAGGAATTGGTGAGCAGCACCTTCGAGATTTTCAAGACAACGAGAAAGCAATACCAACAATACTCACGACTTCCAGAAAGTTGAGTACAGGAGTCGATGCACCTGAGGTCAGAAACATTGTGCTTTTACGTCCTGTGAAAAGCATGGTTGAGTTCAAGCAAATCGTAGGGCGTGGAACCCGACTCTTTGATGGAAAGGACTACTTCACCATCTATGACTTCTGCAACAACCATTTCCACTTCAAAGACCCTGAATGGGATGGCGAGCCATTGGAGCCAGAACCATATGAGCCAATGCCAAAAAAGAAATGTAAGGTGTGTGGTGAAAAACCTTGTATTTGTGAAAAGACACCACCAGAAGAATGTCCAGTTTGCGAAAATTGGCCTTGCGTATGTATAGGAGAACCCCCTTCAGATTACCTCACCGAAGTCGAGTTTGGAGATGGAACAAAACGTTCGATTAAAAGCAACGTTAAGACCAGCTTTTATGGTCCAAAGGGTGAAATTATATCGGCAGCGGATTTTTTAAAGCTGCTGTTTAAGGAACTCCCTGAGCTGCTCAAGGACGAAGAGGAGTTACGCCGAATTTGGAGTATGCCAGGCACCCGTAGAAAATTGCTAGATGAACTGAAAGAAAAAGGTTATTCGCCAGACCATCTAGAGGAGCTACAGGACATCGTCGACGGCAAGGATTCTGACCTCTTTGATGTCTTGGCCTATGTGGCCTATGATAGCACAATGAAGTCTCGTACCAGTCGCGCAGAACGAGCTAAGATTCATTTCAACGACTACGACCCAGCACAACAGGAATTCCTTGACTTTGTGCTGAAGAACTATGTCAAGAAAGGCGTGGAAGAACTCGACGACGAAAGACTATCGAAACTACTTAAACTGAAATACGACTCCATCGCCGATGCAAAAGCAGCTCTCGGAGACCCAATCTCAATTCGTGAGGTGTTTGTTGGGTTCCAGGGGTACTTGTATGAGGAGGTGGGGTAAATATGTATAACTATGGACACACTTCTACATATTGATATTTCGATAATTGGCGGTGAGAATGGAGCATCGAAGTTTTGGGAAATTGGATTGCCAATTATCACATTGATTCTTGGAGCTGCTCTTGACAGAGTTCTGGATGTCTTTTTCGAACGACGGAGAGAGAATCGTGATGGAAAGAAATGGATTGGCGAACTCAAGTACTTGGCAACTCCAGTGCAGAAGCAAATCGACCAGATTGACGAATTCCTTGATGAACACAACAAGCCAGTTCTTGAGTCGCCAGAGTTAGGAATTACAACCCAGTTGAAATGTGAAACTGCAAAATCGCTACCAAAGTCTTCGCTACAATCCTATTTGAGTCGCAATAGATTTAAGCTGACCAAGGAACAAGCGACGACCAGAGCCAACCAGATAGTCTCCTACTTTGGAATCGCAGAAACTCACTTGGAGACTGTTCAGGAAAAATTCCTTGAATACAAGAACAATTCATCTGCACAAGTGAACGAATTCAAGCTTGGTCTCAATGAATTCCTAGGTGCTTTTTCTTCGATAATACGTCAGCTAGAAAAGGAAGGACAGAATTTCAAAGAAAACGAATTCCTTAGGCAGGTCGACGAACTTTTCGTCGCTCACTTAAAGCCTCATCTCCAGACTGGAAACATTCCTTTCTTCCAAGTGCAAGATGATTTCATTTTACCAGCCATTGATTTGATTGTTGCTAACATCGCTGATGATTATACCCAAGAAGTGGGGCCATCATTAAAGCGATGCAACATGGCACTCAATGAGATAAATATGGAGAAGGGATATTTGGCAACGAATCTCGGAAATGTGCGAGGCCAACTCGAAGGGTTGCGGGATTCGGCGAACGGCTTGGCCCAGAACTTCAATTGAAACCTTGCCCTAATTCACGCGTACACAAGAAATTGGCTCATTATGAAACCTTTTTTACTTCTGACCGTATATTACTCCCGTTGCATCTTTGAACAGGGTTAATTTTCACCCCTCCAATCATTTGTTTTCGGGACGCCAGAGAGCCTGGCACAGCTCAGCAGAATTGCTCAGTTGATGTTTGACCAGCGGTGACATATCGCAAAGGTAGTGCATCCCGATGTACGGTGAGGAAGACCACAAAAGATTTCAGAAGTATTATCCGTTATTGGAAGTCTTTGAGCAATTTCTCGAAGCAAGGGAGAATGCCCAGGAAATTCGTCTTTTAAATGCGATTCGAGAAGATGAATTCAGCATTGATGAGACTACTCCTCACACAGTTCCTGAGCTGGCTGAATTCTTCAAAAGAGATAAACGTACTGTGCGAGCGTGGCTTGAATCCTCAGGTGAGGAGCCACAAGGAAAGTCAGGCAATGCCTTGTTATTCAGCCGTGCTCAAGTCCGCATCGCCATGCGACACGAACTTGATTCCGAGCAAACTGAACCATCCAAGACACGCCGTTCAGGCAAAAAGAATTCGCTGGGGACGTCGGTCACTCGTCACCGCTAGCAATTCATTGAACTCCCTTTCCATTGCTTCAGTCACCTGTTCTGCCATATTGCTTTCCACACAGATGTAGTTCATGAAGGTATCTACATAGGTGTGACCACTGAAAGCCATAATGTCTCGAACAGTAAGTCCATATTTCGCAGAGTTGCGATAAAGGTTCGAGCAAAAAGACCTGCGAGCAGTGTGCGCTCCCATGGCATCTACACGCTTTCTGGAACTCTTCATATACTCCCCGTCTACCTCAATCCAATAGGGTAGTTCGTCATTCAAGAAATCCAGTTCTGCTGCCAGATACTCAAACAGGTCTCGAAGACAATAGTATTCGGTGTTATAGCTTCGTGTGATAATCTCAGATTCATACTTGTCCAGATAATATCTTGCTATCGGGTGAATCGGTAATTCGACAATCTCCTTCGTCTTTTGATTCATGGCTGTAATCTTCTTCTCCCTTATGAATTCAGGTTTTAGATTCCAGTCTGAGAAGCGGAGACCAGTGTAACAGTTCAGGATGAAGATGTCTCGAATGCGTTCTAGACGCTCATTTGGCATTGCTAGTGAATGGATGGCAAACAACTCTTCATCATTGAGAGCAGTCTGCTTGTTCTTGATGACTTTCATCTTCCAGTATTTATAAGCCCCATTAGAATGAAGACCGTCGTCTTGTGCTGCTTTGATAATGGTTTTTAAGGTGCCGAAGTAGCTGTTTCTGGTGGTTCGTCCGTTCTTCCAGGTAGTTCTGAGATAGGTGTCGAATTCTTTGAAGAACATAGAGTCCAGAGCACTCCAATCAAGACTAATTCCCTTTCTGCTCTTGAAGTCTTCCAGGTACTTGAGCAGTCGGTTGTATCGCTCATGAGATTTCTTTCCAAGCCCTTTTACTTCTAAATAATGTGGAGCATACTCAAGCGGGTCCTTGTAATCGTCTCTCCGCAGTTCATAGAAAATCCAGTCGATGTGTGCTACTTTACCTTTGCTCTCTTTTTCATGCTGTAGAGCGGTAACCCGACCATTCACGGCCTCAATGAGTTCACGTATCCTTTTTGCGTTGCGTGCCCCAGGTTTTGGCAGTTGCTTCTTACTATCCCAATGAATGGGGTTAATGGATTCTCCAAGTGAGATGCGTTTACGGAGTCCGTTTTGGATTCCAGTAAAAATGATTGGTGTAGGTTTGGCCGCCGACGGATTCTGTAAATAAAAATTCCTTTTCATAATGACTGATTTGTTTCTCCAAAATTACCCTCATTGGATGAGGCATATTGAGGGCATTTCAGTCAAAAAAGGGGCATTCTTGATGTACTGAGATGTATCGAAATGTACGACGTAGAATGAGGAATCCCAGGATTGGCGGTGCATCTGGAAGAAATGCTCGAACAATGCCTAACATCAACATCGGGATAGGTTAAAGGTTGAAAAGGGCTATCTCCAGTGGGGGTGGCCCTTTTCTCTTGGCTTTTTTCAGCGATAAACGCAAATGTCTTACCCAATCTAGTTATCCCAATCCCCATGATCCACCAAAGACCCTTTGAGTCTGATCTTGACGGTTGTTCCAAGGGCATTGCCCACGCTGTCTTGGACGTCGATAATTTCCAAACTTTTCGTCTCCGCTCCATTCAGAAGATCGAGCCGTTCTTGGGTAACTTCCAAGCCAGCCGATTTGTGGTAATTTGATCGTTGCGCCTTGTTGGCAGCAGCAGCTTTTCTCCCCACTCCGTTGTCCCAGATTTCTACTAGCAAGTCATCTCCATCTTTTGCAAATCGAATAAGCAATTGACCGCCCGCCCCCTTCGGCATCAATCCATGAATAATCGCATTTTCGGCAAAGGGCTGGATGACCAATGGTGGAATGAGGAAATCTTCCGTTTCTACTTCACATTCTATTTTGTAGTCAAAACGATTCTCATGGGTAAACTTTTCAATGTCCAAGTAATTCTCCAAAGCCGAAATCTCATCGGCCAAGGTGATCATCATTTCTCGACTGTTCTCCAAAGTCTGCCGCATCAGTTTCGAAAACTTGCTGAGATACAAGCGCGCAGTTTTGGCATCTTCTTTCGCAATTAATCCTTGAATGCTATTCAGGGAATTGAAGATAAAATGCGGATTCATCTGCAAGCGCAATGCTTTTTGCTCCAACTCAATGACCGATTTTTCAAGGTTCAATTTCTCGTTCTTCTCACGTGCTTCGTCGCGAATACGACCTATTCGTATCAGGTATAGAGAAATAGCTATTAACACCACCGCCAGAATGGCTACGATCATGAACCAGGTCTTTTGCCAAAAAGGCATCAAAATGTTAAAGCGGATAATTTCCTCTTGCTCATTGCATATTCCATCGCCATTGCACGACCGCACGCGAAATGTGTAAGCGCCAGGTTGCAGGTTGCTATACGTCGCACTTGTTCTGCTCGACAATGGTGACCAATCTTCTTCTTCTCCTTCCAAGACCCATTGGTAGCTCACTTTTTCAGGATAAAGCATATCCAATCCCACGAAATCGAAACTCAAATGATTCTGATCATAAGTCAGAATCAAGGTATCTTTAACCTGTCCCCACGGTCCGACGAAGCTTCTCAGATGCGTTTCTTGTAAGGGTTTGTAGAATAGATTCACATTTTGGATTAAAATCTTCGGTGCTTGCGTGTTACGCCATTTGCTGCTCGGTGTAGTGCGACATAGACCGTCGATCGTCCCGAACCACAAGTTGCCATCCGACGATTTGTAGGCCGAATTACTGCATGTTTCCACCCCTACGATTCCAGCTTGACGTCCAAAATGAGTAACTTCCAAAGGAATTCGGTCAGACTCCAAAGTAATCTTGTCGATTCCGCTTTCACTGCCTACCCACAAGTTCTGTTCGTCGTCAAACTGCAGGAAATAAACATTGTCCGATGCCAACGGTACTTCACTTTCGAATTGCTCAAAGGCAAGAACCTCGGCGTTGAGATTCATACGCGCCAATCCACTTCCTGCCATCCCCAGCCATAGCCATCCCGAAGCGTCAATAGCCAATGATCGCACGGATGTACTAGGTAAGCCATGCGATTCGTCAAATTGTAGCACGTCGCCATTCGGGAGCATCACACCAACTCCAGCACTCAACGAGCAAAACCACAAGCGTCCATTTTGATCGGAGGCCATATCTGAAATTCGGTTGTCTACGCCACGGCTCTCGCTGAAAATATCTACGTCGAAGGAACGATGTGTCGAATCCAAAGGTGTGAGAATATTGATTCCTCCACCTAATGTCGCTACATAATATTTGGCGCCATGCAGTTCGATGGCACTTATCCAATTCGAACTTAAGCCCGACTGCATGTTCAAGGTGATCACGGTGTCGCGATCGTAAATTGATATTCCTTTGCCATTGCTCCCTACCCAAACTCGTCCGGCTAGATCGGTGAACAGGGCTTTGATTTTTCCATTGTTGAGCACACTATCCTGCGAAACGATGCCGCTTTCAGTGTCTATTCGACACAAACCTTGATCACCAACACCAATCCATATATTACAGGAAAGGTCTTCCGTAATCGAGTAGACTTGATGGCCGGGCAAGCCATTATTTGTGCTGAAATATTGGAACTGTTGTCCGCTAAATCGTGACACCCCGCCCCCGGACGTGCCCATCCAAATTGTCCCCCAGTCGTCTTCCATCAGCGAACGAACTTGGTTGACAGCTAGCCCTTCGCTTTCTGAATACGGGGTCACTTCATCAGTTGCTGGGTTATACAGCAGTGCACCATTCTCCAAGGTGGCAATCCACACACTTCCGTCAGCGACGAAAAGAAGATCGAAAATCTCGTTGGCCTGGATTTCTGTAATCTTGGCCAATCCTGTGGGGGAAAATTGATATACTCCATCGCCATAAAGGCCAACCCATATATTCCCGTCCAAATCGATGTCGACGCAGGTAACTAAGTTTGTATTGAACGCATTCCTTCGATCAAAGAGTGTGAATTTTGAATCAGAATAGCAGAAGAGACCTCGATCTGTCCCTCCCCATAGTCGTCCGTCATGGTCAAACACCATGTCGTAAACAGTTTCGTGTGCCCAGTCCTGTCCGTTGTTCCAGTGAACTAGTGAATCGTTCTCCAGATAGAATATTCCCGCTTCAGTGCCTAGCCAGAGTTTCCCTTCGTTGTCCAGTGTAAGACATTCGACTTCTGTTGAAAGCCCTTTCAATGGTCGATAGTTCTTGAATGACCGACCATCAAATTGAGACAGGCCATCGTGCGTGCCAATCCATAAGGTGTGGTCGGCACCCTCGATTAAACAGTTGATCGTATTGTTGGGCAACCCGTCTCGTAGCGTATAATTGAGGAAGGAAACTCCGTCATACCGACTTATTCCGCCACCGCGAGTTCCAAACCATAGGTAGCCTCGGCTGTCCTGCAACATGGTATATACTTGAGATTGAGCGAGCCCATCTCTTACCGAGAAATTTCGAAAATTGTAATGCTGCCCATTTGCCGATAGGCTAAAGAATAAAAAAAGAATACTATGTAGGAAAAACCACCTCGCTATGCGCATATAAGCTGCAATTTAAGGATTGGTCTCAGCATTTTGCTTGGCTTCTTGCTTTCCTAAATTCTCGATCACTTCACTGTAAATTTCTAGGAGAAGCTCAGGCCTTGTTGAGTACCACGTATAGGACTCGTCATAGGTTTCCGAACTAATGTTTTGATTGGCAAATAGCACGTTGTATTGTTTCGCCAACCAAATCTGAGGGTCCTCTGTTTTATACATTTTCTGCTTGAATGCAGCTTCGATAATCATCGCTTCCGTGTATACTTCGGTGAACCTCTCTTGTGAAAGAATAGTTTCAGGTACAATCGTATGGTCGCTTTCCGAAGAACAACTGCCGCATGCCAGCGTTACAATTGTTAGCAGAAGGATGAATATGCTATGTGATTTCCTAGTTCTCAAATGTTAATCTTTGTCCTGCTCTTTCTTCGTTGATCTTGCCATCATTCCACGCCAGATGTCCATTCACCCACGTCTTGAGGATTCTTGACTTGAACGTTTGCCCCTCAAATGGAGACCAAGCGCACTTGTACAGAATATTCGACTTGGACACTTCCCAAGGCCTGTTGAGGTCCACTAGAACAAGATCGGCGTAATAACCTTCTCGAATATATCCTCTTTTCTCGACGTGAAAACATTCGGCGACTTTGTGGCTCATCTTGTCAACGATCTTTTCAAGAGAAATCTTGCCTTCGTGGTGTTTTTCCAACATCGCCACGAGGCTGTGCTGGACCAATGGTCCGCCTGAAGGTGCAGATGTATATTTATTCAGTTTTTCCTCCAAGGTATGTGGTGCATGATCAGTTGCTATCACGTCAATCGTGTCATCCAATACGGCCTGGAATATGGCATCTCGATCTTGGCTGCTTTTCACGGCCGGATTCCACTTGATCAAGGTTTGCTTGGTATCGTAATCCGCATCCGAAAACCACAGATGATGAATACATGCTTCAGCCGTGATTCGTTTTTCTGAAAGGGGAATATCATTCCGAAACAAACCGAGTTCCTTCGCCGAAGAGATATGAAGTATATGAAGTCTTGTATTGTGCTTCGTCGCTAAATCTGCCGCCATGGAAGACGATTTGTAACAGGCTTCGACGTTTCTAATTTCTGGATGACAACGAATCGGAATATCATCCCCATACTTGGCCTGGTATGTCGCCATATTGGCCCGAATAGTACCTTCATCCTCGCAATGCGTGGCGATCAACATAGGGCATTCGGTAAACAGTCCTTCCAATGTCTTGCGGTTGTCCACTAGCATATTCCCTGTAGAAGAACCCATAAATACCTTAACCCCGCACACATTCTTCGGGTTTGTTTTCAGGACTTCGTCCAAATTATCGTTCGAAGCACCCATGAAAAAACTGTAGTTGGCATAGCTAACTTGAGCTGCCCGTTGGTACTTTTCCTCAAGTAAATCCTGAGTCAATGATTGGGGAACGGTATTGGGCATCTCCATATAGGAAGTCACACCTCCAGCCACAGCTGCGCGAGATTCTGTTTCAATTTCTCCTTTGTGAGTCAGACCTGGTTCTCTGAAATGAACTTGATCATCGATTGCTCCAGGCAGGAGATATAACCCAGCGGCATCCACGACTTCTTCATTGGGAAGTGGGCTTAGCGATCCGCCTTTGCCAATCGTATCAATCAGTCCGGCTTTAACACGCACGTCGGCAAACTGCACTTGGTTTTCGTTCACCATTTGTGCGTTTCGAATAAGGAAAGAAGTTGTGCTCATGATTTAGGCTTTGGTATTGCGCCTGATTTTTTTAAAACGCATTTTCAAGACGCCCCAAAAGGCTTCTTTGAAGATGTTCATGCTCATTTTAGATACACCAAGCTGACGGTCAATGAAAGTAATAGGCACTTCGGTTAATTTGAATCCCAATCGTCGAGCGGTATACTTCATCTCAATCTGAAAGGCGTAGCCGATAAACTGAATTCCGTCCAAATCAATCGTCTCCAAGACCTTGTTGGTGTAGCACTTGAACCCCGCCGTACAATCACGTATGCCCGTCCACAAAATGGTGTTCACATAAACCGAAGCAAAGTAGCTCATCATTACACGATTCCATGGCCAGTTTTCGACCTTTCCACCTTTGACGTAGCGAGAACCAACACTGAGATCGGCACCATTCACGCATGCTTCACGCAGACGAATAAGATCTTTTGGATTGTGCGAAAAGTCGGCATCCATTTCGAAAATGTAGGCGTAACTTCTTTCTAATGCCCACCGAAAACCATGGATGTAGGCAGTACCCAATCCAAGTTTTCCCGAGCGTTCTTGAATGTGAAGCCTATCGGCAAATTCAGACTGCAAGGATTTCACGATAGCGCCAGTTCCATCAGGTGAGCCGTCGTCGACCACTAAAACGTGGAAAGGGTGAGGTAAATCAAACACGGTTCGGAGCATCCGTTCAATGTTCTCTTTCTCGTTGTACGTAGGGATTATAACTAGACTATCTTGCACGCTATTCTAAATGAGTGGCGCAAAGATAAGAAGAGTGACCAGAAATATAGGTTTGCTCGTAAATGCCTACACATTATTCAATCGATATTGCCTGAGAAGTGCGTGTAAAGTGAGGTAGACCAGGATTAGAAATACTGAAAAACTCAATGTAACGCCCAGTGGAGTGGGATGTTGAAGCGGATGAAGAATTGGGGAAATAATATCCTTAAGTAAAGCCTCGGGTCGCGAAACTATATCCCAGGTATTCCAACGAAGAAAACGACCAAGATATATACCGAAACTTGAGGCGATCAAAGCTCCTATCGCGATGATCCATCCGCTAAAACGGGTCCACCTTTCGGAAAAGATATTTTGCATATCCAGAACCGATATGAGTCCAAAGATGAGCCCATTCCAAGCAAAAGAAAGTATGAGCATTAAGTCTAGCCAAAGCGGGACATGTCGCGTTGCTTTCAAGTGAAATAAGTCGGTGAGTATGTACGGAGCATTGGGTAAAAATGCCAGCCAAAAAAACATAAGTGGCCAAGCCGCACACCACCTCCACTTGCCAGATTCATGTAAAAATTTCAAAGTAGTTGAAGCAACCAATGGAAGTCCGGCGAGAAACAAGTTCCAAACAAGAAAGAGATAGCGTTCGTTTCCAGATAAGTGAAAGCGCATGAAGAGCAGTCCAAAACTAAAAGCGATACCAAGTCCTAGACAAAAGTTCAAGGGGTGGAAAATCATTTTTCCAAGGCGAGAACGCCAAAAGTCAATATAAGTCACAGCGAGAAGTTTGCGCTATAACGGTACAGCACATATAATTCGCGTGAAGCAATTGTTAAAGTTTGCCCGAACAGAGAAAGTTATTGAATTGAGACCGACTTCACATGGTAATTGCCGTCTCCAATAGCTTGAATTTTATCGACGAAGGCCTGCTCCTCGCATTGGCTTTTGTCAAATTCAACTACCGCGATGTCAACAGGGTTTTCTGCGTCAAATTCGATGTTAGCACTGGCTACACAATCCAATTCTTTGAGTTCCTTTTTAATCTTTCCCCCACAGCCTTCGCCGCACATCATACCTTCAATCTCAATATGAGCCACTCCGAGATTGGCAGCGTCAATATGCTTCGTTTCTTCCACTTCACCACATGAGTTAAAAACCAGGGCAAAGGCAACAATAAAAAGAGATATATACTTATTCATGACGTGATGTTTTTGCAAAAGTAATCAGTTTAGGGACTAGTAAGCATTGGCAGTGGGTGAAATCGGTCAGCTTTTCACATGATTCTTGGACGTCTTCAAGCAGATTCGCCTTACTTTCGCCGTCAAATCTAACTGCGTGAATCAGCCCAAAACTCTTCCGATTTTTCTACTAGTAGTCTTGGCTATTATTTGGGGAAGTTCATTCATCCTGATGAAGCTGGGATTGTATACCGCCGACGGGGAGGTTCTTTTTACTTCATGGCAAGTGGGCGCATTGCGTTTAGTATTTGCAGGATTGATTCTATCTCCCATCGCCTTTATCAATAGGAAAAAAGTAAGCCTTCGTCAGCTTGGTGCTATCGCGCTGGTCGGTCTCATTGGAAATGGCATTCCAGCCTATCTCTTCACCTTGGCAGAGACGCAAATCGAAAGCGCATATGCTGGTGTTTTGAATGCCCTTACGCCTTTTTTTACCTTGCTCATAGGAGTGAGCTTCTTCCAATTGAAACTCAGGGTCGTTCAGTTTATAGGTGTGGCCGTTGGCCTGGGCGGGGCAACAGGATTGCTCCTTCTTCAAAGTGAAGGTGAAACGTTAAACTTAATCTATGCGATGTATGCCGTCATTGCGACAGTATGCTACGGTGTTAGCGTGAACATTCTTCATTCGAAACTCGCGGGCGTCAATCCGTTCACTATCGCCTCTTTCGCCTTGCTCATTGCGGGGGTCCCAAGTGCTATTTTCCTTTTTGGCACTGATTTCACCAGTCGTCTGACCTCGGTTCCCGGAGCGTGGGAAGGCCTGGGTTTTGTCGGAATTTTAGGTGTCTTAGGAACAGCATTTGCACTTGTGCTATTCAATCGCCTTATTCAAATGACAAGCGGTGTTTTTGCATCCATGGTAACCTACCTTATACCCATTGTCGCGGTCGCATGGGGTTGGGTGTTCGGAGAAAATCTACGCTGGGAAATGCTCATTTTCGGAGCCCTAATTCTCGGAGGTATCTATCTCGTGAATCAAAAGAAACGCTAGCAAGTCACGGTGACTTCTATCAACCTAGGCCGTCTAATTTCTTGAACCCAACCTTTTTTAGCAACTTCGCTACTCAAATACGATTACCATGAAATGGAAAGGCAGACAAAGAAGCTCTAACGTACAGGATGTAAGAGGCCGTAAAGGAGGAAAAACTATAGGCAAAATGGGAATTGGTGGTATCATCATTCTCGTGTTGTATGTCGTTCTTGGAGGTGATCCGCAAGAGGCTTTGGATCAATCTGGCTTGGGCGTGGAAGCAAGTCCGCAAACCGAGTATGTGGAGTCGGCACAAGAGAAGGAGCTTGCCGAAATGGTGAGCGTTGTCCTCAATGAAACAGAGGATGTTTGGCACATGATTTTTCGAGAGCAACTCGGTCGTGAATACCAAGAGCCTACCTTAGTCCTTTTTAGCGGAACAGTCAATTCAGCTTGTGGAAGCGCCAGTGCCTCAACAGGGCCGTTTTATTGTTCGGGGGACAACAAATTGTACATCGACTTAAGCTTCTACAACGAGCTAAAAAACAGATTCAAAGCACCAGGAGATTTCGCGATGGCGTACGTTGTTGCACATGAAGTTGCCCATCATGTCCAAAACCTTCAAGGCACCACCGGAAAGGTACACAGCCAAAGAAGAAACCTGGATGAAAAGTCCTATAACAAACTATCGGTTATGTTGGAATTGCAGGCTGATTTTTATGCTGGTGTCTGGGCGCATTATGCCAATTCCTTGGCGGGAATTGTGGAAGAAGGTGATATTGACGAGGCCTTGAATGCCGCCTTTAAAATTGGCGATGACCACATCCAAATGATGGGCCGAGGAACAGTAATGCCCGATTCATTTACACACGGAACATCAGAACAAAGAGTCCGCTGGTTTAAGCTCGGGTACGAGACGGGCGATATTCGTCAGGGTGATACATTCAATGCTCGAAACCTGTAAGGTGGAGGATCCTACTTCTGGGCATCGTACTTAGCCTTGTACTTGCGATACAATTGCTTTTGTCGGGTGTCAAGATCTGTGTCACGTCCTTGAATCCAGGCATGGGTCAGGTCATTTCCTCGCATGTCCAAGGCATCGCCCTCACTTACAAATAAGGTAGCATCCTTTCCCATTTCAATAGACCCCGTAAACTCGTCTATGCCCAATATTTTAGCCGTGCTCAATGTCACCGCCATCACTCCCTGCTCGTAGGTTAACCCATACGACACGGCCGTGCCAGCTAGAAAAGGAATGTTTCGAGCATTAATTTCTGACATTCTAGCTTCGTTTTCGATGCAGAACAATACACCCTCGTCCTGAAGTAACTTCGGCAGCTTAAATGACAAGTCAATATCGTCTTCCTCATACCTTGGAACGGTGTGCGGACATTGAACCATAACCGAAATAGCATTGTCTCGCAACATGTCGGCTACCAAATAACTATCTCGTCCGCCCACAATAACCATGGTTTTTATTCCCATGCGCTTTTTGAAAGATACGGCCTCAGTTATCTGCTTCATGTCGTGAGCGTGAACATACAGATGCTTGGTCCCATCAAAAAGACCTCGCATGGCCTCCAGTCGGATATCCGTCTGTTTTCCAGTATAATCACAGTAGGCTTTCGACATGGTGAAGAATGACTCAATTTCTTGTAGTTGTTGGTCGTAGGACTTTATTTTTTCGATCGATATTTTCCCTTTATCGTAGTGCTTGTGATAAACAGATGGCCAATTGACATGCACGCCATCGTCCTCAACCAACAGGGCATCCTCCCAGTTCCAGGCATCAAACTGCATAATTGACGAAGTGCCGCTTATGGTTCCACCAGCAGGGGTGATCTGACCGATCAATACGCCATTCGCGCGAACGGTAGGTGTGATTTCTGAATCAGCATTGTACGCGATGGCGCTTCGTACATGGGGCTTGAATGTTCCCACCTCATTGTAATCTCGTGTAGCACGCACGGCCCCAATTTCAACTAGTCCCAAACGTGAATTGGGAGCGATAAACCCTGGATATATATGCTTGCCACCTGTCGCAACAACACGGTCCCATGAGGCTGGATCTACGTTTTTTTCTGAGCCGATAAAGGTGATTTTGCCGTTTTCAAATCCGATCGCTGCACCTTCAATTTTATCTCCTGTTCCAAGATGTGCGGTCCCACCTAACAGTAGAATTGACTCCGTTTGAGCCGAGCTCGGAGCAGTCTGCCCCTGAACACCAATACTCACCACTAAGCCAAGAAGAACGATTACACTTGCTATCTTTTTCATTCTACTTTATATTAATCGTTTGATTCGTCAAATTCACTGTCGCAGTGGTAATGCCTTACCTGCTTGGGTGATGGTTTACGTTTCGCCCCCTTTTCATCCGCGTTCATCATCTTCTGAATAAGACGAGACCGTTCGGTGAGGATTGCTTTGCGCTGTTGTTCGTCGGCAGACTTACTATAATAACATCGGCCGTCGATATAGGTCTGCTCTACTTGTGCGTAAATTGAAAGTGGATTGTCGCTCCAAATGACAAAATCGGCATCTTTGCCCACTTTGATTGATCCCATTCGGTCGTCAACATGCAAGAGTTTGGCGGGATTCAAGGTGACGAATTTCAGTGCTTCCTCTTCACTCACGCCACCGTATTTAACGGCCTTCGCGGCTTCTTGATTCAAGCGCCTCGCCATCTCAACATCATCGCTATTGAATGCAGTTACGATGCCTTGCTCATGCAACAATGCTCCGTTGTACGGAATGGCATCACGTACCTCGTATTTATACGCCCACCAATCGCTAAATGAAGATGCTCCTGCACCATGCTTAGCCATTTTATCCGCTACTTTATAACCTTCCAAAATGTGGGTAAACGTATTGAGACGAAATCCCATGCTGTCGGCTACGTGCATAAGCATGTTTATCTCATCTTGGCGGTAAGAATGACAGGTTACAAAACGCTCTCCTCGTAAAATTTGCGCCAATGTCTCAAGCTCCAAATCCCGCCTTGGCGCTTCTGGTTCATAGCCTTGTCGGCGTTGCTTTCTTGTTATCTTAAGCAAACTTTCCCTATACTCGGTCCACACAGCGTCGTACTCGGCAGCTTGTAGGAATAAGTCGTAGTACACTTGCTCTACGCCCATCCTAGTTTGTGGAAAACGAACGGTATTGTAATCGCCCCAGTTGCTTTGTTTTACATTCTCTCCCAAAGCAAACTTGATAAAGGGCGCGGCATTTTCAACTAACATTTCCTCGGCTGTCGCACCCCATCTCAATTTAATCAATGCGCTTTGTCCGCCTATAGGATTGGCCGATCCATGCAATAGCTGAGAACAAGTTACTCCTCCAGCGAGCTGACGATAGATGTTGATGTCCTCAGGGTTAAGTGCTGTGCCTATTTGGACTTCTGCACTGCTGGCCTGACTTCCTTCATTTACACCTCTTGTCACGGCTATATGCGAATGCTCATCGATAATTCCTGGTGAAATATGCTTGCCTTTCGCGTCGATCACAATTGGTTCGATGACTTCTTTCGGAAAAAGTAAATTCAAGTTGAGGTCTCGGCCTACAGCAGCAATCTTTCCATCCCGTATGAGTAGTTCCGCTTTTTCGAGTATTCCCTCCGGTTCACATGTCCATATCGTCGCATTGCGAATCAATATGGTCTGCGCCTCCGGCAAATGCGAGCGTCCATAAGCCATAAATGGATAGACTATTTCATAATCTTGTGCCGTGGAAATGTCCTCCTCTTCGCCTCCATTTTCATCTTCGTCCGTATCAACATTTGCCGAAGGCTCAATCCCTTGCTTAACAGCCACCCAATCGAACCAACTTCCATCAGGCGCCTGGCCCTTTCCATCCCATATCGTGCTCGACATATGAATCGTTCCAGCCAGTCTTAGCATGCCATCGTAATGGGAGTCCTTTAAGCTGAATTTCATATTGACCTGATCGCGATCGGCATTGATTGTGACGTCAACCGTCGTTGTATCACCAGATTCGGAATCTATAAGTTGGATGCTACCCTTGTTTTCACCGCGCTTTCCTTTGACTTTGAGTTCATACATGGTCGACTCCAAGGTGAAATTATAATTTCCTGATAAATCCAAAGCCTTACGATCTTTCAACACAAAGCGCTCCCCTTGAATCCAGTTCTCGTATATCTCTGTTCCCTCCTCGAAGATTGGGCCAGAACATAAAATCATGTTGGCCTGCATACCGGCAGATAATTTTCCAAGCACATTTTCGGCGCGTACCAAGGTCGCTGGGGTAAAGGTCAAGGCTTTTAACAAAGTCGATTCATCCACGCCGTGATCCATGGCCTTCCTGAGATTGGCAAAAAACTCCTTGGCGTCTTTGGTACCTTCCGACGTCACCGCAAAGGGAATGTTGGCGTCCACCAAATAGGCGATGTTACGCGAAGCATTTTCCCAATGCATGAGTTCGTCCAGACCAACCATTCGAGCTAAGAATGGATCAGAAACATCGTAGGCTGCAGGGTAGTCGATAGGAATGACCAAGGCGCCTTGAGTGGCTGCGATGTCGGCTATTCGCTGGTACTCGTCTCCATTGCCGAAGAAAATATATTGGGTGTTAAATTCATCACCAATCTTATCGGCTCGAAGCACATCCCATTTGTTGCCAGTGTCAAAAAACTGGGGTAAATCCATTTGAGATTTCCATGCCGATAGCGAAAGGTTGGTCTCTCGAATGTCCGACGCGCTATAGTACCAATCCAAATCATAGTAGCTCTGTCGCAAAAGGGCAATCGAACCCATCAATGATGAAGGATATTTTTGGCGAGAAGAACCTTTTCTGAATGAGTAATTCGCGCTTGCATTTTCAAGGATCACGTTCAAATGTTCATTGCTTCCCAAAGTCACCACGGTCCCCGTTCCACGTATGATTCCATCCTTCCTGTGGGTAAGCACCGCACCAAATCCTTTTTCGCGATACGCCTTGGCAGCATCCGCGTCGTGGACGAAATTATGAGCTGCATCGTACTCTGGTTTTGTCGCCTGATTCCAACCAAAAGCACCTTTTGTAAGCGATTCCATTTGCGGCTTTGGATCCCAAGGTGCCCGCTCAACTTTAGGCATGCCATAGGACGAGTTAAGATCGATAAATCCGGGGTATACTTCCAATCCCGTGAGATCTTCCACTACTGCTCCCTTGGGTATTAGAATGTCCTGTCCGCAGGCGACTACCTTACCGTGGTGTATGAGCAGCGTGGCATCGTCAATCGTCGTTTCCCAATCGACGTGAACCTTGCAATGGGTAAATGCATGCATGATTAGGTCCTTGTCGGAAGCGCCATTTTGTGGAAAAGTCTCTTGCGCTTTGGCGAGGATCGAAAGCCCCAAAAACAGCAAGCCAATGGTTAGTCTCATGTGATTTTCTTTTAGGAAGTGAGCAAATGTATTAAAACCTCGCGTCTCGCATCTTTTCAACTTGTGATGTATTATCCAATTTCACTTCATTCGCCATAAAGGCAAATGACTACCTGTGTAAGTAAAAGGTGCGTTGTTCTGGTTATCTTTGCTTAAAATTTGACCACATGAGTACTCGAATTCCAACAGAAGTATATGCCGAAATGACGCCCAATCCGGCGACCATGAAGTTTGTGACCAACCGCATGCTTATTGAAGGAGGGCAGCAAGTTGAATTCACCAGCAAAGAGCAATGTGCCGAGGCATCTCCTCTAGCCGATGAACTGTTTAACTTTCCTTTTGTCAAAGCGGTGTTCATTAGCGGCAATTTCGTAGCTGTGGCCAAAGACGAAACCTTGGGATGGGAAATGATCATGCAACAACTCCGTGATTACATCCGAGAGTGGTTGGTTGAACACGAAGTAGCCGTGGCTTTTGTACCCGAAAAACTACAACCTTCAGCGACTTTTGATGAAAATGATAGTGAAGAAAAGCGCGTGTCATCCATCGATTATTCGGGCATGGGACCTACCGAAGCAGACGAGGAAATCAAGTTTCTATTGGATGAATTTGTACGACCGGCCGTTGAACAAGACGGAGGTGCGATTGATTTCAAAGCATTTCACGAAGGAAAGGTGTACGTGCAATTAAGAGGTGCATGCAGTGGATGTCCCTCGAGTATGCAGACCCTCAAAGGAGGAATTGAAAATTTATTGCGTTCGAAATTAGACGTAGTTCAAGAAGTAGTCGCCGAAGAAATGTAAACTCAATTCCGGCTATTCTCTTTTAATTGTGCTTGAATGCCTTTGATGGCCGTCGATATCTCATGCAAGGCTGGCTGATACGTACCCGAATCTGGCAATTCAAAACTGATGTATCCAAGTGCTTTCCAAACTTCAAGCACTGCATCGTGGTTGATGGAATACGGTTTGAATTCTGGATTATCACTTTGTAATACGATGCTCGAGTCTACCTTGCTCTCCAAGCGCTTGTATACAAGTCCTTCCTCCCGCGTCACAAACACGTAACATTCACCGGTTTTGAGCTCATCAACAGAGCTTATGTACTGCGATATAATGTAGGCCCCAGATGGAACGGGCAGCATGCTTTCTCCGGAAATCTGAAACATGCGATAGGTGCGGTCTGCTGCCAGTTGCGGAAAAGGCAATTGAAAACGAGGTAAGTCGGCGACAAATTCAGGATCGTTGTAATTGCTCAAATAACCAGCCGCCGCTTTTTCGGGAATCAATGGAATCAACTCTTGGTCACTTTCCCTATCCACTATAATTGGAAGCACGCGAAGCTGATCGGCCACGTAGTTTTTTCCTGCCGACACACGAAGATCTGTGTTTAAGAGGTCGTCGACACTCAATTTGAAAAACAGACCAATCCGTATCAATGTCTGCACCCGTGGATCCGCCCGACTTTCTTCATAAGCCCCAATGGCACTTCTGTTAACGCCAATTTTTTCGGCAAGATCAGATTGTGTCAGCTTCCTCGCTTTTCGAAGGACTTTGAGATTGGTAGGCAAGTAATTCATTGAGGCTAATTTAAATATAATTCCAATAGTATTAGCTTTCATCGCAATTCCCTATGTGAGATTCTTGATTAACTTTGTGAAGCAGTCCGCCTGCATTACCCTTATCTATATAACGTCCACGGTCATGAGAGCTCTTTCTACCCTATCATTGTTGTTTGTTTTCACTCTTTTTTCGTTTGGCGCATGCGCGCAAATGATTTGCGGTCTTCAAAATTATCATGAGAGTAACTGTGAACATGGATTGCAAGCGCTGGATCAAGACATGTTTAGTTTCGTTCCTCCACCGGCTCACTTTGTCCCAGGAGCCGATAGAGCGGTTGTAATCAATGTAACCTACAACGGATTCACAGCAACGCAACAGGCAGCCTTCGCCTATGCGGTCGACATTTGGGCTGCCAATCTAACTTCCGGCGTTCCCATTCATATAGATGCCACTATGTCTTCCCTCGGAGGTAGTACCTTGGGCTTCGCAGGTCCCGTGACCCTTCGGCGAAATTTTTCCGGTGCTCCTCAAGCCAATACGTGGTATCCCATTGCACTTGCCAATCAGCTAGCCGGTGTCGATCTAGCTGCTGGACAAGACGATATTACTTGTACGTTTAATACCGACTTCAATTGGTATTATGGTACCGATGGAAACACGCCTGGTGGACAATATGATTTCGTTTCTGTGGTGTTACATGAGCTTGGTCACGGACTCGGTTTTGTTGGTTCTGGAAACGTTTCTGGTGGAGTTGGATCCTATGGCACTGCGGGAAGCCCATACATTTATGATCGATTTGCTGAGGAAGGTGATGGAACCGATATAATCTCGTATGCGAGTGGGACAACAGCTTTAGGAGATGCTCTCACATCAAATTCGGTGTATTGGTTTGGTCCATTCGCTATGACTGCCAACGGTGGTACGCGCCCGCGATTGTACGCCCCAAGTTCATGGAACGGCGGATCGAGTTATTCGCATCTCAATGAATCGACCTACCCGTCGGGAAATGCCAATTCGCTTATGACTCCCTTCCTTGGTTCAGCCGAAGCGATTCATAGCCCAGGTCCAATTACCTATGGCATGTTTGAAGACATGGCCTGGATCGTAGGTGGGTGTGAAATTCAGTCGGTCGTGGCCACCAATCAATTCCCTTGCAATCCGGCCACAAACACCTACAGTCAGCAAATTCAAGTGTCTTTTATCAATCCCCCAGCATCCGGATTTATCACGATAAATGGGTCAAATTACCCCATCCTCAGCAGTCCGCAAACCGTGACTATGAACAACCTTCCATCCGATGGGTTATCGGTCGACATCGCTGTCTCATTTACAGCCGATGGAAGTTGCACATTCAACGCCTCCGACGTGTTTACGGCACCTTCACCATGTTGCACGAATAACCGATTGGTCGCAATTGACACAGCCTTGAAACAAGTGACTATTGAGAATTATGGAACGTGTAGCATTGATCTTTCCACCTACCAGCTTTGTTCGGAGTTAGTATGTGAAACATTGTCCAACATGACGGTCGTTTCGGGCGCATTAAATCTTGCTCCAGGGTCCACAGTTGTCCTCCAATGGGATGCATGGAGTCCTGATCCTACTGGAACGGATATGGATCTTTACTTGCCTTCGGCCGATGTACTTTCACCTGATGATTTGGAGGATTTTGTCCAATGGGGAAGTGGTGGCAATGGATATGAAGCGGTTGCAGTGGCCAAAGGGATTTGGGGTTTGGGAGATTTTGTGACCGACGTTTCTCCATTTACATACACGGGAAATGGAACACAAAATGGAGTGAGCCTTTGGGAGGGAAGTCCTCCGCCTTGTCAGATTATTTCAATGCTCCCCGGAATTCAGGGTGTGTGCAATCAAAATGAGTTTATTCAGGAAATAGCTATAGAATATGTGACTGCTCCCGCGACCGGAACCTTGGATGTGAACGGTCAATCATACGCGATTCAACCTAGCCCCATGTTAATTTTCTTGACTGGCCTGCCGGCAAATGGTGCGCCGGTGGATGTGACAGCGCAGTTTTCAGATGAGCCTGGATGTTCGCTTACAATACTTGGATTGTTCAATGCACCTCCGGCGTGTGTGAATAATTGTCCGCCAGATTTTAACGGCGACAACGTCGTAGACCTTCAAGATTTACTTGTTGGCTTGGCAGATTATGGATGCACCTCGAATTGTGTGGCCGACATCAATGGTGATGGTACGACTGATTCGTTGGATTTGCTTACTATGCTGCAGTTTTTCGGAGCCACCTGTCCTTAGCTAGCCATGTTCGATTTACGGCTGATTTCGAAGCGGCGTGTTTTTATTTCGTCGCCATCTAGGATTAAGAGTACGTAATACGAATTAAGAAGGTCATTCACCGCAACTTTTATTCTTTCAGAAGTGAATTTGCCTGTTTTAATAATCTTGCCATGAAGATCACAAATATCGTAGATGGGCTTAGATGACCGCGGCTCGTAATCAATTTCGAGATAATTCTGAGAATCGTCGAATGAGAGTTTAATCGGATTAAAGAAGGAAAACATAATTCTAGCGAGATTGGTTAGGTAGTTTCCTGTACGTGATTCATCCCTCTTGGTTACATGTTTCGGTTTAGGGGGCAATTCTTTGCATTTTTACCCGTGGTTTTTGATTGTTGACTACATTTAGTGCCCAAAGTGTGCTTTCATGGAAATTAGGAAACGACTTTCTGCTTTAATTGTCGATGACGAATCCCTTGCGCGAGAGAACTTGAAGTTCATGCTCGAGGAGTTCTGTCCCGAGATTGAGGTCATTGGAGTCGCAGGTGGAGTGGATGAAGCCCGACAAAAAATAGAATCCCTCCGTCCCCAAGTTGTGTTTCTCGATATTCGCATGCCAAGCGGTGCAGAAGGTTTTGAGCTTTTGGAGAGTATAGAGAAGAAGGCCTTCCAAGTAGTTTTTGTTACCGCGTTTAAGGATTATGCGATTGAGGCGCTAAACGCAAATGCAATTCACTATTTGCTTAAACCTATAGATATTGAGGATCTGCAGTATGCCGTTTCTAAGTTGGTGGACTATCAGCAGTCATTCGCCGAGTCTGACGCAAACTTGAACTTGTACTTGCAAAGTATGCGGGAATTAACTTCCAACATGCTCGATCGAAGAAAGCCAGCTAAGCTCACCCTTTTTCACAGCAAAGGGTTTAATATCATCAACACAGTCGATATCGTTCGACTTGAGGCCGATGGCGGTTGTTCGGCTTTTTTCTTTGTCGATGGATCCAAGTACCTCGACACAAAAACGTTGAAAACGTACGAGGATTTGTTGGATCCTGAAAGGTTTATTCGAATTCATAAATCTCATATTCTGAACCTAGATCACCTCAAAGAGTATTCTAGCCAAGACGGGCATTTCGCCATAATGACCGATGGTTCCAGTGTGCCTATTGCACGAGCTAGATTGAGTGAGTTTCTGACACAAGCGAAAAAATTAGGCTAGAGACTACCGATGGTTTCGCGTTTACTACCGATGGTTTCGTGAACAGGTGCTTTGATCGGTTTGCCCCTTTTCGATGACTGTTAATTCTTTAAATTCCAGCATTACTCATCCTTTAATTCTGAGCTTATGTCTGATAGGATCAATGCCATAATCGTCGATGACGAGCAGTTTGCCCGAGAGAATTTGAAAATGCTGATCGAGGAGTTTTGCCCTGAGGTAAATGTAATGGACATGGCAACAAGCGGGGCGGAAGCAAGAAAACTTGTGGATGAGTTGAATCCTAATTTGGTTTTTCTAGACATCATGATGCCCGGTGAAGATGGATTTTCATTCCTTCAGCAAGTAGAGGACCGGAAGTTTGCGGTTGTTTTTACTACAGCTCATAATGAATTTGCCCTCAAAGCGATTAAAGAAAGCGCCATAGATTATCTTGAAAAGCCGATTAATATTGAAGATTTGCAACTGGCAGTTCAAAAGGCTCTTCAGCACAAAAAGGCTCGAGCAGGACGCGGTCTAAGTGAAGATCGTATTACGCAGATTCTGGAGAATATGGCTATGGCTAATTCTTCTGAAAAGACATCGATACCTACACGCGATGGAATGGCCATAGTCAAGAATTCGGAAATCATTCATCTAGAAGCAAGCGAGAGTTACACAACTATTTTTCTCACCGAGAATCGCAAATATTTAAGTTCGAAAACCATCAAAGTTTACGAGGACAAGTTGAGTGATCAGATGTTTTTTCGCACGCATAAATCCCACATTATCAATATTGCCCATCATCTCAAAGAATTCAAGAGATCTGAAGGCAACGTGGCAATCATGAGCAACGAAGTTGAAATTCCTATTTCAAGGAGAAAGTTACCTTCGTTCCTCGATCGATTAGCCGCTATGTAATGAGAATACTCTCACTTTTTTTCTTTCTAGTACTTCTTGGAGGAACTGTCAATGCTCAGAAATACAGTTTCATTCAATATACGGGTGCCGACGGACTGGCCCAATCTCAAGTACAATGTGTGTTTCAGGACGCACAGGGCTATCTCTGGTGTGGCACACTTGGTGGAGCTAGCCAGTTCAATGGGCGTGAGTTTGTAAATTATTCAGCCAAAGATGGCTTATTCGGTACGCACATAAATAGCATCTGTCAACTCAAGGATAATCGAATAGTATTCGGAACTCGAGGGGGAATTTCGATCCTGCAAAAGGATACAATTCTCAACTTCCTATTTCCCGAATCTCTCGCAGAGGCCCAAGTCAATGACATGGTTCAACTGGACACTGGACTTTTGTGGATAGGAACCAATGCTGGATTGTTGGTCTTTGATGGGGAGACCCTTGTGCCCATTGAATCGGACCACGGGGGCTTTCAGCAAAACATCAAGAAGATATTGAGGACTAGTGATGGGGAATGGGTTTTGGTTACTCGCGAGGCCATCCTTGAAGTGGTAGGGATGCAGGTTCATGAAATCTACCATGTCACGGAAGAAACAGTGCTGTTTGACGCCGAGTATGATTCCGAGGGCACCTTGTGGGTGGCTTGTAAAAATCCCGGATTGCTTTCCATTCAGGATGGTGTTGTGAAAGAATACTCAGTCTTGGACGGACTCATCAGCTCAACTATGGCGGATGTGCTAGTCGATCACAACAACAATATTTGGCTCTCATCGATTCACGGACTCACGAAACTCAAGGGATCTCGAGTGGTGAATTATTCAACCTATAGTGGTCTGCCAGTCGATGATATTCGTAAGACCTTGGAAGATGATGAAGGGAATATTTGGATCGCGACACAGGGTGGTGGTTTGGTAAAATTTGTCGGCGATAATTTCGAGACCTTCACCGCGGAAGATGGTCTCTGTAGTTCGGCCATCATGTCGGTTGCTGAAGACTCCGTCGGTGCGCTATGGTTTGCCAGCTACGACAATGCAGTTTGCCGATTGTATGAGGGGAAATTTGAGCATTTTAATTTGGACCAGTACACCACGAATAACAAGCGATTTTGGAGCAGCTTGTATGATTCCTCTGGGCAAATGTGGTTGGGTTCTTCGAATAATTTAGTGCGCTATTCTGGAGGAGAATTTGAGGCCCTTGGAAAAGAGAATGGATTACTAAGCTCCAAGATATTATGTCTACATGAAGATTCAGAAGCCAGGTTGTGGGTAGGAACATCTACTGGACTTAATTATTTGGACTCTTTGTCTTCGACTAATTTCAAAAGCATTGATGCCTTGCGAGGAGTTAGAGCTCGTGGAATTACAAGCGATAAAAACGATGACTTATGGGTGGCGAGTAAACAGGGAGTGTGGCGAATTGGAAAAGAAGGTGTCCGACAATACACGACCGATGATGGTCTAGCCGATATGTCTACTTATTGTATTTCTTCTGATGCCTATGGACGAATTTGGGCTGGTACAGGTGGAGGTTTGAGTATTTTAGTTGGGGATCAATGGCTCGCGGTATCCCCTGGCGAACAGGCGAATATTTTGGTCAATTTTATTCAGAGCATCGATGATCAAATGTGGATAGGAAGTAATGATGGATTATTTAGGTGTTTTGTTGGCCAGGAAATAGACAAGTTACATTTTGATCACTATACGATAGAGGATGGATTGGTCGATTTGGAAACGAATTTGAATGCTACTTTTTTGGACAGCAAGAACCAGTTCTGGTTTGGAACGGCCAACGGCTTAGTTCGAGTTGATATGGATGCTGGTGTGCGAAGCCCTGAGCTGATCAAGCCCCGTATTTATCTGACTTCATTGGCAATTAACTTGGAAACCCCCAACTGGGATGATTTGGATGTGGAGTTTTCATCGAGCGCATCCTTACCGGATTTTCTCAAGGTTAGCCATGATCAGAACCACTTCACATTTTACTTTGATGGTATAAGCATGACCTATCCTGAAGATGTGAGATATCAATTCATGTTGGAAGGTTTTGATCGAGATTGGCAACCTGTGACGACGGCAAATTTTGCCAACTATTCCAACCTGCCGTTTGATGAATTTACGTTCAAGGTCAGGACGCTGGGAAAGGCGGGGTCTATGAGTGAAGATGTGTCTTTTCGCTTTTGCATTGCCCCGCCATTTTGGTTGTCTTGGTGGTTTGTTTTACTGAGTGTTGGAGCGGCTGTGGGACTTGTTTTGTTGGTGTATCAACGCCGCAAGAGAGAACTGATAACAAAGTTGGAAAAGGAAAAATTCGAGTACCGTTCGAAAATGCTGCTGCTTGAGCAACAAACCCTGAATTCCAGCATGAACAGACATTTTATTTTCAATGCTCTTAATTCTATTCAGTATTACATCAATCGGCAAGATCGATTAGCAGCCAATAAGTACTTGTCGGCTTTTGCCAAACTCATTCGAAAGAACTTGGATAGCTCACAAGTTAATCTCACCTCCTTGCGGGATGAAGTAGAGCGATTGGAATTGTATCTCACCCTGGAACATATGCGGTTTCAAGACAAGTTTTCCTACCAAGTTGAGGTTGGGGAAGATGTTGATCAAGACGGCATTAAAGTCCCGGCTATGCTGCTTCAACCCTTCTTGGAGAATAGTATTTGGCATGGTATTTTGCCAAAAGAGGAACCCGGAGAAATATTGATCCGTATAACACGTTCAAATGGTAGTATCGAATTCACAATCACGGATAACGGTATAGGTATTGAGACAAGTTTGAGGAATAAACAAGCCAGTGAAAGTCATATTTCTCAAGGGATGTCGATTACTTCTGGCCGCATAGAACTGTTAAATAAGATGTGTGGTGAACGCGTTGAATTGCGCGGCCCGTATGAGATTCGTGATGTGAATGATGCCGTTTCGGGTACTGAAGTGAAGATAATTTTACCGATAAATTTTCATGAGATTTACCCCAATTAATTTTGGTTAACCGACTGATCTTCACTATATTTGTTGGTGTTGTGAAGTGCAACCTCATATTGGAATGAAAAATATTACCTACATATTGACCCTTTTGTTCGTTATGGCCTTGGTGTTTACAGGCTGTACGAAGTTGGACGTGATTGACCCTGCTGGCGATGTTGAGCAGTTGGATTACCGTGCTTTAGATGGTGATGATATGGATGTTGACGACGATTCCGCGGCAGGCTGTGGAGGCGATGATGTGGATGACGACGATGAGGACGATGATACTGGCGGTATTACAGATGAGGATGATGATGAAGATGAAGACGACAGTGATACACAACGTGGATCTACATCGACGATTTAGTCCCTTCCTTTTATTTTGATATCGAGCTGCTTTTTTAAGCGGCTTTTTTTGTGCCCAAATTTTCGCTGTAACTCTTTGTTTTTGATGAGTTTGATGGAAATCAAATTCTTAAATCATTCTTAGACACAAAAATAAAATGCTAAAATAATTAGCGAGAATTAAAAAACAGATTAAATTAGCATCCCCTCTTTTGCGAGAGAATTACCTATTTCGAGTTACTTATTTCAATTGACCCATTATGCAGGAGAGATCAATCATGCACTTGGATCTCGATACATTCTTTGTTTCGGTGGAACGGCTTATGGATAGCCGTTTAAGAGATCTACCTATTCTTATTGGAAGCACGAGCGACCGTGGTGTGGTAGCTTCATGCAGTTATGAGGCGAGGTCTTTTGGAGTGCATTCAGCGATGCCCATGAAGCTTGCACGAGATCTATGCCCCGAGGCTATAGTCATTCGAGGAAACTCGTCGAACTACATGAAATATTCTCAAATGGTAACAGAGATCGTCAAAGAACATGTTCCGCTCTATGAGAAGTCCTCCATCGATGAGTTCTATGCCGATTTAAGTGGGATGGATAAGTTTTATGGTTGTATGATGTTTGCTCATGAGCTCAGACAACGGATAATTAGGGAGACGGGATTGCCCATTTCATTTGGCTTGTCCAACAACAAAACAGTTTCTAAAATAGCCACTGGTGAAGCTAAGCCGAACAATGAAATCCAAGTATGTAGAGGAGAGGAAATGCCCTTCCTAGCGCCGTTGTCGGTAAAGAAAATCCCCATGGTGGGTGATAAAACCTATCAGACACTCAGGCACTTGGGGGTTAAGGTTGTGCAGACGGTTCAGGAGATGCCAATGGAGCTGATGGAGACGGTTCTGGGAAAGCATGGAATCATGATATGGAAAAAGGCTAGAGGACTGGATAATAGTCCCGTTGTCCAGTATAACGAGCGGAAGTCAATTAGCACCGAACGAACCTTTGAACGGGACACCATTGACATCGGGAAGTTGAAGGGAATTCTCGCGGCCATGGCAGAAAACCTGGCATTTCAATTGCGAAGAGGGCAAAAATTAACGGCCTGCGTAACGGTTCGAATCCGGTACTCCGATTTCAATACCTACTCCCTTCAAAAAAGAATACCCTATACCTCGGCCGATCACATCCTTTTTCCGCAAGTTATGGAGCTATTCGATAAACTGTACAACAGGCGTTTATTGGTCCGATTAGTAGGTGTTAGGTTTAGTCACCTTGTTGGAGGAGGCTATCAAATTAATCTGTTTGACGATACAGAAGAGCGGGTCAATCTTTATCAAGCCATGGATCGCATGAGAATACGCTATGGCGACCGGGCAATTGTCTCAGCGGCGGGGATGGGGGCAAGAACGATTGGCGGACCAAATCCATTCAATGGAGAGCCGCCCATCCTATTGGCAAATAGAAAATCGTAAGTCGGCCAAATCAACGTAAAACGACCAGCTTGACCATTAGATGATTCAGTAATAATTCATAAATTATCAGCGATGTGTGGAAGATATACCACGGTAACCAAGATTAAAGCCATTGAAAAACGGTTCAATGTTCAAGCTAGTCAGCCCCTACTGTACGAGCCGAACACGAATATTTCACATGGTGAGTATGCTCCTGTAATAACAGGAGACAAGCCGCACGACCTGCAATTTTTTCAGTTTGGTTTTACTCCTGCCTGGGCCAAAAAGCAATTCTACATGATCAATGCTCGGGCTGAAGGGGATCACAACAAACAAGACGACCCGAACTATACTGGAGAGAAAGGGATTATCAATAAACCGATGTTCCGAAAATCAATTCGCTCTCAACGATGCTTGGTCGTGGCCGATTGTTTTATTGAAGGACCTAAAAAAGAGAAACTCAACAAACCCTATGTCGTCTATCTCCGCAATGGAGAACGCCCTTTTGCCATGGCGGGAATTTGGGACAGTTGGGTCAATGAAACTACTGGCGAAGTGATCAACTCATTTGCGGTCATAACTACAGTAGCCAACGACCTAATGACCCGAATTGGACACCATCGATCTCCCGTCATCTTAACCCCCGATGAAGAGCAAAATTGGATCGACCCTAGTCTGCCTTTAGGAGAAGTGACTTCCATGCTCAAGCCGTTTCCAGCAGAGCGACTAAATGCCTATCCAATTTCTTCCGACATCAAGAACCCTCGGTTGAATGGGTCGCACCTCCTAGAGCCTGTCGGCCAAAGAATCTACAAGGAATTTGAATTTGAGATTTACAAGGAGATTGAACTCTTTGGAATGGGAGAGTCGCGGGCGCGGACGAGAAAACAAGATGAAAGCGAACAAGGGCAGTTGTTCTAATTTTTTTCTCGCTTCGCGCAAATGATTCAGCGCAGTCACTTTCGAAATCCGTCGTTTTGTACCTCAATTGTCATTCATATTACTCTCTGCGATATGGGACTTTCAAACCCGTTGAACTGCTAGACCTAGCTGTTGGTTTTGGCCTAGAGTCATTGGTTTTCACCGATATCAATAATACGTCGGCATGCCTCGATTTTGTTCGGCTTAGTGAGAAGCGAAATATTCGGCCAGTAGTAGGTGTCGATTTTCGAAATGGGGCAGATCAAAAGTATGTGGGTATTGCCAAAAACAATGAGGGCTATCGCGAACTCAATGAACATCTGAGCGAGCATATTCATCGACACAAAGCTTTTGACTGCCGCGCTCCCCATTTTGAAAATGCTTTTGTGGTATACCCCTTCCAGTCTTATCGCGGACAAGATTTGAAAGACCATGAATTCGTGGGGGTTCATAGCGAACAACTTCCCCAGCTGAGGTTATCACCATGGTTGGGAATGTCGCACAAGATGGTGATTTTACAAACGGTGAGTTTTCGCAATAAAAGGGACTTCAATGCGCACCGCTTACTAAGAGCAATTGACAACAATACACTACTAAGTAAACTTCCCACGTCTGAAGAAGGAAAACCATGGCACCTAATGAGTCGGCCCGAGGAACTGCGTGCCCATTTTGAGGATTTTCCAGAGATTATTGACAATACCAATCGACTAATCAGTCAGTGTTCGATTCACTTCACTTTCGGCACCGAGCAGCCACATAAAAACCTGCAGTATTATACGACCAGCAAGGTTGATGATTACCTTCTCTTGGAGAAGCTGTGCAAGGAGGGAATGGCCTACCGCTATCCAAAACCGACCAAGAAGATACTTGAGCGAGTAAAGATGGAGTTGAATATTATTCGCGAAAAAGATTTCCTTTCCTACTTTCTCATCAATTGGGACATTACGTCCTATGCCCGAAGCAAAGGATATTTCTACGTCGGCCGGGGCAGTGGGGCCAACAGCGTTGTGGCTTACATTCTTCGTATTACAGATGTCGATCCCATTGAATTGGACTTGTATTTTGAGCGATTCATCAATTTATATCGAAAGAATCCACCTGATTTCGACCTCGATTTTTCGTGGACCGATCGAGATGATGTGACACGCTATATCTTCGATCGGTTTGAGCATGTTGCGCTCATTGCGACCTATAGCACTTTTCAGTATCGGGCAGTTGTACGCGAACTGGGCAAAGTTTTTGGTCTGCCCAAACATGAAATTGATGTGCTCACCAAGGGTCGTTTCCGCATGGAGAAGCTAGACCAATTGGCCAAGTTGGTATTGCAATACAGCACCCTCATCCAAGAATTCCCAAATCACCTCAGTGTCCACGCCGGAGGAATCCTCATTGCCGACACGCCTATCACATCGTTCACGGCGACATTTCTACCTCCCAAAGGTTACCCCACGACCCAATTTGATATGGTCGTGGCCGAAGATGTGGGGCTGTACAAGTTCGATATTCTTAGTCAGCGCGGACTGGGCAAGATCAAGGATGCCGTGGAAATAGTCAAAATCAATCGGCCTGAAGAAGAGCTTATCGACATACACGACATCAAGCGATTCAAGGAAGATGAACGCATCAAAGACATGCTTCGTAACGCTAAGGCTATCGGATGTTTCTACGTGGAATCGCCCGCAATGAGAATGTTATTGAGGAAGCTTCGGGTGGACGACTACTTGGGCTTGGTGGCGGCCAGTTCGGTGATTAGGCCGGGGGTTGCGAGGAGTGGAATGATGCGGGAGTATATTCTACGGTTTAGATTTCCCGAGCGGCGAAAAGACGCACACCCCATTTTATTAGATATCATGCCAGAGACTTTTGGTGTGATGGTTTACCAGGAAGATGTCATCAAGGTAGCCCATTACTTTGCTGGTTTGGATATGGGGGAGGCCGATGTATTGCGACGGGGTATGTCGGGCAAATTTCGATCTAGAGAGGAATTTAAAAAGGCCCAAGAAGCATTTTTTAGAAAGGCAGAAGAGAAGGGGCACGAACCAAAATTGGTGGATGAAATATGGAGACAAATAGAAAGTTTCGCCGGCTATGCCTTCGCCAAAGGACACTCGGCTTCCTATGCTGTTGAGAGCTACCAGAGTTTATTCCTGAAAGCTTACTACCCACTCGAATACATGGTGGCCACGATCAATAATTTCGGCGGATTCTATCGAACAGAGTTATATGTTCACGAAGCCCGAATGCATGGGGCGACGATTGAAGCCCCATGCGTGAATCGGTCGGGCGCCGAGACGGTCATATATGGAAAGGATATTTTTCTCGGATTGGGTTTGGTGAAGGAACTAGAGCACCATGCCATTGAGTTGCTTTTAGCCAATAGGATGGAAGAAGGGCCTTTTGAGTCCTTGGTAGATTTTGTCCGCAGGGTAAATTTGTCGCAAGAGCAACTGGCAATTTTAGTCCGCATTGGGGCATTTAGATTCAGCGGAAAAACAAAGAAAGAGTTGTTGTGGCAATCACACTTCCTGCTGGGAAAGGCAAAGAAGAAGGTCAACCAATCACTCACTTTGTTTTACGAGCAGCCGCGCTCATTCGAACTTCCTGTCTTGTCGTCGGAACTGGCAGAAGATGTTTTTGATCAATTGGAGTTGCTTGGATTTTCACTGGAAGATCCATTTGCGCTCCTGCGCCAAGAAAAACCCTCCACATTACTCGCTGCCGATTTACCCAACTACATAGGCAAGGAAGTAGAAATTGCTGGTTACCTGGTAACAATCAAGAATACGAGAACCCACAATGGGAAAGGAATGTACTTCGGAACTTTTTTGGATTTAAAAGGAGCGTGGTTGGACACAGTTCATTTTCCTCCTGTGGCCGAGCAGTATCCATTTCGCGGACGGGGAATTTATGTCATCAAAGGAATGGTTATCGAAGAGTTCGATTGCATCAATATAGAAACGACTTCGATGCATAAGTTGGACATTATTGAAGATCCTCGATTCTCGGACTCACGCACCACAACCCGCATACGGCACTCACAAGAGGTAGAAAAATCTTCTCGACAATGGGAAATCGAAAGTTAGATGCGATGCAAAGGAATTTGGAGAAAGGCAGGGGAGCTCAAAGCAATCCCGATAATAAATTCAATCGAACTAACTACGTGCTGGAAGATGCGTACAAGAATTATTGCTATGAAGAAAAGGAAGAAATAGAGTCGAACACAACAAATTTCATTGAAGTTTTTCCGAAAACGATCCTCAGTAAAAACACCAGTAGTGACCTCTCGTTTGACTATTCAATAAATCCATATCAAGGATGTGAGCATGGGTGCGTGTATTGTTACGCGCGTAATTCCCATCAATATTGGGGATATGGACCCGGCAAAGATTTTGAAACGAATATTCTTTACAAACCAAGCGCGCCCCTGCTTTTGGCCAAAGCGTTTAAGTCGAAAAAATGGGAGCCACAGGTCGTGATGGTTTCTGGAAATACAGATTGCTACCAGCCCATCGAACGAAAGATGGAGATTACTCGAGAGCTGCTAAAAGTATTTCTTCAATACAGAAACCCGGTGTCGATTATCACCAAAAATAGTTTGATCCTTCGCGATCTAGATCTACTCAAAGAGCTCAATGCGCTTGGATTGTTGCGCGTCACACTATCCATCACCACACTGTCGGAGGAAACACGCAGAAAGATGGAGCCGCGAACGGCCACTGTGAAACAGCGCTTACTTACATTGCGCACGCTTACCGAAAACGGAATTGCGGTCAACGTCAACATGGCACCTATAATTCCCGGTATCAACAGCCATGAAGTGTTTGAACTCGTGAAAACCATAGGAGAAGCAGGAGCAAATACGGTTACTTATATCATGCTTAGACTCAACGGAGAAGTAGCGTCGATTTTTGAAGATTGGTTGCGACTGGCTTTTCCAGATCGTGCCGAAAAAGTACTCATGCTCATTAAACAAACCCACAATGGCAAGCTAAATGAAAGTTTATGGGGAAGCAGAATGAGGGGGCAAGGAAGTGTCGCCGACTCGATTCGAAATATGGTAAAAATTGCTTCGAGCAGGTATATTCGCGGACGAGAATTGCCACCGCTCAATACGGACATCTTCTTGCGCACCAAGGGCGGACAATTCACCCTTTTTAAGGAAACCTAGGGGCATGCTAC